>CAXRES010000232.1:0-9205 GCA_964229575.1 Alphaproteobacteria bacterium
CCCGAGCTGATGAAGGACATCAAGGGCATTTCCGAGGAAACCACGACCGGCGTCATCCGCCTCGTCGAAATGCAGCGCAGGGGCGAACTCAAGGCGCCCGCCATCAACGTCAACGACTCGGTCACCAAGTCGAAGTTCGACAATCTCTATGGCTGCCGCGAAAGCCTGATCGACGGCATCAAGCGCGCCACCGACGTGATGCTCGGCGGCAAGACCGCCGTGGTGGCGGGCTACGGCGACGTGGGCAAGGGCTGCGCCGCGGCTCTGGCCGGGCAGGGTGCGCGCGTCATCGTCACGGAAATCGACCCCATCTGCGCGCTGCAGGCCGCGATGGAAGGCTTCCAGGTGCTGACCATGGACGAGGCGGCGAAGCTCGGCGATATCTTCGTCACCGCCACCGGCAACATCGACATCATCACGATCGAACACATGCGCGCCATGAAGGACCGCGCCATCGTGTGCAACATCGGCCACTTCGACAGCGAAATCCAGATCGCGGCGCTGCGTAACATGAAGTGGAACCAGATCAAGCCGCAGGTCCACGAAGTCACCATGCCGGGCGGCAAGCGCCTGATCGTTCTGGCCGAAGGGCGGCTGGTGAACCTCGGTTGCGCCACCGGCCATCCGAGCTTCGTCATGAGCTTCTCCTTCTCCAACCAGGTCCTGGCGCAGCTCGAACTGTGGAACAACCACGGCAGGTACAGGAACGAGGTCTATTTCCTGCCCAAGGAACTGGACGAAAAGGTCGCCGGCCTTCACCTCGCCCATGTCGGGGTCAGGCTGACCAAGCTCAGCAAGCAGCAGGCCGATTACATCGGCGTCAAGGTCGACGGCCCGTTCAAGCCGGAGCATTATCGTTACTGACGCGCCCCCGCCCGGCGGACATGTGACCGGCTCGCCTGTCGCGCTCCGGGCGCGGGGGCCTGTCGCCCTTCGGGCGCGGACGCTTGTCGCCCTTCGGGGCGAAGCGTAGGATTCGCGCCGTGCGGCGGTTGCTGACCTCTCCTTTCCTTCGATCCCGGCCCCCTGCGGGGGGCCGCGGCGGGCGGCTTGCGTCCGGGCGCAAGGCGCTGGCGCTGCCCGCCTTCGCCGGCCTCGATGAGCCGACGGTATTGGCCGCGGCGCTGGCTCTCGCTTTTTTTGCCACGATCGCCGCCTGCGCGCTTGCCCTGAACCTGTGGCGCTCCCTGGTTCGCCTCCGGCGCGCGCGCGCGGCCGAGCGCGCGCGTGCGCTCGGCCGCGGCGCCGCTCTCGCCACCGCCCCCGGGGGGTACTGGACCTGGCCTGTGGCGGACGCGCCGGCCGCCGGCGACGGGGGTGAAGGCGGCGGCGCGCTTGCCCGCCTGCTCGGTGTCGACGGCGCGACCCTCGCCCGCTTCGAGGACGTGGCGCGCCTGCTCCGCAGCGCCCAGGGCGAAGAGATTCTTTCCCATGTCGCCCGCCTGCGCGAAAGCGGAGAGGGTTTCACCCTCAAGGTCGAAACCGCCGACGGCCGCCACGTCTTCGAGGCGCGCGGCCGGCGCGTCTCGGCCGAACCGGGCGGCGCGCCCGCCGACACGGTCTGGCTGCAGGACATCGGCGACGCGGTACACGAAAGCGCCCGCCTGATGGAGCGCGTGAGCGCGCTCGGCCTGCAGAACACCGGCCTGCGCCACGTACTCGACGGGCTTGCCATACCCGTCTGGGTGCGCGGTCCCGACCTCGCGATCGTCTACTGCAACCGCGCCTATTCGCGCGCCGTCGACGATCCGGCGCCCGCCGCCTCTGTCGCCTCGGGCAAGGAAATCGCCGCCGGGCCGGTGGGCTGGGGCCGCAAGCTCGGCCAGGAGGCGGCGGCCTCGGGCATGGCGCAGACCAACAGCCTCCATGTCGTCGTGGAAGGCCGTCGCCGCCTGCTCGAAATCACGGAATTTCCCATCGGTTCGGAAGGTTCGTCGTGGCGGGTCGCCGGCATCGCCGTCGACCGCACGGACGCCGACGATGCCCGCGCCGAGCTTGTCCGTCACGTCGCCGCCCATGCCGAAGTTCTGGAAAAGCTCGGCACCGGCATGGTCATCTTCGGCCCCGATGCGCGCCTGCAATTCTTCAATGCCGCCTTCGCCGGGATGTGGCGCTTCGATCCGGAGTGGCTGCACACCGGTCCGACGCACGGCGAGATGCTGGAAGACCTTCGCGCGCGGCGCATGTATCCCGAACAGACGGACTTCCAGGATTACAAGCGCCGCCGGCTCGATCTCTACACCTCGCTGATCGACACCCAGGAGGAACTCCTTTACCTGCCCGACAACCGCGTGGTGCGCCTCGTCATCAGCCCGCATCCGCTGGGCGGCCTGATGTTCACCAGCGAGGACGTCACCGACCGCCTGACGCTGGAACGCTCGTACAACACGCTGATCGCCGTGCAGTCGGAAACGCTCAACAATCTGCACGAAGGGGTGGCGGTGTACGGCTCCGACGGCAGGCTCAAGCTCTACAATCCCGCCTTCGCGCGCATCTGGCGGCTTCGCGCCGACCTGCTCGATGGCGAGCCGCGCATGGCCGATGTCGTGGATGCCGCCAGGGAACTGTTCCTCCACCGCGGCCGATGGGAAGATTTCCGCGACCAGGTCATCGCCAACGGCGCCGACCGCGCCGCGCGCGCCGGGCGGTTCGAACGCGCCGACGGTTCCATCCTCGACTATGCCGCGGTGCCGCTGCCCGACGGCGCCATGCTGTTCACCTATATCGACGTGACCGATTCGGTCGCCGTGCAACGGGCCCTGCGCGAACGCAACGAAGCGCTGCTGGCCGCCGACCGGCTCAAGTCGGAGTTCATCACCAACGTGTCCTACGAACTGCGCACGCCGCTCAACACCATCATCGGCTTTACCGAGATCCTGGCGAACCAGTATTTCGGCACCCTCAACCGCCGCCAGTCGGAATATGCCGGGGGCGTCCTCGAATCCTCCCAGCAGTTGCTGACGCTGATCGACGACATTCTCGACCTCGCGCTGATCGAGTCCGGACGGTTCGAACTGGATCTCGGCGAAGCCGACATCCGCGCCGCGCTCGACTCGGTTCTGGCGCTCGCCCGCGAAAACGCGCGCAAGCGCGGGCTGGCCATGGTCGTCGACTGCCCGTCGGGCATCGGCAGCTTCGTCGCCGACGACCGGCGCATCCGCCAGTCTCTGTTCAACCTCGTCTCAAACGCGATCAAGTTCACGCCGGCCGAAGGCCGCATCACCCTCTCCGCCCGGCGCGAAGCCGATCAGATCGTGCTGTCGGTCTCCGACACCGGGCCCGGCATCCCCGAAGAGGACCGCGAACGCGTCTTCGGGAAATTCGAACGCGGCCGCGGCAGCGACGGGCGTGACGGCGACGGCCGCGGCGGCGTCGGTCTCGGCCTCGCGCTGGTCAAGAGCGTGGTCGACCTGCACGGCGGCAGCATCGGCCTGCAATCGGAAGTCGGGCAGGGCACGACCGTGACCCTGCGGCTGCCGGCCGTGCCGCCCGCCGACCGCCCGCGCGCCACGGGCGCCGCCGCCCCCTGGGCCGACCCGGGCGGCTATATCTGAAAGTCCGACCCGGGCGGCTTTATCTGAGGGTCCGGCCCGGGCGGCTATATCTGAAAGTCCGCCGCGGGCGGATGTGCCTGACGCCACGCTTGCGGGGGCGCTCTTACGCCCCCGGCTGGCCCTTGCTGGTCGAGTATTCGAAGTGCAGCGCCTCGCCGGGATGGACGTGGGCGAAGGCGGCGTGGGCGGCGGCCGCGGCCTCGGCGAAGCCGGTCAGGATCAGCTTGAGCTTGCCCGCATAGTCGGCGATGTCGCCGATGGCGAAGACGCCGGCACGCGCGCTCTGCATCGTCGCCGCGCTCACCGGGATGCGCCCGTGCGCGGCGCCGAGCCCCCAGTCCCCGATCGGCCCGATTTCGGTGGCGAGCCCGAAGAAGGGCAGCAGGCGGTCGGCTTCGAGCCGGCGCGTCTCGCCCTTCAGCGTTGCGACGGTGACGGCCGACAACTCGCCGCCCGCGCCTTCGAGCCCCGATAGCTGGTAGGGAATGACCAGCTCGACCTTGCCGGTGCCGGCCAGCGCCTTCATGCGCGCGACACTTTCGGGCGCGGCGCGGAACTTGTCGCGCCGGTGCACGACGTAGATCTTCTCCGCCACGGGGGCCAGCGCATTGGCCCAGTCGACGGCCGAATCGCCGCCGCCCGCGATGACCACGCGCCTGCCCCGGAAGTCCTCGCGCCGGGCGACGAGGTAGAACACGCTCTTGCCTTCGTATTCGGCGAGGCGCGCGAGCGGCGGGCGGTTGGGGCCGAAGGCGCCGACCCCGCCCGCGACGATGACCGCACGCGCGGTGATCGCGGTGCCGGCCGAGGTGGTCAGCCGGAAGCGGCCGTCGGCGGTATCCTCCAGTGTTGCGGCGCGCTGGCCGAGATGCAGCACCGGGGCAAAGGCGCCGGCCTGGGCCGTGAGCTGCGCGATCAGCCGTTCGGCCGTGATCTCGGGCCAGGCGGGAATGTCGTAGATCGGCTTTTCCGGGTAGAGCGCGATGCACTGGCCGCCCACGGCGTCGAGCGCGTCGACGACATGGCAGCGCATCTTCAGCATGCCGCATTCGAACACCGCGAACAGGCCGCACGGCCCGGCGCCGACGATGACGACGTCCGTTTCGTGGCTCCCGCCCGGGGCCGCGCCGGAAAGCGCGCCCGCCGGATCGGCGCTGAGGAATTCCCCGGTCATGTGCCCTCCGTCGCGGCCTAACATATCGGCCGCCCGCGCCCATGCAAGGGCAAACCCCCGCCCTTGTCCGCACGCATCGCCGGGTCTACAAACGAACACGACCGCCGGGGCCATGCGCATGATCGAACTGCCGCTTGCCGATCTTACAGCCACGCGCGCGCTCGCGCGCGCGCTTGCGCCGCTGCTCGCGGCGGGCGACGGGGTGGCGCTGTCGGGCCCGCTCGGCGCCGGCAAGACGGCCTTTGCCCGGTTCCTCATCGCCGCGCGCGCCGAGGCGGCGGGCGCCCCGCCGCCCGACGAGGTGCCGAGCCCGACCTACACCCTGGCGCAGGTCTACGACGCGGGCCCCGTCGCCGTCTGGCATTTCGACCTCTACCGGCTGGAGCGCCCCGACGACGCGCTCGAACTCGCCATCGAGGAAGCCTTCGCCGAGGCGATCGCGCTGATCGAATGGCCCGACCGCCTCGGCCCCTGGCTGCCCGACGCGCGGATCGAGATCGCGCTCGCCCCTGTATCCGTCCCTGCATCCGCTCCCGGCGACGACAGCCGGACCCGCCGCGCCACGGTGACCGGCTTCGGCGCGCGCGGGCGCGCGCTCGAAGCGGCCCTGGCGCTGGCCCTTGCCGCGGGGGAAGCGCGATGAGCGGGGCGGCGGCGGGGACGAACGCCGGAGCGCAGGCGCACGCCGAAGCCAACGCTGGAGCGCAGGCGCGCGCCGAAGCCATCGCAGGCTTCCTCGCGCGGGCGGGTTTCGCCGGGGCGCGTCTCGACTGGCTCGCCGCCGATGCCTCTTTTCGCCGCTACGGCCGGCTTTCGGGCGGCCCGGTCCCGGCACTGGTCATGGACGCACCGCCCGGCAAGGAAGACGTCGGGCCCTGGCTGCGCATCGCGCGCCATCTCGTCGGGCTCGGCTTTTCCGCCCCCCGGGTGCTGGCCGAAGACGCGGCGGCGGGCCTCCTCGTGATCGAGGATTTCGGCGACGACACCTTCACCCGGCTGCTGGCCCGCGGCGAGAACGAAGCGGCGCTCTACGATCTTGCCGTCGACGTGCTTGCGACGTTGCATGCCAGGCCCGACGCCGTGCCGGCGGGCCTGGCACCCTATGACGGCGACCGCCTGCTGGCCGAGGCGGCGCTGTTCACCGACTGGTACCTGCCCGCCATCCGCGGCCGCGACACCGGCGCGGCGGAACGCGAGGACTATTGCGCGCTGTGGCGCGAAGCCTTCGCACTCGCCGCGCCCGCGCGCCCGACACTGGTGCTGCGCGATTATCACGTCGACAATCTCATGCGCGTCGCCGGACGCGGCGGCATCGCGGCCTGCGGGCTGCTCGATTTCCAGGACGCGCTCGCCGGGCACCCCGCCTACGACCTCGTGTCGCTGATCGAGGATGCGCGGCGCGATCTCGGCCCCGGCATCGCCGAACGCGCCCGCGCCCGCTATATCGCCCAGTGCCCCGAAGCGGCGGGCGAGGACTTTGCCGCCGCCGGCGCCGTTCTCGCCGCCGGGCGCAACGCCAAGATCATCGGCATCTTCACGCGGCTCTGCCGGCGCGACGGCAAGCCGCGCTATCTTGCCCATATCCCGCGCGTGTGGCGGCTTCTGGAGCGCGATCTCGCCCATCCGGCGCTGGCGCCGCTCAGGCGCTGGTTCGACGCCGCGCTGGCGCGCGAAGCGCGAATCGCCCCCGCGCCGTCGCCAACCAAAGGTCCGTGATGTCGGTTCAGGTTCCTGCCCCTATCCATGCAATGGTGCTGGCTGCCGGGCTCGGCCTGCGCATGCGGCCGATCACCGACCGCCTGCCCAAGCCGCTGGTGCCGGTGGCCGGCCGCACCATGCTCGACCGCGCGCTCGATGCTTTGGCTGCCGCGGGGGTGGCCGAATGCATCGTCAACACCCATTACCTCGCCCAGCTCGTCATCGCGCATCTCAAGGACCGCAAGCAGCCGGCGATCAGGGTTTCCGCCGAAAAGGACCTGCTCGATACCGGCGGCGGCGTGGCCAAGGCGCTGCCGATGCTGGGGCGCGAGCCGTTCTACGCGGTCAACGCCGACATCGTCTGGGAGGATGGTCCCGATCTTCCGGCGCTCGCCCGGCTCGCCGCCGCCTACGATCCGTCCAAGGTCGACGCGCTCTTGCTGGTCGCGCCGACCGACAGGGCGGTGGGCTACGACGGTCCCGGCGATTTTTTCCTCGGCCGCGACGGCTCGCTCACGCGCCGGGGCGGCGGCGCCCATGCCGATTACGTCTTCACCGGCGTGCAGATCCTGCACCCGCGCCTGTTCACCGGCTGCCCGGCCGGCGCCTTCTCGCTCAACCTGCTCTATGACCGCGCGCGCTCGCGCGGGCGGTTGCGCGGCCTCGCGCACGACGGCCGCTGGTTCCACATCGGCACGCCCGCGGGGCTGCGTCTCGCCGAAGAGGCGCTCGCCCCGGGCGCCCCGATCGCCGCGCCGCCCGGATGACGGGCGGCGCGCCCAGGCTCTACGCCATCGCGCCGGGCATCCCGTTCGTGGATGCGCTGGCCCAGGGAATGATGGCGGGCATCGCCGCCGCAGCGCCGGGCGATCCCTTCGCGCTGGCGCGCGCCACCGTTTTGCTGCCCACGCGGCGCGCCGTGCGCAGCCTGCGCGAGGCGTTCCTGCGCGCCTCGGGCGGCACGGCGCTGCTGCTGCCGCGCATGATGCCGCTCGGCGATCTCGACGAAGGCGAACTGGCGATCATGGCCGAAGCGGCCTCGGGTTCGGAGCCGGGCCGGGGACTTGCCGATCTGCCGCCGGTCATCGGCGGACTGCGCCGCCAGCTGCTGCTCGCCCGCCTGGTGCTTGCCGCGGCGAGGGCGGGCGGGCGCACCGCCGATCCGGCTCAGGCGGCGGAACTCGCCGCCGAACTCGCGCGCCTGCTCGACCAGATGGAGACCGAACGCATCGGCTTCGAGCGTTTCGCCGATATCTCCCCGCGCGAAGAACACCTGGCCCGACACTGGGCCGAGGTGCTCGCCTTTCTTGCCATCCTCACCGAAAGCTGGCCCGGCGTGCTGGCCGAGGAAGGCGCGATCGGCCCGGCGGAGCGGCGCAACCGGCTGCTCGCCGCGCAGGGCGAACGCTGGCGCCATGAGCCGCCCGCGGACTGGGTCATCGCCGCCGGTTCGACCGGCTCGGTGCCGGCGACCGCCGACCTGCTCGCCGTCGTCGCGCGCCTGCCCAGGGGCTGCGTCGTGCTGCCCGGCCTCGACCGCGAGATGAGCGAGACGGACTGGGCCGAATTGCCTGAAACCCATCCACAGTTCGGCATGGCGCGGCTCCTGCGCCACATCGAGGCGAAGCGCGCCGACGTCAGGCCGTGGGGCGCCGATTGGCCGTCGGCGGCGGCCGGAGTGGGCGAGCCCGAACGCGCCCGCGTCATCGCCGCCGCGATGCATCCGAACCCCGCCGCGCCGCCGGAGGGAACGGCGGCGGCCCTCGAAAACGTGAGCTGGATCGAAGCGCCGTCGCCGGAAGAAGAATCCGCCGCCATCGCGCTCATCCTGCGCGAAACGTTGCGCCACGAGAATCGCACGGCCGCGCTGGTGACGCCCGACCGCGCCCTTGCCCGGCGCGTCGCGGCCAAGCTCAAGCGCTGGTCGGTCGAGGTCGACGACTCGGCCGGCACGCCGCTTGCCGCGACGCCGCTTGCGACCTTCCTGCGCCTCGTCGCCGAGGCGGCCGCACAGAAATTCGAAGCCGTCAGTCTGCTCGCCTGCCTCAAGCACCCGCTCGCCGCGGGCGGCCAGGCGCGCGATGACTTCCGCGGCCGGGTGCGCGATCTCGACCGCCTCGTGCTGCGCGGGCCGGCCTGCGGGCGCGGCCTTGAGCCCTTGCGCGCGCGCATCGCGGCACGCCTTGCGGAAGCCGAAGCGAAGCCCGATTCGGAAACGGCTCGCGCCATCGCGCCGCGCCTTCGTGCGCTCGGCCCGTGGCTCGACAATGTGGCGAAGATGCTCGCGCCGCTTGTCGAAATTCTCGGTGGCCGCCCGGCGCATTGCAGCGACATCGCCGCGGTTCATGTCGGCGCGGCCGAAGCGCTCGCGGCAAGCGACGAAGAAAAAGGCGCCCAGCGCCTGTGGCGCGGCGAGGAGGCCGAGCCGCTCGCCGCCTTCTTCGCCGATCTCGCCGCGGCCGGGCGCGACTTCGAACCTCTGGCCGGGGCGCGCTATCCGGAATTCCTCGCGGCCCTTCTCGCCGGGCGCGTCGTGCGGCCGCGCTTCGGCCGTCACCCGAGGCTCAGCATCTGGGGTCCGCTGGAAGCGCGCCTGCAGCACGCCGACGTGATGGTGCTTGCCGGCCTCAACGAAGGCGACTGGCCGCCTAACCCCGGCATGGATCCGTGGATGAGCCGGCCGATGTGCGCGCGCCTCGGCCTTGCGCTGCCCGAGCGGCGTATCGGTCTCGCCGCCCACGATTTCACCCAGGGTTTCGCCGCGCCGCGCGTCGTGCTC
>CAXRES010000233.1:0-2435 GCA_964229575.1 Alphaproteobacteria bacterium
GCGGCGCCGGCGCCGGGCCGTTGCCACCAGCCCGCCCTTCGGTGGTAAGCTGCCCGAGAGACCCCCAACGCCGCCAACCGCCGGCTCCAGCGACGCCATGCCCTATACCCACGAGATCGAAAACTGTATGGCGACGCGCATCGGCGCGGGCGGCCTGTCGGCGGAAGCCCTTGCCGCGGCGCTCGGGCGCCTCGCGCCTTCGCTCGACCGCCTGCGCGGCGGCAAACTGCGCCACCTGCAGTTGCCGGCGGAGACCGCCGATCTGCCGCGCATCCGCGAGGTGTCGGAAATACTGCGCCGCAACAGCGACATCGTCGTGCTCGGCACCGGCGGCTCCAGCCTCGGCGGGGCGACCCTCGCCGCTCTCGGCCGCGATCCGGCCGCGCCGCGCCTGCATTTCCTCGACAACGTCGATCCCGACGGCTTCGACGGAGCGCTCGCCGCGCTCGACCCGGCGCGCACCGGCGCGCTGATCGTCTCGAAATCAGGCACCACGGCGGAAACGTTGGCCCAGGCCCTCGTCCTCCTGCCGTGGATGGACAAGGGCGGCACGCCCGGCTTGCGCGCCTTCGCGCTGTCCGATCCCGTCAGGGCGGGGGCGCCGCCGACGCCGCTCGCCCGGCTTGCCGCGCGCTACGGCCTTGCCATGCTCGAACACGACGCGGCCATCGGCGGGCGCTTCGCCGCGCTGACCAACGTGGGCCTGATCCCGGCGGCCATCGCGGGTGTCGATCCCGCCGCTGTGCGCAAGGGTGCGGCTGCCGCGCTCGCCATGAGCCTAGAAGCCGCCACGCCCGCCCGCTCGCCCGCCTGCGCGGGCGCGGCGCTCGCCTTCGCGCTCGCCCGCGAAAAGGGCGCCGCCCAAAGCGTCATCCTGCCCTATATCGACCGGCTCGCGCCATTCGGCCTGTGGTACCGCCAGCTCTGGGCCGAAAGCCTCGGCAAGTCGGGCCAGGGCACCACGCCCATCGCCGCGCGCGGCACGGTCGACCAGCACAGCCAGTTGCAGCTCTGGCTCGACGGTCCGGCCGACAAGATGTTCACGCTCATCCTCGGCGCGGCGGAAGGCACGGGCGCGCGGCTCGATGCGTCGCTCGCCGGCGGCGCGGGTCTCGAATATCTCGATGGCCGCACCATGGGCGACCTGCTCGCCGCCGAACAGGAAGCGACGGCGGAAACGCTGATCCGCGCCGGGCGGCCGACGCGCATCATCCGCATCAGGAAGGCCGACGGCGAAGCGATGGGCGCCCTGATGATGCATTTCATGCTGGAAACGATCCTTGCCGCCGATCTCTTCGGCGTCGATCCCTTCGACCAGCCGGCGGTCGAGGACGGCAAGCGGCTGGCGCGCGCCCGTCTTGCGGCCATGAAAGGGCCGCGATGACGAAGAGGGCCGCGTGACCATCCGCGTCCTGCCCGAAGGGCTGGTCAACCGCATCGCCGCGGGCGAGGTGGTCGAACGTCCCGCCTCGGCGCTCAAGGAACTGGTGGAAAACGCCATCGACGCCGGTGCTTCGCGCATCGACATCGTCCTGCGCGAAGGCGGCAAGAGCTTCATCGCCGTCGCCGACGACGGTTCGGGCATGGCGCGCGACGAACTGGCGCTCGCCGTCACCCGGCACGCGACTTCGAAGATCGGGCCCGACGACGATCTCACGGACATCCGCACGCTCGGCTTTCGCGGTGAGGCGCTGCCGTCCATCGGCGCGGTGGCGCGGCTTACCATCGTCTCGCGCAAGGAGGGCGACTCGTTCGCCATCGATGTCGAAGGCGGGCGCATCAAGGGTCCGCGTCCCGCGGCGCTCGCCCGCGGCACGCGGGTCGAGGTGCGCGATCTGTTCTTCGCCACGCCCGCCCGCCTCAAGTTCCTCAAGGCCGACCGCACGGAACTGGTACACGCGCTCGATGCGGTGACGCGCCTCGCCATGGCGCATCCGGAAATCGCCTTCACCGTGACGGCGGACGGGGAGGAAAAGTTGAGCGTCCAGGCCTCGGGCGCCGATCTGTTCGCGGCCCGGCGCAAGCGGCTCGCCGAGGTTTTGGGCCGCGACTTCGCGACCGACGCCATCGACATCGAGGCCGAACGCGAGGGCCTGCGCCTCAGCGGGCTCATCGGCCTGCCGACGGCGGCCCGGCGCACGGCCGACCGCCAGTATCTTTTCGTCAACGGCCGCCCGGTGCGCGACCGCCTGCTGGTGGGCGCGGTGCGCGGCGCCTATCAGGACGTGCTGGCGCGCGACCGTCATGCCGCCGCGGCGCTGTTCCTCGCTGCCGATCCGGCGCTCGTCGACGTCAACGTCCATCCGGCCAAGACCGAGGTGCGCTTCCAGGACGCGGGCCTGGTGCGCGGGCTGATCGTGGGCGCGATCCGCCACGCGCTCGCTTCCGCCGGCGTGCGCACGGCAAGCGTCGTGTCGGACGCGGCGCTCGGCGCT
>CAXRES010000234.1:0-5945 GCA_964229575.1 Alphaproteobacteria bacterium
GATGGCGTCCTCGATCGCCTTCTTTTCCTGGGCCGAGACCTTGTCGCCGTGCTCCTTGAGCGAGCGTTCGGTGGTGTGGATCAGGGTTTCCGCCTGGTTGTGGCGCTCGACCTCCGCACGCCGCTTCTTGTCTTCCTCGGCGTGGCTCTCGGCGTCCTTCACCATGCGTTCGATTTCATCGTCGGACAGGCCGCCCGAGGCCTGGATGCGGATCTGCTGCTCCTTGCTCGTGGCCTTGTCCTTGGCCGAAACGTTGACGATGCCGTTGGCGTCGATGTCGAAGGCCACCTCGATCTGCGGCACGCCGCGCGGCGCAGGCGGCAGGCCGACCAGGTCGAACTGGCCCAAGAGCTTGTTGTCGGCCGCCATTTCGCGTTCGCCCTGGAACACGCGGATGGTCACCGCCGTCTGGTTGTCTTCGGCGGTGGAGAACACCTGCGACTTCTTGGTCGGGATCGTCGTGTTGCGGTCGATCAGGCGCGTGAACACGCCGCCCAGCGTTTCGATGCCGAGCGACAGCGGCGTGACGTCGAGCAGCAGCACGTCCTTGACGTCGCCCTGCAGGACGCCCGCCTGGATCGCGGCGCCGATGGCAACCACTTCGTCCGGGTTGACGCCCTTGTGCGGTTCACGGCCGAAAATCTGCTTCACCGTTTCGACGATCTTGGGCATGCGGGTCATGCCGCCGACCAGGATCACTTCGTCGATCTCCGACGCCTTGAGGCCCGCGTCCTTGAGCGCGGCCTTGCAGGGCCCCACGGTGCGCTGCACGAGGTCGTCGACGAGTGCTTCGAGCTTGGCGCGCGTCAGCTTGATGTTGAGGTGCTTCGGGCCCGAGGCATCGGCGGTGATGAACGGCAGGTTCACTTCCGTCTGCATCGAGGACGACAGCTCGATCTTCGCCTTTTCGGCGGCTTCCTTGAGCCGCTGAAGCGCCAGCTTGTCCTTGCGCAGGTCGATGCTCTGGTCCTTTTTGAACTCGTCGGCGAGGTAGTCGATGATCCGCGCATCGAAGTCTTCGCCGCCGAGGAACGTGTCGCCGTTGGTCGACTTCACCTCGAACACGCCGTCGCCGATCTCAAGCACCGAAATGTCGAACGTGCCGCCGCCCAGGTCGTAGACCGCGATGGTGCCGTTATGGCCCTTGTCGAGGCCGTAGGCGAGCGCCGCCGCCGTCGGTTCGTTGATGATGCGCAGCACTTCGAGGCCCGCGATCCTGCCGGCGTCCTTGGTCGCCTGGCGCTGGGCGTCGTTGAAGTAGGCGGGAACGGTGATGACGGCCTGATCGACGGTTTCGCCGAGGAAACTTTCGGCGGTCTCCTTCATCTTCTGCAGGATGAAGGCGGAAACCTGGCTCGGCGAATACTTCTCGCCGCGCGCTTCCACCCAGGCATCGCCCGAGTTCGCCTTGACGATCTTGTAGGGAACCATGCCCAGATCCTTCTGGGTCATGGGATCGTCGAAGCCGCGCCCGATCAGGCGCTTGATGGCGAACAGCGTCGCTTCGGGATTGGTGACGGCCTGGCGCTTGGCGGCCTGGCCGACCAGCCTTTCGCCCGACTGGGTGAAGGCGACCATCGACGGCGTGGTGCGGGCCCCTTCGGAATTTTCGACGACGCGGGCGTCCTTGCCCTCCATGACCGCGACGCAGGAATTGGTGGTGCCGAGGTCAATACCGATGACTTTACCCATTGCTCTTTCCTTTCGATCAGCCAGTCCGCCGGGCCCGAACCGAGGCGCCCGAGGGACTTCCGACTATGCACATTGGCGGGAGCGCCGGCCCCCGACGGATATTGGCGGGGACCCTAGCCCCCGCAAGATTGCTGAACCGTATATAGGGAGACGGAAAACCGCCTGCAACCCGTCCCACCCCCTGAAAAATCTCCGATTTTCACCCCTTTAGCCGCTGTCGCGGGCGAGCCTTGCCCCGGAGAACTGCCAGGACTGGTGCGGATAGAAGAAATTGCGGTAGGAGGGTCGGATATGGCCGGGCGGCGTGGCGCAGGAGCCGCCCCGAAGCACCATCTGGCTGACCATGAACTTGCCGTTGTATTCGCCGACCGCGCCCGCGGCCGGACGGAACCCCGGATAGGGCGCGTAGGCCGAAGCCGTCCATTCCCAGACATCGCCCAGCATCTGGCAAAGCCCGCGCGAGGGCCCGGCCGCGGGGGCCGCCGGATGCAGCAAGCCCGCCGCCAGCAGGTTGGGGCGGGATCCCGGCTGGTAAGTGAGCCGGCAGGCCAGTTCCCATTCGGCTTCCGTCGGCAGGCGCGCATCCATGAAGCGGGCGATGGCGTCGGCCTCGAAGTAGGAAAGGTGCGAGGCGGGCGCGGCAAGATCGAGCGGGCGCAACCCGCCCAGGGTGAATTCGCCCCAATCGCCTTCGCGCTTCGTCCAGTACATGGGCGCTGTTTCGCCCCACGGGTTGGCCCCGCCCGCCTGCACCCAGGCCCAGCCGTCGGCGAGCCAAAGGGTGGGCGCCCCATAGCCGCCCGCTTCGATGAACGCGAGAACCTCGGCGTTGGTGACCGGGCGGCTGGCAAGCTCGAACGGCCGGGTGATAACGGCATGAACCGGCGTTTCGTTGTCGAAGCAGAAGCCCTGTTCGGGATCGGCGCCGATGTCGTGTTCGCCGCCCATGAATTCGACCCAGACCGGCGCGGGGGCCGATCCTGCACGAACCGGCAGGTCGTCGCGATAGGCCGGCAGCAGCGGCTGGCTCGCCAGCGCATGCTTGATGTCGGTGAGCAGCAGTTCCTGATGCTGCTGTTCGTGATGCAGGCCGAGCGCGATCAGCGGCACGACGGGATTGAGCGTTTCGGCCAGGGTTTCGGCGACGAAACGGATAAGCGCGTCTTCGACGTGCTTGCGATAGCGCAGGACATCGGCGAGCGGCGGGCGCGTGAGCAGGCCGCGCCTGGGGCGCGCGTGCCGCGGCCCGACGGCTTCGTAATAGGAATTGAACAGATAGCCGTAGCCCGGATCGAAGACTTCGTATCCCGGCATGTGCGGCGCCAGCACGAAGGTTTCGAAGAACCATGTCGTGTGCCCGAGGTGCCACTTGGTGGGCGAGGCGTCCGCCATGCTCTGGACCTGCTGGTCCTCGGGCGAAAGCGGCGCGGCAAGGGATCGCGTGAGCGTACGCACGTCCCCGATCCGCGCAAGCAAGCGCGAGCGCCCGTCGTCGCCTTCGGACGCGGGCGCCGCTTCAGCCATTCTTGCCGTCGTCCGATGCGCCGGAATTGTCGCCGCCGCCTCCCGCCGCCGGATTCGCCAGATCCTCGTTGGCGATCGGCGCCTGCACAGGCTTCGGCTTCTCGCCCGCCCCGGCGCTGCCGCCCTTGGCCACGCCGACCAGCGCCGGGCGCAGCAGGCGGTCGTGCAGCGTGTAACCCGCCTGCATGACCTGAACGACGGTGCCCGGCGCCACGCTCGCGTCCTCGATCTCGAACATCGCCTGGTGCAGGTTGGGATCGAAGGCGTCGCCCCTGGGATCGACCCTGACGATGCCGTGGCGCTCGAAGGCGTTGAGCAGCTCGCGTTCGGTCAGTTCGACGCCCGACGCCAAGGCGTCGAGGCCGGCTTCGGCCTTGCGCGCCGCCGCCGTGACGCTGTCGAGCCCGCGACGCAGGTTGTCGACCACCGGAAGGACATCGCGCGCGAAAGACGCCACCGCATACTTCGCCGTGTCCTGGCGTTCCTTTTCGGCGCGGCGGCGGAAGTTCTCAAGCTCGGCCAGCGCGCGCAGCGCGCGGTCGCGCGCCTCGGCCGCCTCGCGCTGGGCGACGACCAGCGGATCGGAACCCTGCGGTTCGGTCTTGGCGCTGGCCTGCGCCGCGCCGCTGTCCCCGGGGGACGCGTCGGCGCCAGCGGTCTTTTCGGACTCTTCGTTCATTACTGTTCCTTGCTGTATGTGAAGTCGGGGTCAGCCGATGAGGCGGCCGACCAGACGGGATGTATAATCCACCATCGGCACGATGCGCGCATAATTCATGCGCGTCGGGCCGATGACGCCGATGGCGCCGACGATGTGCTCCGAAGAATTGAGGAACGGCGCCACGATCATGGAGCATCCGGCGTTGCGGAAGAGGTTGTTGTCGGCGCCGATGAATATCTGCACGCCTTCGCCGGTCTGCGTGAGATCGAGCAGCCGCGCCAGCGTTTCCTTCTGTTCGAGCGCATTGAACAGCTCGCGCACGCGTTCGAGATCCTCGAGCGCGGTGATCGAGCCCAGAAGGTTGGCCTGTCCGCGCACGATCAGATAGCCCTGCGGCAGGGTGCCGCCCGACCACTGGGCAAGGCCGCGTTCGACCAGCTCGCTCGCCAGGTTGTCGAGTTGCGCGCGATGGCTTTCCACTTCGCGCAGGATTTCGGCGCGCGCTTCGGCGACGGTGCGGCCGGCCAGCCGCCGGGTCAGGTAGTTGCCCGCCTCGACCAGCGCCGAAGGCGGAATGCCGAGCGGTATCTCGATCAGGCGGTTTTCCACCGTCCCCGATTCGGTGACGATGACGACCAGCGCGCGACCTTCGTTGAGCTTGACGAATTCGATGTGCTTGAGCGGCGATTCGGTCTTGGGCGCGAGCACGAGCGAGGCGCATTGCGACAGGCCCGAAAGGGCGCGCGTCGCTTCGGCCAGCGCCTCTTCCAGCGACTTGCCCGCGGCGGCGCACTGGCTTTCGATATCCTTGCGGTCAGATTCGGCAAGACCGCCCAGTTCGAGGATGCCGTTGACGAAGAGCTTGAGGCCCGCTTCCGTCGGCAGGCGGCCGGCCGAAGTGTGGGGCGAATAGAGAAGCCCCGCTTCCTGGAGATCCGCCATGACGTTGCGGATCGAGGCCGGCGACAGGCCGAGGCCGATCCGGCGCGAGATCGTGCGCGAACCGACCGGCTCGCCGGTCTGGACATAGGTTTCCACCACTTCGCGCAGGATTTCGCGCGAGCGTTCGTTGAGTTCCTGGATGCCCGTCTTCCTGTCCAAAGCCATGTCCGCGTCCCCAAGGGAAAGGGTGCCCGCAAAATCTAGTAACGCCCCCCCACTGCGTCAACCGGGGGTGCCGGGCGGACCCGGGCCGAGGCCGCCGGGGCGCGGCCCTGCCGGCCGGTCGCGCGCAACCGGCCGGAGACGCTTTACGGCTCCGGCCCAAGGGGCTAGCTTGCGCCCGAAACGCCAATCAGCGAAAGGCCAGTCCATGAGCACCCGCCCGTCCGGGCGCGCCGCCGATCAGATGCGGCTCGTCAGTCTGGAGCCCGGCTTCAGCAAGTATGCCGAAGGGTCCTGCATGGCGCGCTTCGGCGATACCCATGTGCTGTGTACCGCGTCCATCGAGGACCGGGTGCCCTTCTGGATACGCGATTCCGGCAAGGGCTGGGTGACGGCCGAGTACGGCATGCTGCCGCGCTCCACCGGCACGCGCACCGACCGCGCGGCGGCGCGCGGCACGCAATCGGGCCGCACCCAGGAAATCCAGCGCCCGCTCGGCCGGGCGCTGCGCGCCGTGACCGACCTGGAGGGCCTCGGCGAGCGCCAGATCAAGATCGACTGCGACGTGATCCAGGCCGACGGCGGCACGCGCACGGCCTCCGTCACCGGCGCCTGGGTGGCGCTCTACCTCGCGCTCGACAGGCTGGTGAAGCACGGCGCGCTCAAATCCGTGCCGCTCTCCGGCCAGGTCGCCGCCGTATCCTGCGGATTGCAGGACGGCACGGCGGTACTCGATCTCGACTACGTGGAGGATTCGGCCGCCCATGTCGACAGCAACTTCGTCATGACGGGCGACGGCAGGCTGGTCGAGGTGCAGGGCACGGCCGAAGGCGAACCCTTCACCCGCGAACAGATGAACGTGCTGATGGACCTTGCCACCCTGGGCATCCGCCAGCTGGTCGCCGCCCAGGAAAGCGCCCTCGCCTCATGAAAAAGCTCGTCCTTGCCTCGAACAACGCCAAGA
>CAXRES010000235.1:0-10653 GCA_964229575.1 Alphaproteobacteria bacterium
CGGCGCAGCATTTCGATGTTGTCGGACGGCTTGATATCGAGCCCCTCGGCCGTGGCGCGGAACCACGGCACCGTATGGGCGGCGAGCCAGAGAAAGCCGCTCCTGAACGGGCCGAGGTACTCGCGCCCCCAGACCGCGGGCGCGATCAGAAGCGCGCCCGCCGGGCGCAGGTCCCCGCGTTCGGCCAGCGCCGACAGCACGACGGCGCCGCCCATGCTGTCGCCGACAAGAAAGAGCGGCACCCCCGGGTGACGGCGCGCGATCGCTTGGGCGAGCGCCGCCAGATCGTCGATCATGGCATCGCTCCCCGCCCAGAGCCCCGCCCGCGGCGATGCGCCGAAGCCGCGCTGGTCGATGGCATAGGTGGCGATACCGCGGGCCGCCCAGACCCTGGCCGGTTCGTCGAAGGCAAGCGAGTAGTCGTTGAACCCGTGCAGGGCGGCGACGACGACGCGGGGCGCGCCGCCGGCGGCCGGCCAGCGGCGCAGCGGCAGCTTCACGCCGTCACGCGTGACGAAGGTATCGCCTTCGATGCGCGCCTCGCCGGTGAAGGGGCCGCTGTTCTGGACGCGCGGCGCGCAGGCGGCGGCGAGCAGAAATGCAATCGCCAGGAGAATCTTCGCCGGTCGCCGTCCCGGCCGGTTCACTGGCCGGTTCACTGGCCGTTCTTCTGACGCGCGCGCGTCAGTTCGAGGAAGATGTCCTCAAGCCTGCCTTCGGATGTCGAGAGATCGGCGATCACCAGCCGCGCGGCGTGAATCGCCTCGACGATCTCGCGCGTGCGCATCGCCGAACGCCTGAAGCGGAAAAGCAGACGGCGCGGCCCGAGCAGCGTCACGTCGAAACGCGCCAGCGCCGCGGGAATTTCCCCGATATCGTCTTCGACGGTGACGGTCATTTCCTTGTTGTCGAGCCGGCCCACCAGTTCCGTCGTCGGCGCGCAGGCGATCAGGTCGCCTTCGTCTATGATGGCGATGGTGTCGCACAGCCTTTCCGCCTCCTCCAGATAGTGGGTGGTGAGCAGGATCGTCACGCCGGCGGCGTTGAGGCGGCGCATGTAGTTCCAAAGATGCTGGCGCAATTCGACGTCGACGCCCGCCGTCGGCTCGTCGAGCACGACGATCGGCGGCGTGTGAAGGATCGCCTTGCCGATCAGCAGCCTGCGCCGCATGCCGCCCGACAGCTGGCGCGTGTAGGCGTGCGCCTTGTCGGTCAACCCCACCGCTTCGAGGATTTCCCGGGTGCGGTATTCCGACGGCTTGAGCCCGTAGAGGCCCGATTGCAGGTCGAGCAGCTGCTTGGGCGTGAAAAACGGGTCGATGTTCAGTTCCTGCGGCACGATGCCGATGGCCATCTTGGCGGCGCGCCGTTCGCTGTCGATGTCGTGGCCCCAGATGCGGACGGTGCCGGCCGTCTTGTCGACCAGCCCGGCCAGGATGTTGATCAGCGTCGATTTTCCCGCGCCGTTTGGGCCGAGAAGGCCGAAGAAGGCGCCGCGGGGCACGTCGAGGTCGATACCCTTGAGCGCCGCCTTGGGCGGGCTCGCGCCCCACCCGCGATAGGTCTTGGCCAGGCCGCGAATCTCCACGGCAAGCGCCGGCCCGCCTTTTGCCATCGAGTCGGCCGCGGGCCCGGGCGCGACGGCATGGGCCCCATCGCGGACCGGCAGGGGAACGACGGCCATGGGCGGCTCCGGGCGGTTGAAAGAGGTGGGGCAATCGGTATCATCCGGGGTGCCGGGCGGTCAACAAGGCCGCTCCCCGCGCGCCGTCCCATCCCGTTATCCGTCAATCCCGTTACGAAACAGGTTCCACCATGCAGCCGGCCGAAACCATCACCGTCGAAACCGCCACCGTCGCCTGCGACGGCGGCACAGAACTCGGTCATCCGGTGGTCTATCTCAACCTCGGCGAAAAAGGCGCGGCGGACTGCCCCTATTGCGGGCGCCATTTCGTTCTGGCCGCGGGCGCGCGCACGGGCAGCGGGCATTGAACGCGGCCAAGCAGGGCGCCAAACGCGACAAGGGAGCGCCGGCGGACAAGCGGCGTCACCTGTTTCTGGTCGACGGCTCGGGATTCATCTTCCGCGCCTTCTACGGCCTCAAGATGCACATGACCCGTTCCGACGGGACGCCGACCAATGCCGTGTTCGGCTTCTGCAACATGCTGCTCAAGCTGCTCGACGACACGCAAGCGGACTACCTGGCCGTCGTCTTCGATTCGGCGCGCAAGACCTTCCGCAACGACATCTATCCCGACTACAAGGCCAACCGCGGCGAGCCGCCCGAAGAACTGGTGCCGCAGTTCCCGCTGATTCGCGACGCGACGCGGGCCTTCTCCGTTCCCGCCATCGAGGCGCCGGGATTCGAGGCCGACGACATCATCGCGACCTACGCGCGGGCCGCCGAAGAAGCGGGCGACGAAGTGACCATCGTGTCGTCCGACAAGGACCTGATGCAGCTCGTCTCCGAGCGCGTGTCGCTGCAGGACCCCATCACTTACGAAAAGATCGGCTTCGCCGAGGTCGAAAGGAAATTCGGCGTGGCGCCCGGCAAGGTGATCGACGTGCAGTCGCTCGCCGGCGATTCGACCGACAACGTGCCGGGCGTGCCCGGCATCGGCATAAAGACGGCGGCCGAACTGATCAACGCCTACGGCGATCTCGACACGCTGCTCGAACGGGCGGGCGAAATCAAGCAGCCGAAGCGGCGCGAAAACCTTATCGAATTCGCCGAACTGGCGCGCATCTCGCGCCGGCTGGTGACGCTCAGGCGCGACGTGCCCGGGCTCGAACCTTACGACACGCTGATCAAGCGCGAACCCGACCATCGACGCCTGCTTGCCTTCCTGCGCGAGCAGGAATTCAAGCGGCTGAGCGCCCGCGTCGAGAGCGAAATCTCGGGCGACGGCCACATCGCCGAGGTCGAGGACGGCGAGAAGCACGGCGCGCCGCCCGCGCCCGTGGAAACGGCGGGGAATGAACCTGCGCCAGGCGAAGCGGCGGCGCCGCAGGCGGTGGCCCCTGGGGAGAAGGCCGCGCCGGGCAAGGTCGACCGCTCCGGCTACGAACTGGTCACCAGCGAGGATGCGCTCAGGCGCTGGATCGAGGAAGCGTCGGCGGCGGGCATCGTCGCCGTCGATACGGAGACCACCTCGCTCGACGCCATGCGCGCCGAACTGGTCGGCGTGTCGCTCGCCACAGCGCCGGGGCGCGCCTGCTACATTCCGCTCGCCCATCGCGAGGCGCGCGCCGGCGCGCCGCAAGGCGCCCTCGATCTCGGCGACGGCGGGAACGAGGGCGGGGACGGCGGCGGCGCCCGCGCCAAGGGCGCGTTGCTGCACGGGCAGATCGGCCGGGACCGCGCGCTCAGGGCGCTCAGGCCCCTGCTGGCCGATCCGTCGGTGCTCAAGATCGGCCACAACATCAAATACGACCAGGAAGTCCTCGCCCGCTACGATGTCTCCGTGGCGCCGGTCGACGACACGATGGTGCTGTCCTACGTGCTGGAGGCGGGCCTGCACGGCCACGGGCTCGACGAACTGGCCGAACTGATGCTCGATCACCGGAACATCAAATTCGCCGACGTCGCCGGAAGCGGCCGCAGCCAGGTCGGCTTCGATTGCGTCGGCCTCGACGCGGCGCGCGATTACGCGGCCGAGGACGCCGACGTCACCTACCGCCTGCACCGGCTTTTGAAGCCGCGGCTTGCCACGGAACACATGGCGGGCGTCTACGAGACGCTCGAACGCCCGCTGATCCCGGTACTCGTCGCCATGGAGCGCGCCGGCGTCAAGGTCGATCCCGGGGTGCTTAAGGACATGTCGGGCGATTTCGCCACGCGCGCGGCGAAGCTGGAGGGGGAGATTCACAAGCTCGCCGGACACGAATTCAACGTCGGCAGCCCCAAGCAGCTGGGCGAAGTGCTGTTCGACGAAATGGGGCTGCCCGGCGGCAAGAAGGGCAAGACCGGCGCCTGGGGCACCGGCGCGGACGTTCTCGAAGACCTCGCCGCCCAGGGCCACGATCTGCCCGCGCGGGTGCTCGACTGGCGGCAGATCGAAAAGCTGCGCTCGACCTACACCGACGCCCTGCAGCGCCAGATCAACCCCGAAACGGGGCGCGTGCATACCTCATACGCGATGGCGGTGGCTTCGACCGGCAGGCTGTCGTCGACCGATCCCAATCTGCAGAACATTCCCGTCCGTACCGAGGAAGGCCGCAAGATCCGCGCGGCGTTCGTCGCCGAAAAGGGCATGAAGCTGATTTCCGCCGACTATTCGCAGATCGAGCTGCGTCTGCTCGCCCATGTCGCCGATATCAAGGTGCTGAAGGACGCCTTTCACAAGGGCGCCGATATCCATGCGATGACCGCGTCGGAAATGTTCGGCGTGCCGGTCAAGGGCATGGACCCGATGGTTCGCCGTTCGGCCAAGGCGATCAACTTCGGCATCATCTACGGCATTTCGGCCTTCGGGCTGGCAAGGCAGCTCGCCATCCCGCAGGGCGAGGCGGCGCGATACATCGAAGCCTATTTCAAGCGCTATCCCGGAATTCGCGATTACATGGAAGCAACCAAGGAATTTGCGCGCAAGCACGGCTTCGTCACCACCATCTTCGGGCGCAAGATCCACACCCCGGACATCAACGCCAAGGGGCCGATGCGTTCTTTTTCCGAACGCGCCGCGATCAATGCGCCGCTCCAGGGCGCCGCAGCCGACATCATCAAGCGCGCCATGATCCGCATCCCGCCGATGCTCGAAAGGAAGAAGTTCCGGGCGCGTATGCTGCTGCAGGTTCACGACGAGCTGATCTTCGAGGCCCCGGCGGGCGAGGCGGAAGATGTGGCGAAGGCCGTGCGGGAAATCATGGTCGGCGCCTGCCGGCCGGTGCTGGATCTCGGCGTGCCTCTCGAGGTCGAGACCGGCATCGGTCCGAGCTGGGCCGAGGTTCACTAGCGACTGGTCTGTTGCGTCGGGGCGGATTCCCAACGAACTCGCGATGGCGGCAAGTTTACGCGGGCCGTCGTTCCGACGCCCGGCTCGCTTTCGATTTCGAGCGTGCCGCCGTGAAGTTCGACCAGCGACTTGGCGATCGGCAGGCCGAGGCCGGTGCCTTCGTAGTGCCGGGTATGTGAATTCTCGACCTGGCCGAAGCGTTCCAGGACCCGCTCGATGGCGTTGGGTGCGATCCCGATCCCGGTATCGGCGATGACGATGGTCAGGCTGCCGTCCACCGCCGGCGCGATGCCGATTTTGATTCGGCCGCCGCGCGGGGTGAACTTCACCGCATTGGATACGAGATTGAGCAGAATTTGCTTGATGTAGCGCGAATCGGCGCGAATGGTCACGCCGTCGGGGATTGATCCCGTTTCGATGTCGATGCCGCCGTCCGCCGCCCGGCCGCGCACCAGCATCAGGCATGTGCCGATGATGCGAGCGATGTTGATGTTTTCTTCCCTCAGTTCGACCTTGCCTGCTTCAATCTTCGCAATATCAAGAAGATCATTGATGATGCTGAGCAGGTGCCGGCCCGACTCGGCGATGTCGGCGACGTATTCACGATATTCCGGCGCGCCGAGTGGTCCCTTGATCTCGTTCACGAGCAGATCGGAAAACCCGATGATGGCATTCAGCGGCGTGCGCAGCTCGTGGCTCATGGTGGCGAGAAAATCGGTTTTCGACTGACTCGCAAGATCCGCGCGTTCCGCGGCCGCGCGGGCTTCTTCCAGTGTCTGCGCCAGCTTGTGTTCCGCTTTGCGCCGTCGCGTGATCCGGCGGTAGGTAATCAGGAACCCACTCTGGGGCAGCGGATCGAGCCGCATGGTCAGGACATCGCCCCACGGCAGAATCAGTGTCGTGCGGTATGCGTTGGGCTCGCCGTAACTGCGATCGAGCCGCTTCTCCGCGTCGTGTTGCCGGTCCTCTTCGTTGTAGACGCCGCGGTCACGATTGAACTGGATGATGTCGATGTAGCGGGTTCCCCGCTGCAGCAGATGGGACGGCAGACGAATCAGCGAGGCGAACCGCGGGTTGTAGAGAATCAATTCCTGGTTTGCGTCAAACACCGCGACCCCCAGCCTCAATTCATCCAGGCAGGTGGCCAGCAGGTTCGTATCGGCGGCAGGGTGCGTTGCGGTCATCGTTATCGCGACCGCCCGCGAGGTCGAAAATTCATCGTGTAACGCTTTGCACGAGAACCAACACAGCAGGCGATCACAGTGAGGAATATGTAGTTATACATAATCCGGAACCGTGGTTAAAAATTGGTTAAAGGCGCAGGAACAAGCTGCCGGCCTTGGTCAGCCGCCTTCGCTCAGGCGGCGCGTTCGATCAGGCGATTGCCCGGCATGCGCACCGTGACCGTGGTTCCGACGCCCGGCTCGCTTTCGATTTCGAGCGTGCCGCCGTGCAATTCGACGAGCGACTTGGTCAGCGGCAGGCCCAGGCCGGTTCCTTCGTAGCGGCGATCGAGCGCGTTCTCGATCTGGGCGAAAGGCATCAGCGCGCGTTCGATGTCCTTGGCGGCGATGCCGATTCCCGTATCGGTCACGGAAATGGTGATGGAGCGGTCGGCCTCGATTCGCGCCGCCAGCGTGACATGGCCGCCCCTTGGCGTGAACTTGACGGCGTTGGAGGCGAGGTTGACGAGAATCTGCTTTATCATCCGCGCATCGGCGCGCAGGCGCGCGGGATTGATCGTCGGGCCGATATGCAGCGTGATCCCGCCGGTTCGCGCCCGCTCCGAGACCAGCGTCACGCAGGAGTCGAACGCGCGGGCCATATCGACCCCTTCCTCGCGCAGCTCCACCTTGCCCGCCTCGATCTTCGAAATATCGAGCAGATCGTTGATGATGTTGAGGAGATGCACGCCCGAATCGTAGATGTCGCGCACGTATTCCATGTAACTGGGCGAGCCGAGCGGGCCCTTGATCTCCTCGCGCAGGAGTTCGGAAAAACCGATGATGGCGTTCAGCGGCGTGCGAAGCTCGTGGCTCATGTTGGCGAGAAATTCGGATTTGGACCGGCTTGCCACCTCGGCGCGTTCCTTGGCCTCGATCAGCTGCGCCTCCGTCTGCTTGCGCTCGATCGAATAGCGGATCGTACGGGCGATCAGGTTGCCGTCGCCCTCGCCCTTGACCAGAAAGTCCTGGGCGCCTTTCTGTACGGCGTGGGTATAGACCGCGGGATCGTTCAGGCCGGTCAGGACGACGATCGGCACGCCCGGCCGGCCCTGGATGATGCGCGCGACGCCGTCCAGCCCGCTGGCGTCGGGCAGCGAAAGGTCGAGCAGCACGACGTCGAAGGACCTGTCGGCGATCAATTCGACGCCGCCCGCCAGCGTCGCGGTTTCCGTTACATCGAAACGCGCGAACGGCACCTCTTCGAGCAGCGCGCGGGTCAGGCGCGCGTCGCCGGGGTTGTCCTCGATCAGCAGAACGCTTATGGGGCGGTCTTCGGTCATCGGGCCCTTGTCGCTTCGACCGGCATTCTTTTTTTCGCGTCCGGCGCTCAGGCGGCCCGGACCGGCAGCTTGACGACGGTCAGCCAGAAATCCTCGATGCCCTGCACGATCTTGATGAATTTTTCGAGATCGACCGGTTTGGTGATGTAGCAGTTGGCGTGCAGCTCATAGGACCGCAGGATGTCGTTTTCGGCCTCCGAAGTCGTCAGAACCACGACGGGAATCTGCTTGAGGCTGGCGTCTTCCTTCATTTCGACGAGGACCTCGCGGCCATCGCGCCGCGGCAGATTGAGATCGAGCAGCACGATATCGGGCCTGGGCGCGTCTGCGTATTCCCCTTCGCGGCGCAGGAAGGCCATCGCTTCGACCCCGTCCTTACAGTGGTAGAGGTTGTTGGCGAGCTTGCTTTCCTTGAGCGCTTCGCGGGTGAGGCGCGCGTCGCCCGGATTGTCTTCGACCATCAGGATGTTCACGGGCGCACCCCTGTTGTCAGAACTCATTGGCGGATCCTTCCTTGGTCAGGGTGAAGCTGAATGTGCTACCGGCGCCGGGCGTCGAGGCGACGGAAATGACGCCGCCGTGGCGTTCGACGATCTTCTTGCACACCGCAAGGCCGATGCCGGTGCCCGGATACTTGCCGCGCTCGTGCAGCCGCTGGAAAATCTGGAAAATACGGTCGAAATAGGCGGGCTCTATGCCGATGCCGTTGTCGCGCACGGAAATGCGCCAGCGTCGCGGATCGCCGGGGGCCGCATCCGCCGAGACGTGGACCTCGGGCGGCGCCTCGCCCCGGAACTTGAGCGCGTTGCCGATCAGGTTCTGCAGCAACTGAACCATCTGCACGTCGTCGCCCATGATGACGGGCAGCGGATCATGGGTCACGCGCCCGCCCGATTCCTGTATGGCGATCTTCAGGTTCTGCTCGACCGCCTCCATGATCTTTTCCAGGGGCACGGGCGCGGGCGTCTTGCCACGCGTGCCGACCCGCGAATACATCAGCAGATCGTTGATCAGCTTCTGCATCCGCTCGGCGCCATCGACGGCATAGCCGATGAACTCCTGCCCATCCTCGCCCAGTTTGTCGCGGTAGCGCCGGGACAGAAGCTGGCAGTAGCTGCCGACCATGCGCAGCGGCTCCTGCAGGTCGTGGGAGGCGACATAGGCGAACTGTTCCAGCTCGGTATTGGACCGCTTGAGTTCGTCGAGCGCGGCCTCCAGCGCGCGGGCCTTTTCGGCGAGCGCTTCTTCCGTGCGCTTGAGGCCGGTGATGTCCGAATAGGTGCTGACGAAACCGCCGCCCGGCATGGCGTTGCGGCGCTTCTGGATGACGCGGCCGTCGGGCAGGGTCTGAAGCGAGGATCGCCCCGTGCCCGAGCGCGCCCGCGCGACGCGATCCTCCATCGATATGTTGTCGGCCGAATCGTCGCTGTCATAGTCGCCGCGCATGCGGTTGAATTCGGTAAGCGACTGGTAGCTGATGCCGACGCGCTGCAGTTCCTTCGGCATGTCCATCATGTCGAAGGCGCGCTCGTTGAAGGCAATCAGCTTCAGGTCCTTGTCGAAGACGCGAACGCCGTCGGCCATGTTGGCGAGGACGTCCTGAAGCAGCGCCAGGGCCTGGCGCGAATGTTCCTCGGCCAGGCTGCGGCTGGTGATGCGGGTATAGGTATTGACGAAGCCGCCGTCATGCAGGGGCGCGTGTCGCAGCGCCAGAACGTGGCCGTCGGGCAGCTCCAGTTCCACTCGGAACGGGCCGGCGCGACGTGCGACGCGCGCCGCCAGGCCTTCCAGCGTCGTCGTCGGGTTGTTGTGATCCTTCACGCCGCGTTCGCGGTTGAAGATCATGATGTCTTCCAGCGACATGCCGATCCGGACGAAGTCGGGCGGAAAGTCGAACAGGTCGATGAATCGGGCGTTGTGATGCACAAGACGGAAATCGGCATCGAAGATGGCCACGCCCTGGGTCAGCGCCTCCAGTATCTCCATGCCGTTGAGCAGCCCGCTGGCGCCGGCGGCGGGCCCCGCCGCTGTCGCCCCGCCTTGCGCGCGGTCGAGCGGATTTTTTTCGCGTGACGCCATGATCCCCTGATCCCCTGATCCCGGCCAAACCGTTGTTCGGACCCGAAATAGGTAGGCCATGATCTGTTAAGCGGGGATTAAGGCTGGTCCGTGGAAAATCGCCGCAACACGCTGAAAGACATACGAAAAAAGCGCCAGTCACCGGGGGCGACTGGCGCTTTTGCGCGGAATTTCGCGGAATTTCGCGCCGTCAGGCGGCGGCGCGGATGGCGGCCTTCTTGATGCCATCATCGACCTGCGGCTCGAACTCCTTGAAGTTCTTTTCGAACATGCGCGCGACGCTCTGCGCCGTGGCGTCGTAGGCCGCCTTGTCGCTCCACGTATTCTTGGGATTGAGTACGCTTTCCGGCACGTCCGGGCAGGACTTCGGCATGAGCAGGCCGAAGTTGGGATCGGGCGCGAACTGCACGGTGTCGAGCTTGCCGTCGAGTGCCGCGCGCAGCATGGCGCGGGTGTGGGCGATCTTCATGCGGGTGCCGACGCCGTACTTGCCCCCGGTCCAGCCGGTATTGACCAGCCAGCAGGTGGTCTTGTGCCGGGCGATCAGCTCGCCCAGCAGCTTGGCGTAGACAGTCGGATGGCGCGGCATGAAGGGGGCGCCGAAGCAGGTGGAGAAGGTGGCTTCCGGCTCGGTCACGCCGCGTTCGGTGCCGGCGACGCGCGCCGTGTAGCCCGACAGGAAGTGATACATCGCCTGGTCGGCCGTCATCTTGCTGATCGGCGGCAGCACGCCGAAGGCGTCGGCCGTCAGCATGACGATGTGACGCGGATGGGGCGACGTCAGGGTTTCGGAGATATTGGGAATGAACCCGATCGGATAGGAGACGCGGGTATTTTCCGTGAGCGCGTCCGAATCGAAATCGAGCGCGCGGGTCACCGGGTCGATGACGACGTTTTCCAGCACCGTGCCGAAACGGTGCGTCGTGGCGTAGATTTCCGGTTCGGCTTCGGCCGACAGCTTGATCGCCTTGGCATAGCAGCCGCCCTCGAAATTGAAGATGCCGTTGGGCGACCAGCCGTGCTCGTCGTCGCCGACCAGGGTGCGCGAACCGTCGGCCGACAGCGTGGGCTTGCCGGTGCCCGACAGGCCGAAGTGGATCGCCGCATCGCGGT
>CAXRES010000236.1:0-21953 GCA_964229575.1 Alphaproteobacteria bacterium
TTTCCATGCGTGTGCAGCCTCCCTTCAGGTTGACGATGCGTCGGTGCAGGGCCGCCCGCGGGTGGGCTCCCGCCCGCCCTGGGCCGCCGATCATGGGCCTGGCCCCGTCGGCTGGTCCGGGCCGCCGCCCCTTGCGCCAGGAAGGGCGCGGCCCCGGCGCCGAGGGCTCCGCGTGGAGCATCGCTCGCGCCGGCCGAAGCCGTGACCGACAGAAAAAGCCTAACGCCGCGCGCGGGAGCGTTTCAACGTCAGTCTCCCTTGACGGAAAAAACCGCGCTGCGCCGTCACTTGGCGCGTCGCGCAAACTTATTTCGCGTGCGGATAATCCTTCATCCACGCGGGCTCGCACTTTCCGGCGAGCGCGTCGTCGAGCGCTTCGAGCGAGCCGTAGGGGTGTTCCAGCTCGCGCGAACGTTCCTTCGGGCAATTGATATAGGCCTCGATCAGGTTGCGGTCGGGATCGAGGAAGTAGATCGAATTGGTGATGATGTGATCGACGCAGTGGTGAATCTCGACGTCCATCGTCTTGAGGTGCCGCCAGAAGGCGCGCAGCGCCTCGAACGTGTCGGGGGCGAGTTCGAAGGCGAAATGCTCCATGCCGATGAAGGGCTGCGGTTCGACGGCGGGGCGCGAACCGTTCGGGTCCTTCGCCTGTTCCAGCGCCAGCATGACGGTGCCGTCCGCCCCCATCAGGGTGCGCCCCGCCCCGTCCTTGCCCAGTCGATCGAAGCCGAAGACGTCTTCGTAGAATTTCACCGAGCGCGCGAGGTCGGAGGCGCGAAGCGTGACCCGGGTGGTGCGCAGAAGCGTGTCGCTCATGGCGTCTGTCCTCTTTCCTTTCCTGTCATGCCCCGGCCTGGCCGGGGCAGTTTCTTTTCTTGTCATGCCCCGGCTTGGCCGGGGCATCCGGCGCGCAGATCGCCCGGACGAGCCGGGTGATGACGTTCAATACCGTTACGCCTTGCACCAGAATTCGTAAGGCAGGCCGTCTTCGTCGCGGAAGCGCATGGAGCGGCGCTTCTCGTCCTCGTCCACCAGCACGCCGACGCCGCGCGCGTTCAGCCGGTCGATGATGCGGTCGAAGCCGGCCGCATCGGCGATCTCGTAGGTGACGCCGGCGAAGCCGATGGCGGTGCGGAAGTCGCGCGCCTCGGCGCCGTCCTTGGCCGGGCGCACCAGCAGCATGTGGTGGTTGTCGTCGAAGTCGGAGGTCAGGAAATGCATCCCGCGCTGGAGCACGCCCTTCCTGTTGAAGCCCGCGACCTCCTGGAAGAAGGCGGCGGTGGCCGCCGGGTCCCTGACCCGGATGACCAGATGCCCCGCCTTGCGGACCTTGAAACCTTCGGGTTTTTTCCCCATGCGCGCCTCCCGCGGCCTGTTCGTTGACCAAAGCCTAGCACGGCCCGGGCCGGGAACGGCAGGGGGCTCAAAGCGGGGCCGTGCCGGACCGTTGCCGAACGATAGGTGATAGGTTACACTTATCGAAACTCGGAAAGGGCGCCATGATCGTCGGGTTTCGCCACAAGGGGCTGGCGCTTCTGTACGAGAAGGGCGGCCGGCGGCTGTTGCGCGCCGATCAGGCCGAAAAGATCGCTCGCATACTCGCGCGGCTGGATGCCGCGTCGGAACCGGGCCACATGAATGTTCCGGGCTATCGCCTGCATCCGCTCAAGGGCGACCTTGACGGTTTCTGGGCGGTATCGGTTTCCGGCAACTGGCGCATCGTTTTCCGCTTCGAAGGCGGCAATGCCTGCGACGTGGATCTGACCGATTACCATTAGCGCCCATCGGGTCGCGCCGATCAGGAGGACAGCTCATGCCGATGAAGACCCCGCCGCATCCCGGCCTCTCGGTGCGCCACGATTGCATCGAGCCGCTCGGCCTGACCGTGACCGACGCGGCCGAAGCCCTCGGCATCAGCCGCAAGCAACTGTCCGATATCGTCAACTGCCGGGCGGGCATTTCCCCGGAAATGGCGATCCGTCTCGACAAGGCGTTCGGCGGCGGCGCGGAAACCTGGCTCAGGATGCAGGCCGCTTACGACCTCGCGCAGGCGATGAAACGCGCGCACCGCATCAGGGTGAAGCTGTTGACGCCGGCGGCGTGAAAAGACGGCGGCCGATCCACGGCATTGCTCAGCGCCTGGCACCCGCCGACAGCACGGAAATCTGCAATTTGCCGATGGCGACCTTGGCGCCGGGCTGGTTCGCGTCGAGCCAGGCCTTGACCGGCACGTTGGTCGCGGCCGACACGGCGTTGAGCTTCTGCAGCGCGCTCAACTCCTCCCAGCCCTTCGGCGCCACGCCCGGCACGCGCGGCTGGGCGGCGTGGTGGCGCTGGCCGAGTTGCAGCACGGCGGGGAACAGGTTGGCCAGCACCGCCGCATAGGCCGGGTCGTTCGCCTGCGCGCCCGCGTCCACGCGCGCCGTGCGGTCGTGGCTTTTCTGGAAGGCGGCTTCGAGGACCAGTTGGGCTGCGGGAAAGCTCACCTCGCTGCCGTTGTCCTGCTCGATATAGACGGTGTCGCCGTCCACCTCGATTACCTTGCCCAACACGTTGCGCGCCGCATTGCGCACCCGGTCTCCGGTCTTGAACATATTTAGTGGGACCTTTCGAATGTGAGTGCTCGAAGGTTCATTTTTAAAAATTAGGGGTACTGATTATCTAAAAACGTTGAAGGCGCATCCATTCCAGAGCGATTCGGCATTATTTTGCGCAATTTTTAAGGATTCTTTCCAATCATAACTTGTGTCGCAGATGCAAAGGTAGAGCCAATCCAAAATCATAATGGAACGAAAGAGGAGGTACCTTTCGTATCCATAATGTGGCAGTGCAATAGGTCCCCTAAGCTCCTCTCTAGTGTTGGCGAGAGAATGTGCCAAATGTTTGTTCCGAAAATTTCGCAGCGCTACTAGTTGCTCAGATTCCTCAATTTTCTTTGAATGAAAGAAAGCAGATTTTAGAAACCGACTGAATTTAGCGGAGTCCTTTGCGGCATCACGAGCGAAAACTGCCTTGAAGGTCTCCGCGACGGCGAAATCAATAGGTTCGCCCATAAGTCTGGGGGCGGGTCTGTTGAGTCGATTGGATGCAATTTTTTTGATTAATTGCGTTTGGATCGCTTCATCGTCGATCAGCATTATGAGGGTCGGGATGCTTTCCAATTCCAAGTCATCTTTTCTTGCTGAGTCCCAAACCGCGCAAATTCGAATTACTTCGTATCGAAGCAACCCATCCTGAAACAAATTGAACGCATGAGCCGCATACGACTTGGGAATTTGGTCCGATAGTTTGGGCGAGTAAGATATTATCTGATTAGATTTATGAAGGTCGATCACATGTCTGACATGATCGACAAGCTTGCGGACTTTCTCAGAAGCTAAATTAATTCTGGCTTCGTGATCGAGTTCATTCAGCTTCATCTTTGCCATTCTCCAATCGCTGCGAAATCTTCCGCTCCCTCAATCTGTAGACTCGCAAGCTTTCGTGGGAGGAGTTGCGGCCGTTCCGGCCTTAATTCCTGAAATCCGGTATCCGGCGCACGAACAGCGCCACGGCCAGCGTGCAGGCGATCAGCGCCCCGCCGCAGACGTAGAAGCTGTCGACCAGGCCGAAACGTTCGACCGCGAAGCCCATCACCAGCGGCACGAAGAACGAGGCGGCGCGGTTCGCCGTGGTGCGCAGGCCGATGCTCGCCCCCTGCACGCTTTCGCTGACGGCGCGCGACAGGATGCCGAAGGTGACGGGCTGGGTCAGCCCCTGCGCGAAGCCGCGCCCGAAGGTGGCGACGACCAGCGCCACGAACACCCCGCCCAGCATCGGCGTGATGGCGACGCAGGCGATCGACGCGGTGACGAATCCGATCAGCACCCAGTGGGGCCGGAAGCGCTTCTCCCACCAGCCCGCCATCAGGGCGCCCGCCATGCCCGCCCCTTCCGATATGCCGACCAGCAGGCCGATGGCGGAGCCGAGATAGCCGATCTCCTCCAGATAGACGATGTAGAAGGAGGTCTGGATGCCGGTCGATGAATTGCGCAGCACCGTCATGACGATGATGAAGGCGACCATCGGGATCGCCATCAGCGAAAAGGTTCCCGCATAGTCGCGCCAGTTGGGCATCAGCTCGCGCAGTTGCACGCGCGGTTTCGCCGCGCCGCCTTCCTGCCGCGCCCGTTCGTTGGTCTCGGGCAGCCTGCGCAGCGCCAGCAGCACCAGGATGCCGCCCGCGCCGATGGCGGCGAAGGCCGGCCAGGCGCCGGCCGCGTCCCAGATCGCGCCGACGATGACGGGGCCGAGCAGGGTGCCGGCGCGGGCCAGCACGGAAAAGCGCGCGATCTCCGTCGTCCGCCCCTTGGTCAGGCGTACGATCAGCGACTGCGCGCCGACCCACACGGTGGTCTGGGCAAGGCCGGTGACCAGTTGCAGCACGACGACGCCCGCGAGGAAAGGCATCAGCGGATAAAGCGGACAGGCGATCGCCATGGCGAAGGCATAGGCGAGGGTCACGCGCCGGGTGCCGAGCTTGTCCATCAGCACGCCGCCGTGGATCGCGAGCAGGAACGGCAGCAGCCCGCCGACGCCGATCACCAGCCCGATCTCGCTCGCCGAGAAATCGAGATGGATCGCCCACAGGGGGATCGCCACCTTCAGCATCATGCCGACGCCGTTGCTGGCGAAGCCCACCGCATAGGTGGCCCAGATCGTCGCCGCCGGAACGGCGGGGGCGGCGGGCGCCGGCGCGGCAGTCGTCACGCGAGGAACTCCCTGATGTTCGCCGCCGCCTCGGCCAGTCCCACCCGCGCGACGGCTGCGCCTTCGGGGAAGGCGCGGGTGAAGCGCGTCGGGCAGGCGCGGTCGAGCAGGACGAAGCAGCCGCGATCGTCGGCCCGGCGGATGCGGCGGCCGAAGGCCTGCTTCAGCTTGAGCCGCGTCAGCATTTCATCGTAATTGCGCCCGCCGAAGCGTTCCTTGCGCGCGCGGTGCAGGATGTCGGGGCGCGGCCAGGGCGTGCGGTCGAAGACGATGAGGCGAAGCGAGCGGCCCGGCACGTCGACGCCATCCCTGACGGCATCGGTGCCGAGCAGGCACGAGTTCTCGTCCTCGCGGAAGATGTCGACCAGCGTCGGCGTGTCCATCGCGTCGACATGCTGGGCATAGAGTGCCAGGCCCGCATCATCCAGCGCCGGGGCAATTCTGGAGTGTGTGGCGCGCAGCCGCGCGATGGAGGTGAAAAGGCCGAGCGCCCCGCCGCCCGCCGCCATGAACAGCGTGCGGTAGGCCGCCGCCACCGCGTCCGCATCGTCCTTGTCGACGTCCTTCACGATGAAGATGCGCGCCTGGTTCGCGTAATCGAAGGGGGACGGGTGGCGCGCGCGCATCGGCGGGCGCGGCAGGTGGACGGCGCCGGTGCGCGCCTCGGCCACTTTCCAGTCGGCCTCGATATCGCCGGTGGCGTCCGTCAGGGTGGCCGAAGTCACCACCACGCCATGCGCTTCCGTATAGACCGTGTCGGCGAGCGGTTTGGTCGGGTCCACCCAGTGGCGGTGCATGCCGACGTCCACCTCGCGCCCGCCCGCGCGCTCGATGCCGAACCAATCGACGTAGTCCTCGGGCGTTTCCTCGCCGAGTGCGGCCAGCATGGCGCGCCAGGCCGCGAGCGGCCCGATGGCGCGATGCTCGATGGCGCGCACGGCGCCTTCGAGGCGCAGCCGCGTGGCGGTGTCGAGGTCGTCGGCGCGATCGTCCAGCAGGCGCGCGAGGCGGCGCGTGAGCCTCCCCAAGGGCTCGGCGATGTCGCGGAGCTGATAGTCGAGGTTGGCGGCCGCCTCCAGCACGCCGTCGCCGAGCGGCCGCGCCTCGGCCTCCAGCGTGTAGCCCGCTTCGGTCGACCTGGCGCGGGCCAGCACCTGGGCGCGCAAGCGGGCGAGGAATATCTCGGTGCCGCCCTTCGGCAGGTTTTCGGCGATGCGGTTGAGCCAGCCTGCGGCGGGAAGTTTCGCGGCGGCGCGCACGGCTTCCTTGAGCGCGTCCGCTGCCTCGCCGTCCATTTCGGCCAGATCGCCGATGCGCCGTTCCAGTCCGCGCGCGCGCGACCGCCGCCGGTCCTCGGCGCCGGCCAGCCAGCGGCGCAATTCGGAAGCCTCGCGCCCGGTCAGGTGGATGGCGAAGGCGGAATCGGCGGCGCCGAACAGGTGATGGCCTTCGTCGAAGACGTAACGCGTGGGAACGAAGGCGTCGTCCAGTCCCGATAGCGCCGATTGCGCCATCACCAGCGCGTGGTTGGCCACCACGATCTCGGCCCGGCGGGCGCGGCGCACGGTCTTTTCGATGAAGCATTTGTGATAGTGCGGGCAGGCGGCGTAGATGCATTCGCCGCGCCGGTCCGCCAGCCCGATGGTGCGCGCCGGGCCCAGGATCTCCACCAGCCAGGCGGGGAAGTCGCCGCCCACCATGTCGCCGTCGCGCGACGCCGCCGCCCAGCGCGCCATCAGGCCGAGCACGACGCCCTGGCGCGGATCCAGCCCGGCGCCGGTCACGGCGTCCTCCAGGTTCAGCAGGCACAGGTAGTTTTCCCGGCCCTTGCGCACCACGGCCTTGAGCGCCTTGCGCACGGGGTCGGGATAGAGGCGGTCCAGCTCCTGGTCGATCTGGCGTTGCAGGTTGCGGGTGAAGGTGGAAATCCACACCGCGCCCCTGTTCTTCTCGGCCCAGACGCTGGCCGGCGCGATGTAGCCGAGCGTCTTGCCGGTGCCGGTCTCGGCCTCGGCCAGCACGATCTGCGGCATGCCCGGCTCCTCGCGCGGGGTGAAGGCATGGGCGACGGCGGTGGCGTAGTCGGCCTGTTCGGGCCGGGCTTCGCCCCCCTTGCGCACCAGTTCGGCGAGCCGCGCGCGGGCCTCCTCCGCGCTGACCGGGAAATGGGCGGGCGGCGGCTCGGGCGCTTCCTCGGCCCATTCGGGCAGCGTGCGCCACACGGCCAAGGCCTGCGCGCCCTTCTCCGCCGCATCCAGCGTGAGACCGAGTGCGGCAAGCACGGCGGGCCCCCAGCCCCAGCCGCCCGCCGCCATCAGGCGGGCCATGTCGTTGATTTCGGGGTTTTCGGCGGCGATCTCGGGCAGTTCGGCCAGCAGCAGCCGCGCGGCTTCGATCAGCGCCGCCGCTTCGCCCTCATGGCCCGGCCCGACCGCAAGGCCAAGGGCGCGGGCAAGGCCGCGGGGCGTGGGCACGCAGAAGCGGGCCGGGCGCACGAAGGCGAAAAGTTCGAGCGCATCGAGCGCCGGGAAGGCCGCGAGGTTGAGCCTGCGCGCCGCATGGGGCGCGTGGACCAGAACGTGGGGCGCGGTACGGAGGCGGGTTTCCGCCTCGCGCCGGGTCAGGGTGGCCACCTCGCCCTCGGCCGACAGCGCCAGCGCCCCCTTGGGCGTGGCGATCAGGACGGGGGCGGAAAAGGCAACGCCGATGCGGGGGGCCGGGTTGGTCATCGGCGCAGTATAATGAGCCGCCCGCCTGTTGACGAATGAAGCCGTGGCCCCTAGGTTCCGGCCACGTTTTTGCGGAGCCACGTTTTTTCCGGAGGAAGCACCCGTGGATCAGAAGCTGCGCGATCTCGCGATCGAATCGAACGCCTGGCCTTTCGTGGAGGCGCGCAAGGTCATGGCGCGGCTCGACGGCAAGCAGGGCGAGGCGATCCGGGCGCGCGGCTACGTCCTGTTCGAGACCGGCTACGGGCCGTCCGGCCTGCCGCACATCGGCACCTTCGGCGAGGTCTGCCGCACCACGATGGTGCGCAAGGCCTTCGAGATGATCTCCGACGTGCCGACCAGGCTGATCGCCTTTTCCGACGACATGGACGGCCTGCGCCGGGTGCCCGACAACATCCCCAAGCGCGACCATATCGAGAAGTTCCGCGAGCTGCCGCTGACATCGGTGCCCGATCCGTTCGAGTGCCACAATTCGTTCGGCGAGCACAACAACGCGCAGTTGCGCATGTTCCTCGACACCTTCGGCTTCGACTACGAATTCCGCTCGGCCACCGAATGTTACAAGGCCGGGCTGTTCGACGACGTGAAGATGAAGGTGCTTGAGCATTACGACGAGATCATGGAAGTGATGCTGCCCACCCTGGGGCCCGAGCGTCGCGCCACCTATTCGCCGTTCCTGCCCCTGTGCCCGTGGACCAACCGCGTCCTTCAGGTGCCGGTGATCGAGCGGAACCCGGAAAAGGGCACCTTCGTCTATCGCGACGCCGACGGCCAGACCTACGAGGTCAAGGTGCGCGGCGCCGACTGCAAGCTGCAATGGAAGGTCGACTGGGCGATGCGCTGGACGGCGCTTGCCGTCGATTACGAGATGTCGGGCAAGGACCTGATCGATTCGGTACGCCTGTCGTCGAAAATCTGCCGCATCCTCGGCGGGCGCCCGCCCGAGAGCTTCACCTACGAACTGTTCCTCGACGACAAGGGCCAGAAGATTTCCAAGTCGAAGGGCAACGGGCTGACGGTGGAGGAATGGCTCGCCTACGCGCCGCACGAAAGCCTCGCCTATTACATGTACCAGGCGCCGCAGCGGGCCAAGCGCCTCTACTTCGACGTGATCCCGAAGTGCGTCGACGAATACCTGGCGCATCTCGGCAATTATGTGACCGAGGACGCGGGCAAGCGCCTGCAGAACCCGGTGCATCACATCCACGCGCACGAGGCCTCCGTGCCCGCGCCGCAGGCGGGGCTCAGCTACAGCATCCTTCTGAACCTGGCCTCCGTGTGCAACACCGAGGACAAGTCGGTGCTGTGGGGTTTCATCACGCGCTACGCGCCGGACGCCACGCCCGCGAGCGCGCCGATGCTCGACCGGCTGGTCGGCTACGCGATCCGCTACTACCGGGATTTCGTCAAGCCGGAGAAGGTCTACCGCAAGGCCACCGATACGGAACGCGCGGCGCTGGCCGAACTGCTGGCCGAACTGAAGAAGCTGCCCGCCTCCGCCGCGGCCGAGGACATCCAGTACCAGGTCTACGAGGTGGGCAAGCGTCACCCCTTCGCCGATCTCAAGGCGTGGTTCGCGGCGCTCTATGAAATCCTGCTCGGCCAGAAGACCGGCCCGCGCATGGGTTCTTTCATCGAACTCTACGGCGTCAATGAAATGGCGGCGCTGATCGAACGCGCGATCAGGGGCGAAGACCTCGCGGCCTGAGGTCCGGCCGCCCCTCTATTCGCCGCCGGCGCTGTCGCCGGCGCGGTTCTTGAGCTGCTCGTTGTGACGCTTGATCTGGCGGCGCAGCACCAGTGTCACGACCAGCACGAAGGTCGCGAGCAGGCCGATGCCGACGATCTTGACCGCGTCGCCCAGCAGATGCTCGGGCAGGGAGGCCGTCAGCGCCTCCGACAGCACCGCGAAGCCCCAGCCGAAGCCGACGAAGCTCGCCGCCCAGAAGGCGGCGGCGATGCAGTTGATCACCGCGAACTTGACCCGCGGGTAATGGATCATGCCGATGGTGACCGACGAAATGTTGCGCACGCCGTAGATGAAGCGGAACGACAGGATGAACCAGACGCCCCAGCGGCGCATCATCTCCGAGACATGGAAGACGCCGGGCTCCCACTTCGGGTAGCGCTTGAGCAGCCTGGGTCCGTAATGCCGGCCGAGATAGAACCACGTCTGGTCGCCGAGAAACGATCCTGTCCATGCGGCCAGGAACAGCCAGTACGGGTTGAGCACGCCGAAATAGCCGGCATAGCCGCCGAAGATGACGACGGTTTCGCCCTCGAAGAAGGTCCAGACGAAGATCACCGGGTAGGCCAGATGGCCCCATTCCCGGAAAATCTCTGCGATCTGTTCCATTGATCCCGATGCCGCCTGAGGATGTCGTGCCGCCCACGAGCGGGCGGCCGGGGCGGACTTTGCTTGCGGGGGAGCCGCGCGTCAAGGCCTCGCGTCAGGACCCGTGTCCCGAGGGCGGCCTCAGGGCCTGCGCGTGGTCCGGGCCCAGGCGAAATAAAGCTCCCGCGCCCGCGCATAGGCCGGGCCCGGCTCAAGGGTGCGCCCGGCCAGCCGGGTGCAGGGCGTGACCTTGGCGTAGTTGCCGGTGGCGAAGACCTCGTCCGCGGCCAGCAGATCGTCGAAAGTGAGGGTGCATTCGCGCACTTCGCGGCCATCTTCGCGCAGGAGCGCGATGACGCGCCGGCGCGTGATGCCGTCGAGGAAGGTGCCGTTCGGCACCGGCGTCGTCACCGCGCCGTTTTTCGCGCACAAGATGTTGGCGGTGGCGAATTCGGCGACGTTTCCGTTGCCGTCCAGCACCACGGCGTTGCCGAAGCCGGCCGCGCGCGCCTCGCGCAGTGCTGCCGCCGATTGCGGATAGAGGCAGGACGCCTTGGCCAGCGTCGGCGCGGCCTCGGGCGAGGGGCGGCGGATGCGCGAAAGATGGGCGGAGAAGCCCCGCGGCTCGGGCATCGGCGCCTCGAACAGGGTGAGGACGAACCTGGTCGTCTCCGCCTTGGGGCTGACGAAGCCTTCCTCGGCGTAGAACATCGGCCGGATATAGAGTTCGGCGCCCTGCGGAAACTGCGCGATGCCGTCCCGGGCCAGTTCCTCGATGCGCGTCGCGCTCACCGGCGGATCGAGCCCGAGTACGCGGGCCGAGGCCACGGCGCGCGCGCAATGGCGGTCGAGATCGGGGGCCAGGCCCTGAAAGGCGCGCGCCCCGTCGAAGACGACGCTGGCCATCCACGCGCCGTTGGTCATCGGCCCCATGATCGGCGGGTTGCCCCAGACCCAGGCGCCTTCGACGTAGTGCAGGCCGTGGGTGTCGCTGCGCGCGCGGGTGTTGCTGTCGGTCGCGTTCTTTCCGGGGGTCATGGACCGATTTTCGCCGATGGCGCGGCGTCCCCCAAGGGATTTTACAGGGGGGGTGCCGCGGCGTCCTCAGTCGGCGGCCTTCATGATCGCTTCGATCACGGCCCGGATGGTGGCGGCCGGCAGGCCCGTCTGCCGGCTTGCCGCGTCGATCATGGCCGAAGTCGGTTCGGCCGGAATCACCACCAGGCCGTTGCGCGCGATGGCCGAAAGCACGTAGAGCGCGTCGCCCAGCGTGCGCGTGTTGCCCTCGCGTTCGGCGATGTCGCGCAGGACTTGATCGAGCAGGCGATAGCTGACGGCGGCGTCGGTCATGGCGGCGGTCCTTCTTCGTTCGTTTTCCGGCGCCGGGTTCCGGCGGCGGGGGCGGCTTCGCAAGGGCCGTGCCAGCGCAGGCAAGCGACAGGTATCTGAAAAACAGGGTTTTTAAGCGGCCTGACCGTCGCCGGGCGTGGCGAATTTCCATGGCCGTGGCGATCTGCAACGGCGCGTCTGTTCAGGTCCTGCGCCGTGGGCTACCTTCGCCGGCATGACGCACCCCCGCACCGTCTTTCACCTCGCGCTCGCCTGCGACTGGCTCGCCGCCCGCGCTTGCGGCGTTTATGACGGCTCGGACCTGTGCCGACGCGACGGCTTCATCCACATGTCGACGCGCGAGCAGCTGCCGGGCACGCTGGCGCGCTATTTCCAGGGTCGCGACGACGTCGTCCTGCTTGCCGCCGATACCGGTTCCATCGCCGACCGCTTGCGCTGGGACGACGTGCCGGGCAAGGGTGTCTATCCGCACTACTACGGGCGGCTTCGTGTCGGGCAGTTGCGCGAGCTGGGCCCCGTGCGTCTCGGCGCCGATGGCGTCCACGTGATCCCGCAGATGGAGGCCCTGCCGTGAGCCTGTGGTCGATCGCCCGCGGCGCGCTGTTCGCGCTGCCCGCCGAGACCGCCCATGGGCTGACCATCAGGGCCTTGCGCGCAGGGCTTGGCCCGCGCGCTGCGCAACGGGCCGACGACAGGCTCGCCATAGAGGTGTTCGGCAGGCGCTTCGCCAATCCGCTCGGCCTTGCCGCCGGCTTCGACAAGGATGCCCGCGTGATCGCGCCGATGCTGGCGATGGGCTTCGGTTTCGTCGAGGTGGGCACGCTGACGCCGCGCCCGCAGCCGGGCAATCCGCGCCCGCGCCTTTTCCGCCTCAAGGAAGACCGCGCCGTCATCAACCGGCTCGGATTCAACAACGGCGGCGCCGAAGCGGCGGCCGGGCGGCTCGCCGCGTTCCGCTCCCGCAATGCGGCGAACGCGCGGGTTCATCCGCGCGATACGGGCGGCATCGTCGGCGTCAACATCGGGCGCAACAAGACGTCGACCGACGCGGTCGCCGATTACGCCGAGGCCGCGCGCGTGCTGGGGCCGCTCGCCGATTATCTGGTGATCAACGTTTCATCGCCCAACACGCCGGGCCTGCGCGATCTGCAAGGCGCGGGCGTGATGGCCGAGCTGGTCGCCGCGGTGCGCGCGGCGCGCGGGCCGACCGCGCCGCCGGTGCTGGTCAAGATCGCGCCCGATCTGACCGACGCGCAGCTTGCCGACATCTGCGCGCTGGCGCGCGCGGGCGGCATGGACGGGCTCACGGTCAGCAATACCACCGTGGAGCGTCCCGCCGGCCTCAGGAGCGCCGAGAAGGGCGAGACCGGCGGGCTTTCCGGCGCGCCGCTGTTTGCGCCCTCGACGCGCCTGCTGGCCGATGCCTACGCCGAGGTGCGGGGCCGTGTGCCGCTGATCGGCGTCGGCGGGGTCGCCTCGGCCGACGACGCCTACGCCAAGATCCGCGCCGGGGCGAGCCTGGTGCAGCTTTACACGGCGCTCGTCTACGAAGGCCCGGGCCTGCCCGGGCGCATCCTCGCGGGGCTCGGCGAACGGCTGGCGGCGGACGGCTTTGCCAGTATCCGGGACGCGGTCGGCGCCGGTTAGGCCCGTCGTTCCAACGGCTTCCGCCGTCAGCAATTGTTAACCATATTTCAAGACCTCGGCTTCAGATTAGGGCTCCGGATTGGTGGGGCCGGATCCGGGTCCGGCCGCGAATTTCTCGTTTCGGAGCCAGCGTGCTGAAGCATCTTCTCATCGCCTTCGCCTATTTTCTGCTCGCCGTCGCGGTTGCCCTGGTGCTGCCGGCTTTCGTGCCGAGCGTGAGTGCGCCGGCGGGCTTCATCGCGGGCGGCGTCGTGCTGGTTGCCGGCGCGCTCGTCCATGAAGCCTGGACGCGCTTCGACGCGGTCGAATTGACCGAGGACCGCTTCGAGCACCTGCGCGCCGAGATCGACCGGCTGCGCGCCGACAGCCTGCGGCTGGACGGCGCCATCGCCGCGCTGGTCGAAGGCGGGGACAGCAAGGCCAAGAAGGATCTCGACCGCGTCGTTTCCGAAGTGCGGGTATTGCAGTCGCTGATCGAGCAGCTTTCGACGCGCGCTCCGGAAAGGTCGGCGGCTTCCCATGAGGCGCCGGCCGGCGCCGTCGGCGAGGACGGTCTCGACGACGCCCAGGTGATCGAGATCGTGCGCGAGGGCCTGAAGCGCGACCGCGTGGACCTCTATCTCCAGCCGGTGGTCAGCCTGCCGCAACGCAAGACCCGCTTTTACGAGTGCTTCTCGCGCATCCGCGACGCCGACGGCCGCGTCATGCTGCCCGAGCGTTACCTCACCGTGGCGCGGCGCGAAGGCTTCGTCGGCGCCATCGACAACCTGCTGCTGTTCCGCTGCGTGCAGCTGGTGCGACGCGCCCAGAGCCGCAACCACACCGTGGGCTTCTTCTGCAACATTTCGGCCAATACGCTGGCCGACCGCGCGTTCTTCTCCGATTTCGTCGAGTTCATGGCGTCGAACACCGAACTCGCGCGCAATCTCATCTTCGAATTCAGCCAGGACGACGTCGAAAATCACCGGGCGGAGATCGAAGAATACATTTCGCGCCTCGGCCGGCTCGGCTTCTACTTCTCTCTCGATCGCGTGCGCGACCTGACCAGGATCGACATTCCGATGATGGCGCGCAGGCGGTTCAAGTACATCAAGATCGACAGCGCCCAGCTTCTCGACCGCAATGGCGGGTCCAAGGCGGCGACCGGCGCCGAGGCCGACCAGGCGGCGCCCGCGATCATCGGCGTCAACGTCGCCGCGCTCAAGCGCGTGCTCGACGTGCACGGCATCGACCTGATCGCCGAAAAGATCGAGACCGAGCAGGACCTGATCGAACTGCTCGACTATCGCATCGACTACGGCCAGGGCTACCTGTTCGGCGAGCCGCGCATCTCCAAGGAAGTAGCCGCCACCGCCGCGGCCTGAGCGTCCCGGGCTAAGCCCTTCACAGCCGCGCCCGGACGTGGCACAAACACGGCGCCCAGAAATCATCCGCGCAGCCATGTCCGCTTCCGACCCCATTCCGATTCTTCCCGGCATCGCTTCGCTGATCGAGCGTTACGACGGCGTCGTGCTCGACCTGTGGGGCGTGGTGCATGACGGCAAGACGCCGTATCCCGGCGCGACGGCGACGCTTTCGCGCCTGCTGGAAGCGGGCAAGCCCGTCGTCATGCTGTCGAACGCGCCCAGGCGCGCCGAAGCCGTGATGACCGGCATGGAGGAGATCGGCATCTCCCGCATGCTCTACACCAACGTCCTGTCGTCGGGCGAATTGACCTGGCGGGCGCTCCGGGACCGGCCGGACGACTGGCTCAAGGGGCTCGGCCGGCGCTGCCTGCACATCGGGCCGGAGCGCGACCGCGGCCTGTTCGACGGGCTCGACCTCCTGCAGATCGCGAGCCCGGAAAAGGGCGCCTTCATCGTCAACACGGGCCCCTGGCGCGACGAGGAGACGGTCGAGGACTACGAAGAGGTCCTCGCCGCGAGCGTCGCGGCCGGAATGCCGATGATCTGCGCCAATCCCGATCTTGAAGTGATCCGCGGCGGCACGCGCATCATCTGCGCCGGGGCGCTGGCCCAGCACTATGCCGCATCGGGGGGCGCCGTTCGCTCCTACGGCAAGCCCTACCCGGAAGCCTACGCCGCCTGCCGCGCGCTGATGAACCTGCCGGGGAGCGCGCGCCTCGTCGCCGTCGGCGATTCGCTCGCCACCGACATCCGCGGCGCCAATGTCGCGGGCATCGATGCCGTGCTCGTCACTTCCGGCATCCACGCGCGCGAACTCGGCCTCGCCTATGGCGAAAGCCCCGATCCCGAACGGCTCGCGGCGGCGGCGCTCCGGGCCGAGGTGCGCATCGCCGCGGCGATCCCCGCCTTCTTCTGGTGATCTGCGGGCGTCCCCCGGCTCTGGACGGGGCGCGCGCCAGCCATTAGGGTTTCCCCGCCGGGAACGAAAAGCGCCGTATCCTCAACCGGATGCGGTAGGATGCGCCGCAATGACGCGGCGGGCAGGGGGAAGGGCGACATGCGCCTTACGCGCTATCAGATCATGCTGGCGGTCGGTGTCGCGCTGACGGCGCTGTGGCTCGCCGTTACGGCACGCTACATCGTCTCGCAGATCGGCTGGCAAAACGTCTTCTTCATGCTGCCCCACGAGATCGGGGCGTTCATGGCCGGCGTCTTTTCCCCGGTGGCCTTCGTGTGGCTGCTCATCGTCGCCTTCGGCGGGCGCTGGCGGGTGAGCGACGTGGCGCGCGATCTCAATACCCGGCTCGACGCGCTGATCTATCCGCCCGGCAACGCCGAGGAAAAAACCAACCAGGTGATCGCCGCCATCGAGGCGGGCAACAAGCGGCTGATGGACGCGACCGCCCGCACCGCGGCCGAGGCCGAGGCCCGCATCGCCGGCGTGGCGCGCGACCTCGAGGCGCGCTTCGCCGCCGGCGCCGATGCGATCGCCGCGGCCGCCGAAGGGGCGGCGGGGCGGCTTGCGGCGGTGAGCGACAACCTCGATGCCCGGCGCGTCGGCCTGCTTTCGGCGAGCGAGGCGGCGGTCGGCCAGATGGGCGAACTGCTTTCGGCGATGCGCAAGCACGAAGAGGCGCTTCAACACGCGGCTCAGGAGCTCGACCAGCGCGCCGCCACCATCGAAAAACTGGGCTCGCGCCAGCAGAACGCGCTCGAAGGCGCCGCGGCGGGACTTGAACGCCGGGCCGCCGATACCACCAAGATCCTGGGCGAGCAGATGGCCAGGCTCGGCGCGGAAAGCGACAAGGGGGCGGAGCGCATCGACGCGCTGGCCCGCGCCAACCGCGAGAACATTGCCGCCTTGCGCGCCGAATATGCCGCACTCACGGCGGAGGCGGCGGAGGCCGCCAAGGCCATGGAAGCGGCGACGGGACGCCTCAAGGACAACGGCGAGGCGCTCTCGCGCGGTCTTGAATCCGCGACCGAAGCCCTGATCGTCCGCGCCCGCGCCCTGAGCGAGGCCGCGGACGCGGCGTCGGGGCGCATCGGCGAGGCGAGCGAGGCGGTCGGCCGCTCGGCCGGGGTGCTGGAGCGCGTCAGCGAAAGCGCCATCGGCGACATCGATGCGGCGGGCGAATCGCTCGAATCGCGTACCGCAGAGATCCGCCGCTCGGGCGACAGCGCGCGCGACCAGATGGACCGCGCGGGCGAAATCATGGCGCGCCAGACGGCGGCCATCGAAAACGCCGCCGCCAAGTCGGTGGCGAGCGTGCGTGCGGCGGGCCAGGTGCTGGAGGGCAGCGGCCGGGCGCTCGATGGCGCGTCGGAAGCGGCGCGCGCCCGGGCGACCGAGGTCAAGGCCCTGCTCGACGACGAGATCAAGCGCCTGGGCGAGACCTCCGCGCACACGGCGCTGCGCGCCCGCGAAGTGGGCGATGCCTATACGCGCCAGGCCGATGCGCTGCGCGCCGCCTCCGACCAGGCGGCGTCGCGGGCCGAGGAGATCCGCCTGGCGCTCGACCGCCAGAGCCAGGCGCTCGCCGCCGCCGCGGCCGAGATCGCCGCGAAGTCGGAGGCCATCGACCGCGCGGGGGCGGGCGAGGTTTCCTCGCTGGCCAGGGCGGCGGCCGATGCTTCCGCCCAGGCTGACGCCATCGCCGCCATCCTCGCCCGCGAGGTGACGAGCATGGGCAGCGCCGCCACCGACGCCGAGCGGCGCCTGCGCGAGGCGGGCGAGTCGCTCGCGCGCGAGGCGGGCGCGCTTTCCGGGGCGACATCGGATGCCTCGGCGCGCATCGAAACGGTGCGCGCGGCGCTGGAAGGGGAAACCCGCGACCTGCGCGCCTCGGCCGAAAAGGTGGCGACGGAACTGCACGCGCTCGGCGCGCTGTTCCGCCAGCGCTCGCGCGAGATCGAGATCGCCTCGGGCGAGGCGCGCGACCGGGTGGAGGAATCCGGGCGCAGCCTGGAAGCGCAGACCAGCGAATTTTCCGCGGCGCTCAATGCCGCCTCGGAACGCACCGATGCGATCGTCTCGGCCTTCTCCCGCCAGTCGGCCGATCTCGTCGCCGCGTCGCAGAAGGCGTCCGAGGAAGCGGCCAAGGTTCGCCTCAACACGCTGGACGCCGAACGCGACCGGTTTCTGCGCGCCTCCCGGCTGGTGATCGACGAGCTGAATTCGCTCGGCGTCGATCTGACGCGCCTCGTCGACCGGCCGCTCGCGGAAAAGCTGTGGAAGCAGTTCGCGCGCGGCGACAAGTCCGTCTTCCTGCGCGGCATGCTTTCCGAAAACGAAGCCAGAAAGCTCAACGGCCTGATCCAGTCCGCCTATCAGGCCAACGCGGAATTCCGCAAGTATGCCGACCGCTATCTCGACCTGTTCGAAAACCTGCTGGCCCAGGCCGCGGCTGCGGACCCGGAGAACCTCCTGAGTTCGGCCTTCGTCACCGCCGATGTCGGCAAGGTCTATGTTCTTCTGTCGCGCGCCATCGGCCGCATGAACTGATGCCCGTCCCGGGCCCCGCAGGAAAGGAGCGCCCATGAATTTTTCCGGAGATGTCGCGTCGCTGGGCCTCATGGCCGTTCTCGCCGCGGCGATGGTCGGGGTCTGCGTGCTGGTGCATTACGAAACGCTGCGTTTCGCTTCTCTCTTCATGCCCAGGCTGACCATACGCCCGCGCAACCGCATCCTGTTCGTCATGGGCGCCGCCTTCTTCGCCCATTCGGTCGAGGTCTGGCTCTGCGCCGCGCTGTTTTACGCCATCGGGCATGTGGGGCTGGTGGACGGCTGGGCGATCGGCGGCATCGAGGGAAAGTTCGAGGGCAGCTTCTACGAGTACCTCTACTTTTCGACCGTGAGCTACACCTCGCTGGGCCTCGGCGACATCTACCCGACCGGGGTGCTGCGCATCCTGACCGGGGTAGAGGCCCTGATCGGCCTGGTCATGATCGCCTGGACGGGGTCGTTCACCTACCTGGCGATGGAAAAGTTTTGGAGCCTGCACCGCACCAGCGCCGACTAGGGTGCCGACCGGCCCGCGGGCGGGCGCGGGGCCGGGGCTTGACGAGGGGCGCAAATCCCGGTAAACAGCCGCTTCCGCGCCGTTTCCGCCCGCCGGAAACTGCTGCCATGTCTTTGTTAAAGAACGGAAATTTTCCATGACCCGTCGCTGCCAGGTGACCAAGAAGCAGGCCATGTCCGGCAACAAGGTGAGCCACGCGAACAACAAGTCGCGCCGCCGCTTCCTGCCCAACGTGCAGTACACCTCGTTGCTGAGCGACACGCTCGGCCAGATGGTGCGCCTGCGCCTTTCGCCCAACGGCATCCGCACGGTGGAGAAGGCGGGCGGTCTCGACGCCTTTCTCAAGGCGCAGCCCATTTCCAAACTCGATCCCGCCGCCGCCAAGATCAAGCGCCGGATCGAACGCAAGGCCGCGGCCAACTGACCGCGTCCCCCGGGAGATAAAAAGGCCCGCCGGATCGGCGGGCCTTTTTTCTTTGGTCGTCTCAGCGGCAGTTTTCTTCGGCCGCCTCCGCGCGGAAACCGGGGGCCGGACAGAACGGGCGCAGCGACGGCTGCGCCCGTTGACCGGCCGGGGCCGGGGCGAATCGCCCGGCTACTTCACGTTGGCCTTGAGGAAGGCGACCGTGCGCGCCCAGGCCTGCTTGGCGGCTTCGGCGTTGTAGCGTTCCGGATTGGCATCGTTGTTGAAGGCATGCTTGGTGCCGGGATACTGGTGCATTTCGACCGACTTGCCGGCGGCCTTCAGGCCCTTCATGTAGGCGTCGATGCCGCCGTTGATGTTCTTGTCGTCCGCGGCGTAATGCAGCATGAGCTTGGCCTGGATCTTGTCGAGATCCTTGGTCGGCTGGCGCCCGTAATAGGCCACCGCCGCCTTGAGATCCGGATCGGCGACCGCCAGCATGTTGGTGCGCTGACCACCCCAGCAGAAGCCGATGGCGCCGACCTTGCCGCTGGAACGATGGTGCTTGGCGGCATAGCGCGCCGTGGCCACCAGGTTCTTCACCACGTCGCCGCCCTTGAGCTTGCCGATCATGTCGCGCGCCTTGTCGCGGTCCTTGGGCGTGCCGCCGACGGGCGACAGCATGTCGGGCGCGACGGCGACGAAGCCTTCGACCGCGAGGCGGCGGGCGACGTCGCGGATGTGGTCGGTGAGCCCGCGGTTTTCGTGAATGACCACCACCGCCGGACGCTTCGACCCGGCCTTGGGCCGCGCCACATAGGCGTACATCGGGCCGGTGCCGCCTTCGATCTTGACCACCCCGGTGGCGAGGCGCGCGTCCTTGGCATCGATCATTGCCGCTTCCGCGCCGGTGCCTTCGAGCAGCGGCAGAAGCGCCGCCGCCGCCGCGGCGCCGCCCGCCGTCTTCGCGAGCTTGCCGAGGAAGACGCGCCTGGGTTCCGCGCTGTGCACGTAGTGGTCGTAAATTTCGAGAATCCTGTCGTCCATGAATCCTGCCTCCTGTCGCGGTCGGTAGCCTTGGCTCGCTCTTCTGACCGGGGTTATTGACCGGGTCATTATTACAAAAATTTCGGCCAAGTCGCCGGGGAAAATGTCGGCATGCATCCGCCGTTCCGTCGGCAGGCCTGACGAAAAAGGCCGGGGATGGCCCCGGCCTCCGGCCTGCCGCGAAAACCGGCCGCCCTCAGCGTCCGGCAGGACGTCCGGGCGCGGGGGCGCCGGACTTGCCGCGCCGGACCGTGCCGGCGCCGCCGCTGCGGAAGGCTTCGCCGCCCGTGGACTTGGCGGCACTTGCCGACTTGCCCGTGGCCCGCGACTTGTCCGATGCCGCCTGACGGCCGACGCCGGCGCGCCGGCGCGAGCGGTCTTCTTCGGGCACGAAATCCTCGTCGAACAATTCGCTGAGCTTGTCCATCATGGTGCCGCCCAGCTGCTCGGCATCGACGATGGTGACGGCGCGCTTGTAATAGCGCGTCACGTCGTGGCCGATGCCGATGGCGACCAGTTCGACCGGCGAATAATCCTCGACCCACTGGATGACGCGCCGCAGATGCTGTTCGAGGTAATTGCCCGGGTTGACCGAAAGCGTCGAATCGTCGACCGGCGCGCCGTCGGAAATGACCATCAGGATCTTGCGCTGCTCGGGCCGGCCGATCAGCCGGTTGTGCGCCCACATCAGCGCTTCGCCGTCGATGTTTTCCTTGAGCAGCCCTTCGCGCAGCATGAGGCCGAGATTCTTGCGCGTGCGTCGCCACGGCGCGTCGGCGCCCTTGTAGACGATGTGGCGCAGGTCGTTGAGACGGCCCGGCTTGACCGGCTTGCCGGCGGCGATCCAGCGCTCGCGCGCCTGGCCGCCCTTCCAGGCCCGGGTGGTGAAGCCCAGAATTTCGACCTTGACGCCACAGCGTTCCAGCGTGCGCGCCAGGATGTCGGCGCTCATCGCGGCGAGCGTGATGGGCCGTCCGCGCATCGAGCCCGAATTGTCGATCAGCAGCGTCACCACCGTATCGCGGAACTCCATCTCCTTTTCCTGCTTGTAGGACAGCGGATAGAGCGGGTTGGTGACGATCCGGTGCAGGCGGGCGGCATCCAGCATGCCTTCTTCCAGGTCGAACTGCCAGGCGCGCGACTGCTGGGCCATGAGCTGGCGCTGAAGGCGGTTGGCGAGCCTTCCGATCACGCCCTGGAGGCTCGAAAGCTGGTTGTCGAGATGGGCGCGCAGGCGCGACAGTTCCTGCTCGTCGCAGAGGTCGCGGGCCTCCACCACCTCGTCGAATTCCGCGGTGAAGGCGCGGTAGTCGATGCGTTCGTTCGACAGCGGCCCCTGCGGCGCCCAGCGCACGTCGGGCGGCAGGGATTCGCCGTCGCCCATGCCTTCGGACGTGTCCTCGATCGAATCGTCGGACATGCCCTGTTCGCCGTCCTCGCTGTCGTCCATCGACTGTTCGCCGTGGGTTTCCATGGATTCGGAATCCTCCGAATCCATGCCCTGCTTTTCGGGGTTGGCGGTTTCGTCCTCGTCCGAGTCGCCTTCGGCGCTGGAATCCATTTCGTCCTCGGAATCGGCATCGCCGAGAGCGAGGTCGGAAATGAACCTGTTGAGCGCGAGCGCGAATTCTTCCTGGTTCTGGATGTTGTCCTTGAGCGCGGCCATGTCCTCGCCGGCGCGCTCGGTCACCCAGTTGCGCCAGGAATTGACCAGCGAGCGGATGTTTTCCGGGGCCGTCTTGCCGGTCAGTTCCTCGCGCACGATCAGGCCGATGACTTCCGGCACGGGCACGCTTTCGAACTCGTTGACGCGGTCGAAGGCCATCGCCTTGCAGCGGTCGGAGAGCGCCGCGTCGAGATTTTCCGACATGCCCTTCATGCGCATGGCGCCGATGGCTTCGTAGCGCGCCTGCTCGACCTCGTTGTAGATCTTCCGCGCGGTTTCTCCGTGCGGCATCTTCGAGGCGTGCAGCTTGTCGTCGTGGAAGCGCAGCTTGAGCGCCATGGAATCGGAGTGCCCGCGGATCTTCGACACCTCGTGGTCGGGTAGCGAGCGCGGCGGGGCCTGAAGGCGAACGTGCTTGCCGCGGATGCGCGGCGGGTCGGGCGTGAATTCGACCTCAAGCTCGCGCTCGTGGCTCACCGCCCGCAGGGCGGCGGCGGTGACGCGGCGGAATTCCTCGACCGGGTTGTCCTTGCTCAAGACGCGGGGCTCATCACTCGGGGCTCATTCCGTCGGGCCGGGACGCCGTTCAGGCGTCC
>CAXRES010000237.1:0-7658 GCA_964229575.1 Alphaproteobacteria bacterium
CTGGCCAGTCGACGCGGTCCTACGTGCGTGCGGGCCGCGCCGGGTACGACGTGTCGGCGGGCGAGGTGCTCTTCCAGGGCGGCCACCGGCTGGACATGGAGGCCGATGCGCTCGCCCGCGCGGGCATCTTCCTCGCCGTCCAGTATCCGGTGGAAATTCCAGGCGTCGCCAATTCTGTATTCCTCAAGGCCGCCGTCAACGCCGGCCGCAAGGCGCGCGGGCTGGCCGAACTCGACGCCATGGACTTCCTCAAGCGGGCCAAGGCGCTGCTCAAGTCGCTCGACATGGACGAGAGGCTCCTCAACCGCCCGGTCAACGTCGGCTTTTCGGGCGGCGAAAAGAAGCGCAACGAAATCTTCCATATGGCGATGATCGAACCCGCGCTCGCCATCCTCGACGAAACCGATTCGGGTCTCGACATCGACGCGCTCAGGATCGTCGCCGACGGCGTCAATCGCCTGCGCGCGCCCGATCGCGCCATGCTGGTCATTACCCATTACCAGCGCCTGCTCGACCACATCGTGCCGGACCGCATCCACGTTCTGGCCGGCGGGCGCATCGTGCGCTCGGGCGGCAAGGAACTGGCGCTGGAGCTCGAACAGAAAGGTTACGCCGGCCTCGCCGGCGACAAGTCCGCGGCCTGACGATGACGACGCCCGCCACCGATAACCCGACCGCCCGCGCCCACGCGGAAGCCTTCGCAGGGCTCGCCCCGTCGCTGCCGGGCGACGGCGCGGCGCGGCGGACGGCACTCGCCCGCTTCGCGGCGGCTGGCCTGCCGACGCGGCGCATCGAGGAATGGAAGTTCACCGGGCTCGACGCGCTCTCGCGCAAGGTCTTTGCCCCGAAGCGCGCCCCTGTCGCGTCCTCCCTCTCCCGCGCCGACATCGCCCGCCTTGTCGCCGTGCCCGAGGCCGTCCATATCGTCTTCGTCAACGGCGCCTTCGAGGCCGAGTTGTCCGATGCTCTCCCCGAGGGCCTGACGCGGCTCTCCGCTGCCCTGGAGCACGATGCGGCTCTGCCGCTTGCCGCGGGCGAAGGCCGCGGCCAGGCGCTGATCGCGCTCAATGCCGCCTTCATGTCCGACGGCGCCGTCATCGAACTGAACAGGGAAACCGGCCTCGATCGGCCCATCGCCCTCGTCTTCCTCGCGGACGGCGACGGCGCCGCCTGCCACACGCGCAACGTGATCCGCCTGGATGCAGGGGCGAAAGCGCGGGTGATCGAGGTCTTTGCCAGCCTGCCCGGCGCAACCGCCACCTTCTCCAATGCCGTGACCGACATCGAGCTTGGCGAGGGCGCAGCCCTTGTTCATGTCCGCGTCGCGGCCGAAGGGGCCGGCGCCCTGCACCACGCCCACGCCGCCGTCGCCGTGGGCGAGCGCGCCGAATACACGGGCTTCGCCCTGTCCATCGGCGGCGAACTCACCCGGCAGGAAAGCGACGTCCGCTTCGTCGCCCCGGACGGGCGCGTGCGGCTGTTCGGCGCCTATCTCGGCCGCGGGCGCCAGCACATGGACCACACCACCCGCGTCTACCACGACCACCCCGGCTGCACGACCGAGGAACTGTTCAAGGGCGCACTCGACGACAGCGCGCACGGCGTCTTCCAGGGCCTGATCCACGTGTCGCCGGGCGCCCGGCGCACCGATGCCAACCAGCGCAACATGAACCTGCTGCTGTCCGACCGCGCCGTTGCCGACACCAAGCCCGAACTTGAAATCCTCGCCGACGACGTCAAGTGCAGCCACGGCGCCACCGTGGGCGATCTCGACGCCGATGAAATCTTCTACCTGCGCGCCCGCGGCCTGACGCCCGATGCCGCGCGCCGCCTGCTGCTCGCGGGCTACGTCGAAGACCTGATCGGCCGGCTCGGCGACGAGGCGCTCGCGGCGGCGCTCAAGACCCATGCCGAGAGCTGGCTGGCGGGAGCCGCCCGATGAGCGCGACAAAGCAGATGGGCGGCGCCTTCGACATCGCGCGCGTGCGCGCCGATTTCCCGATCCTTGCCGAAAAAGTACGCGGCAAGCGACTGGCTTTCCTCGATTCTGCGGCTTCGGCCCAGAAGCCGGGCGCGGTGATCGAGGCGCTCTCCAACGTCTATTCCCGCGAATACGCCAACGTGAACCGCGGCGTGCATTATCTGTCGGAGCGCACGACCGTCGCCTACGACGCCGTGCGCGGCAAGGTCAGAAAGCTGATCAACGCCGGCCGGGACGAGGAGATCATCTTCACCAGCGGCACCACCGAAGGCATCAACCTGGTGGCGCAGAGCTGGGGCAGGGCCAACCTGAAGGCCGGCGACGAAGTGCTGCTGACCGAGATGGAACACCATTCCAACATCGTGCCGTGGCAGATGCTGCGCGACGAACTCGGCATCGCGCTCAAGGTCGTACCCTTCGGCGAGGACGGCGCGCTCGACATGAACGCGTTCCGCGCGGCGCTCACCGACCGGACGCGGCTGGTGGCGGTGACGCAGGTTTCCAACGCGCTCGGCACGATCAATCCGGTCCGGGAAATCTGCCGGCTGGCCCACGACGCGGGCGCGCGCGTGCTGGTCGACGGGGCCCAGGGCATCCCGCACATGCATACGGACGTGCAGGCGATGGGCGCCGATTTCTACGCCTTTTCCGGCCACAAGCTCTACGGTCCGACCGGTACCGGCGTGCTGTGGGCCCGCGCCGACCTGCTCGAAGCCATGCCGCCGTGGAAGGGCGGCGGCGACATGATCCTGTCGGTCAGCTTCGCGCGCACCGATTACGCGCCGCCGCCGCACAAGTTCGAGGCGGGAACGCCGAACATCGCGGGCGTCATCGGGCTGGGTGCCGCCGTCGACTGGTTCACGGGCCTCGACAGCAAGGGGCTCGATGCGCACGAGGCGGAGATGCTGGCCTACGGCACCGAAGGACTGATGCAGGTGCCGGGGCTGAAGCTGATCGGCACGGCGAAGGCCAAGTGCGCGGTCCTGTCTTTCGTCCTCGACTACGCGCACCCGCACGACATCGGCACCATCCTAGATTCTGAAGGCGTCGCCGTGCGTACCGGCCACCACTGCGCCCAGCCGGTGATGGAGCATTTCGATATCGCCGCGACGGTGCGTCCCAGCATCGGCGCCTATACCTGCCGCGAGGACATCGACCAGTTGATCGCGGCGCTCGGCAAGGTCAGGGAGATGTTCGGCTGATGAGCGATTTGCGCGAACTCTATCAGGAAGTGATCCTCGATCACTCCCGGCATCCGCGGAATTTCGGCCATCACGAGCCGTCCAACCGCGAGGCCAAGGGCCACAACCCGCTGTGCGGCGACCAGTTGAAAATCTACGCCCTGGTCGAGGACGGACGGATCAAGGACGTGAGCTTCGAAGGGCGCGGTTGCGCCATCTCCACGGCCTCGGCCTCGATGATGACCGAGATGCTCAAGGGCCGCACAGAGCAGGAGGCCGAGGAAATCTTCAACCGCTTCCATGCCGTCGTCACCGGCGAGCAGGACATCGGCGACGACGAGGCGGAACAGGGTGAAGGCGGGCTCGACAAGCTGCGCGTGCTCGCCGGCGTGCGCGATTACCCGATGCGCGTCAAGTGCGCCACGCTCGCCTGGCACACGCTCAAGGCCGCGCTGGAGGCCAAGGGCGGCAGCACCGTGGTGACGGAGTAGGCGATGGACGAAAACGGCAAGACGGAAATCCCGGCCGAAGCGGCGGCGGCGGCCCCTGTCCCCGCGCCCGAAGCGCCGCCGGCGGGCGGCGAAGCCGAAGGCGGCGACCTGCGCCAGCAGGTGATCGAAACGCTGTGTACCGTGTTCGACCCGGAAATTCCGGTCAATATCTACGAGCTCGGCCTCGTCTACGACGTGGCGGCAGACCAAGGGGGCGATATCGTCATCACCATGACGCTGACCACGCCCAACTGCCCGGTGGCGGGTTCGATGCCGGGCGAAGTGGAAACCCGGGTGGCCGCGCTGCCCGGCGTGCGCCATGTGGAGGTCAACCTGGTGTGGGATCCGCCGTGGACGCCCGAAAGAATGAGCGAAGCCGCAAGACTCGAACTGGGAATGATCTAGCGAGAACCCCATGACCACGACCGCGACGACCAAACGACCCAACCCCGTGACCCTGACCGAAGCCGCCGCCCGGCAGGTGGCACGCATCCTTGCCAAGGCCGCCGAGCCCGCCAAGGGCCTGTGGATCGGCGTCAGCGAGGGCGGCTGCTCGGGCAAGACCTACAAGATGGACTTCGCCCGGGAAATCAAGCCGGCCGACATGGTGATCGAGGAAAAGGGCGTGACCATCGTCATCGACGCGCTCGCCTCGCTCTACCTGTTCGGCACGGTGATCGACTACGACGAAACGCCGCTCAAGGCGGGCTTCGTGTTCAAAAACCCGAACGAAACGGGCCGCTGCGGCTGCGGCGAGAGCTTCGCGGTCTAGCGCCGGCCTCGCCCTCTGCCCTTGCCCGCGACCGCCCGAGGGACTAAACCCTAAGCAGCACAAACGGGGGGAAGTTCCTTGGAAGGCGGTTTTCTCGGCGTGCCGGACGTCGACGTCTGGCTGTTCGTCGGCCTGACGGCGGCATCGTTCTTCACGCATTTCTTCGGCATGGTGACGGGTGCGGCCGGCGGGCTGCTCCTGCTTGCCACCCTCGCATCCTTCTTTCCCCCGGCCGTGGTCGTCCCGCTGCACACCATCATCCAGCTTGCCACCAACATCGGACGCATCGCCATCATGTGGCGCTTCGTGCTGCGCGAACTTCTGCCGCCCTTCCTGATCGGCTCGGCCATCGGCGCCTTCGCGGGCGCGCAGATCTTCGTCGCCCTGCCCGACGGCGTGCTGCAGGGAATCATCGCCTGCTTCATCCTGATTTCCATGTGGCTGCCGAAGATCGCCCAACTGGGCGAAGCGCGCGGGCGCTTCGGCGTGGTCGGCTTCGCCGCGACTTTTCTTGGCGTGTTCGTCAGCGCCACGGGGACGATGGTCGGCCCCTTCGTCCATCACGCCACGCCGGACCGGCGCAATTATGTCGCCACCTTCGGCGCGCTCATGGTCATCATGCATTCGACCAAGCTGATCGCCTTCATCAGCGTCGGCATCGCCATGCACGCCTATGCGCCGCTGATCGTGGCGCTGACCGTTTCCGGCATCTTCGCCACCTGGGTCGGCCGCCACGTGCTCGACCGCGTGCCGGAAAAGCTGTTCCGCATGGTGTTCCGCGTCATCCTGACGCTGCTCGCCATTCGCCTGCTGTGGGTCGCCGGGCGCCAGATGGGCCTGTTCTGAACTAAACGGCGAGCGTCTCCGCGGCGGGCGCATCGAGGATTTCGTCGGAAATTTTCGCCGCGGCGGCGCACAGGACTTCGGGCCCGGCGCCCGGCCTGTGGGCGTTTTCCGAGATGTGCCGCCGCCAGGCGCGGGCCCCCTTGACGTTCTGGAACAGGCCGAGCATGTGGCGCGTCACGTCGGCGGCGCGCCCGCCCCGCGACACCTGGCCTTCGATGTAATCGCACATGGTCTCGATCACGGCGCGGCGCGTCAGTATCGAAGGCCCCTCGCCGAAGATGCGCTCGTCGGCGCGGGCCAGCATCCACGGATCGTGATAGGCGGCGCGGCCGATCATCACCCCGTCGAGGTCGGCAAGATGTGCGAGCGCCGCATCGAGCGAGGCGATGCCGCCGTTGATGACGATTTCAAGCTCCGGGTTCTCGGACTTCAGGCGATGGACCTCGTCCGGGCGGAGCGGCGGGATTTCCCGGTTCTCCTTCGGACTCAACCCCTCCAGCACGGCGATGCGGGCATGGACGGTGAAGGACGTGACGCCGCCCTTGCGCACGGTGGCGATGAAGGCGGCGAGATCGTCGTAGCTTTCCCGCCCGTCGATGCCGATGCGGCATTTCACCGTCACCGGCAGCCCGCCTTCGGCCATCGCCGCGACACAGTCGGCGACCAGTTGCGGTTCGGCCATCAGGCAGGCGCCGAAGCGGCCGACCTGCACGCGGTCGGACGGGCAGCCGACGTTGAGGTTGATCTCGTCGTAGCCCATCTCGGCCGCGATTCTGGCCGAGGCCGACAGGGCCGCGGGGTCCGAGCCGCCGACCTGCAGCGCCACCGGATGCTCGGCCGGATCGAAGCCGAGGATGCGTTCGCGTTCGCCGTGCAGGATGGCGCCCGTCGTGACCATCTCGGTATAGAGCAGCGTGCGCTTCGTGATGGCGCGCAGGAAGAACCGCTCGTGCCGGTCGGTCCAGTCCATCATCGGCGCGACCGACAGGCGGCGATCCGGTCCGCAGACCCCCGGCAGGCGCGCCTTCTTCATGTGCCGAGCTTCGCCAGCACCCGGTCGGCGATGGCGAGCGAAGACGTGAGCCCCGGGCTTTCGATGCCGTAGAGATTGACGAGGCCGGGCACGCCGTGATCGGCCGGGCCCTGGATGACGAAGTCGCGCGCCGCTTCGCCCGGCGCCTGGATCTTCGGCCGGATGCCGGAATAGCCCGGCAACAGGGCGCCGTCATTGAGGCCGGGCCAGTAGGTCCGCACCGCGGCGTAGAAGCCCTCGCAGCGCCTCGGATCGACCGAATAATCGAGGTCGTCCGGCCGCCCGACCGTGTCGATCCATTCGACGTCGGGGCCGAACTTGCCCTGCCCGGCGAGATCGAGGGTGAGATGCACGCCGAGGCCGGCCTGCTCCGGCGCGGGATAGATCAGCCGGGTGAAGGGCGCGCGGCCCGCCAGCGTGAAGTAATTGCCCTTGGCGAAGTAGCGCGGCGGCACCGTCGCGGGATCGAGGCCACGGATCGCCTGGGCCACCGGCTGGGCGAAAAGACCGGCCGAATTCACCACCTCGCGGGCCAGGAGGCTCATCGACTCGGCCCCGCCGGCCTCGACGCGGATGCCGCTTTCCGTCACTTCGCCGCCCGCAAAGGGAGACAGGAAGGCGATGGCGCCGCCGGCGTCCTCGAGATCCCCCCGGTAGGCGAGCATAAGCCCGTGGCTGTCGATGATGCCGGTGGACGGCGAATGAAGCGCGGCGACGCAGCGGAGCGCCGGCTCCATCGCCATCGCCTCGCGCCCTTCGATCCAGCGCACGTCATCGACGCCGTTGGCGTGCGATTTCCGTTCGAGATCGCGCAGGCCCGCGATCTGGCCTTCGTCGGTGGCGACGATCAGCTTGCCGCAGCGGCGATGATCGACGCCCTTTTCGGCGCAATAGGCGTAAAGGCGCCGGCGACCTTCGACGCAGAGGACCGCCTTCAGGCTGTCCTTCGGGTAATAGATGCCGGCGTGGATGACTTCGGAATTGCGCGACGAGGTTCCGGTGCCGATGGCGTCCGCCGCCTCCAGCACGATCACCTCGCGCCCGCTGAGGGCGAGCGCGCGGGCGACCGCGAGCCCGACGACGCCCGCGCCGATGACGATACTGTCGACCCGGTCGGAAATGATGGCCTCCTGGATGCGTTCCGGCGGATATAGGACCGCGAGCGGTCGCGGGTCAATCGTCAGTGTGACCGGCAGGCGGGGCGGCCCGGCTGACTGCTGCCGCCAGTCGCCACGTAACGGCCGGCAGCAGGCCCGGACGGCGGAACCCCGCAGCCGGGTTGGAAATAACGAGGATACGGGGGATCCGGGGCATGGGGCAAAGCCATAGCCGAAATCGCGGCCTTGCGGCGCGC
>CAXRES010000238.1:0-13831 GCA_964229575.1 Alphaproteobacteria bacterium
AGTCAATCGCTTGGCGGCATTTTCCCGGTCCGCTCGGCAAACCGCCAAAGCCGCGGATTCCGCGCTTTTCAGGGGCGCTCACCGGCCCCGGGCGGGGGTTTCGGCGAGGCCCGGGGCCTCAGCGCCGTTCACCCTTCGTTGATCGGGTTTGATTGGACCCCCCGGCCGCGGGCGGGCAATTTGGCGCCGCGGCCGGGGTCTCCGGCCGGGCGCCGGGGCGGACCCGGGCGTGGCATGGTCAAACGGCGGCGTCAAACGGCGGCGGATATCGGATAGCATGGCACCTTCGACAAGAAACGGCAGCCGGGCCCGGGCCTGGAACGGCCGGGCGGCGGAGAGGAACATGAGCGGAGCGGGTGGGCCCGGGACGGAGCGGCCGGGAAAGGGCGCGTGGGTGCGCTTCCTGCCGGTTCTGGTCATCGTTGCGGCGCTGGTGGCGTTCTTCGCCCTGGGCCTCGACCGTTACCTGAGTTTTGACGTTCTCAGGCAGTACCGCGAAACGCTCGTCGCCTTCGTCGCGGGCAACCGAATTCTCTCGGCGCTCGCCTTCATCGCCCTCTATGCCGTGGCGACGGCGGTCAGCCTGCCGGGCGGCGCGGTTCTGACGCTGGCGGGCGGCTTCCTGTTCGGCATCGTCGCCGGCAGCATCTACGTCATCATCGGCGCGACCATCGGCGCGACGGCGGTCTTCCTCGCCGCCCGCACGGCGGTCGGCGACAGCTTGCGCCGCCGCGCCGGCCCGGCCGTCCGCCGCATGGAGCAGGGCTTTCGCGACAACGCGATGAGCTATCTGCTGTTCCTGCGCCTGGTGCCGCTCTTTCCCTTCTGGCTGGTCAATCTGGTTCCGGCCTTTCTCGGCGTATCGCTTCGCGTCTATGTGCTTGCGACCTTCGTCGGCATCATTCCGGGCAGCGTCGTGTTCGCTTCCGTCGGCAACGGCCTCGGCGCCGTGTTCGAAACCGGGCGGACGCCCGACCTCGGTATCATCCGCTCGCCCGAGGTGCTGTTGCCGATCCTGGCTCTTGCCGCGCTCGCGCTGGTGCCGGTGATCTACCGCCGGTTCAAGGGCCCGCGGCCATGACGCGCGAGCTGAAAGCGGATATCTGCGTCATCGGTGCGGGGTCGGGCGGCCTGTCGGTCGCGGCCGGCGCCGCGCGGATGGGTGCCTCGGTGGTATTGATCGAAAAGCACCGCATGGGCGGCGATTGCCTGAACACCGGCTGCGTGCCGTCGAAATCGCTGCTGGCCGCGGCGCACGTCGCGCAGGCCGGCCGCGATTCGGCATCCTTCGGTATCGCGCCGCACGAACCGGCGGTCGATTTCGCCGCGGTCAGGGCCCATGTCCGGGGCGTCATCGCTGACATCGCGCCGCATGATTCGGTCGAACGTTTCGAAGGGCTCGGCTGCACCGTGATCCGCGCCGCGGCCCGCTTCACGTCGTCCGATCGTGTTGAGGCGGGCGATGCATCGATCCGCGCGCGCCGCTTCGTCGTCGCCACCGGGTCGCGCGCCTTCGTGCCGCCCATTCCGGGGCTCGATGCCGTTCCCTATCTCACCAACGAAAACGTCTTCGATCTGGATCGCGCGCCCGGACACCTCATCGTCATCGGCGGCGGCCCCATCGGCGTCGAGATGGCCCAGGCGCACGCGCGGCTCGGCTGCCGCGTGACGCTGATCGAAGGGCTGACGATCCTCAACCGCGACGATCCCGAACTGGTCGATGTCGTGCGCCGCCGCCTTGCCGCCGAAGGGATCGGCATCATCGAAGGGGCGAAGGTCGCGGCGGTAGCGCGCATGGGCGCGGGCGTCGCCGTCACGGTCGAAGGCGCAGACGGCGCGCGCCGCATCGAAGGCACGCATCTGCTGGTCGCCGTCGGGCGCGCGGCCAATGTCGACGATCTGGGGCTTGAAGCGGCGGGCATCGACTATTCGCGCAGGGGTATTGCGGTGGACGCGCGTCTGCGCACCACCAACAGGCGGGTCTTCGCCATCGGCGATGTCGCGGGCGGCTTCCAGTTCACCCATGTCGCCGGCTATCACGCAGGCATCGTCATCCGCAATGCGCTGTTCCGCCTTCCCGCCAAGGCCGATCATTCGGCGGTTCCCTGGGTCACCTACAGCGAGCCGGAACTGGCGAGCGTCGGCCTCGGCGAAGCGGCGGCGAAGTCGGCCGGGATCGAGCACACCGTCCTGCGTTCACAATTCGCCGAGAACGACCGGGCCAGGGCCGAACGCGCCACCGACGGCCTGATCAAGGCGATCGTCGGGCGTCGCGGCCGCGTGCTCGGCGCCTCCATCGTCGGCCCGCGGGCGGGCGAGCTGATTCTGCCCTGGGTCTTCGCGGTGCAGGGAAAACTGCGCGTGGGCGATCTTGCCTCGGTCATCGCGCCCTATCCGACGCTGTCGGAGATCAGCAAGCGCGCCGCGGGAAGCTGGTACACGCCCGGGCTCTTTTCCGAACGCACGCGGCGCCTTGTGCGCTTTCTGGCGCGGTTCGGTTGATGGCGTCCCGATGGCGCGTGGCCTGTCGCTTTCGCCTTTGATAATATGAAAAAATGAAACTGCCCCGGCCCCCGCAGATGCCAAGTCTTGCGCGCTCGCTGTCTGCGCGCCTGCTGCTGCTGACCGTGAGCTTCGTCATGCTCGCGGAAGTGATGATCTACGCCCCGTCGATCGCGCGCTTCCGCCAGTCGTGGATGGCCGAAAAGATCGCCGCGGCGCATCTGGCGACGCTTGCGCTCGAGGCGACGCCGAGCGGCATGGTCAGCCCGGAACTTGAAAAGGAACTGCTCCGCCATGTCGGCGGTTACGGCGTCATTCTGCAAAAGTCCGATTCGAAGAACCTGATGCTGTCGTCCGAAATGCCGCCCAGGGTGGACGAAGCGGTCGATCTCGGCAAGATGGGGGTCGTATCGCTGATCGGCGATGCCTTCATGACCCTGATGCAGGGAAGCAACCGCGTCCTTCAGATCATGGGACCGTCGCCCAGGGGCAACGTCGTGGTTTCGGTGGTGGTCGACGAAACGCCGCTGCGGGAGGCGATGTATGCCTATTCCCAGCGCATCCTGCTGCTGTCCATCGTCATTTCGCTGTTCACCGCCGCGCTCGTCTATCTGTCGCTGCACTGGCTTCTCGTTCTGCCGATGCGGCGCATCACGGCGGCGATGATCGCCTTCCGCGAAAATCCGGAATTGCCCGCCTCTACGGCCGCCGTCAGCGGCCGCACCGATGAAGTGGGCATCGCCGAACATGAGCTTGCCTCGATGCAGCGTCGCCTGCGCGCCGCGCTGCGGCAGCGTCGCCACCTTGCGGCGCTGGGCGAGGCGGTGGCCAAGATCAACCACGATCTGCGAAACATGCTGGCCACGGCCCAGCTCGTGACCGAGCGCATGGCCCAGAGCCCGGATCCGGAGGTCAAGCGCGCCTCGCCGACGCTCGAGCGCGCGATCGATCGGGCCATTTCGCTCTGCATGCAGACGCTCAAGTATGCCGACGAGCGGCGCGAACTCAATCTCGCCACCTTCCGCCTCGCGCCCATGCTGCGCGAGGTCGGCCAGTTCGCCGCCGGCGCTGGCGGCGCTCTCGACATCGAGGTGCCCGTTGATCTCGGCGTGAAGGCGGACCGCGAGGAGCTGTTCCGGGTCTTCGCCAATCTGGCGAAGAACGCCTTCGATGCCGGGGCGAAGACGGTGACGGTGCGCGTCGCCGCGACCTCGCCCCTGCGCATCGAGGTGGCCGACGACGGACCGGGCATGCCGCCGCGCGCGGTCGAAAACCTGTTCCGGCCCTTCGCCGGTTCGGCCCGGGCGGGCGGCACGGGGCTCGGCCTCGCCATCGCCGACGAAGTCATGCGCGCCCACGGCGGTTCCATCGTGCTCAAGGGCACCGGCGCCCCGGGCACCGTCTTCTGCCTGACCCTTCCCCAGGACGCCCTGACGCTGAACGAGGCCGCCGAGTGAACAGCCCATCCCCCGCCCAGAGCCTGCGCGAGCGTCTCGCCCGCCCCGGCCTGATCGTCATGCCCTGCTGTTACGATCCGTGGTCGGCCCGCCTGATCGAGCGCGCCGGTTTCCCGCTCACCTTCATGAGCGGCTTCGCCGTCGCCGCGGCGCGTCATGCGCTGCCCGACACGGGCCTGTTGTCCTACGGCGAAATGGTCGAGGCGGGGCGCGCGATCACCGCCGCGGTGCGCATCCAGGTGATCGGCGACGGCGACACGGGATACGGCAACGCGCTCAACGTGCGGCGCACGGTGGCAGGCTACGCCCGGGCGGGCTTCGCCGCGGTGATGATCGAAGACCAGGTTGCGCCCAAGCGTTGCGGCCACACTTCCGGCAAGCAGGTCGTCGGCCGGGCGGACGCCCTGACCCGCATCAAGGCGGCCGTCGACGAGCGCGAGGCGGGCGCCGATATCCTTGTCCTGGCGCGCACCGACGCGCGCGCCACCGACGGCCTCGACGAGGCGCTCGCCCGCGCGCGCGCCTTCGAGGATCTCGGCGCCGACATCATCTTCGTCGAGGCGCCGCGCGACGAAGCCGAAATGGCAGCGGTCTGCCGGGCCACCTCGCGCCCCAATCTCGCCAACATGATCGAAGGCGGCGTCACGCCCGTGCTGGCGCCCGCGCGGCTCGAAGCGATGGGCTTCCGCATCGCCGCCTATCCGCTCGCCCTGATCGCGGCGGCCACGGCGGCGCTGGAAAAGGCGCTTCTGGCGCTCGCGTCCGGGCATATGCCCGAAGGTGCGGCGAGCTTCGCCCATGTGCGGGAAATCGCCGGCTTCGACGATTACGTCGCGCGAGAAAAGGACTATGGGCCGGACGCGGGCGGCGGCGCGTCATGAGCTGGAACCCCGCGCAATACCTGAAATTCGCCGGTCCCCGGCTGCGCCCGGCGGTCGATCTGCTGGCCCGCGTGCCGATCGAGGCGCCGACCACCGTCTATGACCTCGGCTGCGGCGCGGGGCAGACGGTGGCCCTGCTCGCCGCGCGTTTTCCCGGCGCCCAGGTGATGGGCGTCGATTCCTCGGCTGAAATGCTGGCCGATGCCCGCCGCTCCTTTCCCGAACACAGGTTCGTCGCCGGCGACATCGCCGCGTTCCGCGCCGTGCCGCCCGCGCATCTGGTGTTTTCCAACGCCGCGCTGCAATGGCTGCCCGATCACGACAGGCTGCTGCCGCGGCTGTTCGGCGAAGTGCGGGTGGGCGGCGTGCTTGCCGTCCAGGTGCCGCGCGTCGACGACAGCCCGCGCATGAGCGTGCTGCGCGAACTCGCCGGCGATCCGCGCTGGGCGGCGCGTGCGCTGCCGCGCTTGCAGCCCGGACCGCTCGCGCCCGAGGCCTGTTACGATCTTCTGGCGCCCGCCGCGGCGTCGCTCGACATCTGGGAAGCCGAGTACCTGCATGTGCTCGAAGGCGATGACCCGGTGGTCGAATGGACTAGGGGGGCGGGGGGCGCCGCCGTGCTCGCGGAGCTGGAGAAGGACGAAAGGGAGGAATTCCTTGCGCGCTACACGGCGGCGATGCGCGCCGCCTATCCGCGCCGCAAGGACGGCACGACGCTGCTGCCCTTCCGCCGCCTGTTCATCGTCGCCGTGCGGAAATAGGCCGAGGCCTTTTCGCTCAATCGCCGACGGCCCTGTCCTTGCGCCGTCAGTCCCCGACGGCTCTGTCTTTGCGCCGTCAGTCCCCGACGACGACGCCTTCGCGCCGGGAATCGGCGCCGCCCTGAAGCGCTCCGTTCCTGATGGTGATGCCCTGCAGGCCGCTGGCGAGCGAGCGCAGGCGCACCTCGTGACCCATCGCCTTCAGCCTGTCCTGGATGTCTGCGAGCGCCGTGCCGCGCTCGAGTTCGATGGTGTTGCCGCGCACCGTGCGGTTGGGCAGGGCGATGGCGTCCTGGATATCGAGGTTCCAGTCGAGCACGCCGATGACGGTCTTGAGAACGAAGGCGATGATGCGCGTGCCGCCGGGCGAACCGACCGCCATCACCAGCCGGCCCGAACCGTCGAAGACGAAGGTGGGTGACTGGGCCGAACGCGGGCGCTTGTTGGCCTCAGGCCGGTTGGGCTTGGGTTCGCCCGAAGCGGTGCGCGGCACGGCGGTAAAGTCGGTGGCGTGGTTGTTGAGGAAGAAGCCGCGCACGAACAGGCGCGAGCCGAAGGCATCGCCCACCGACGACGTCATGGCGACGGCATTGCCGTCCTTGTCGACGATGTTGAAATGCGTGGTCGATGGCCGTTCGTCGTCTTCCTCGCGCACGTCCAGCATCGCCCGGCGCCGGGCGACCGGCAGGTCGCCGGGTGCGGCGTGCCGCATGGCGGAATTTTCCCGGATCAGGCGTGCGCGGCGCGCGAGGTAGCGCGGATCGAGCATGGCGTTGAGCGGCACGTCCTCGAAATCGGGGTCGGCGACGTAGTGCAGCCGGTCGGCGTTGGCCAGCCGCATCGCTTCGGCGAACAGGTGTACGGCTTCGGGCGAATTGGGCGCGAGCTTCGACAGGTCGAAGCGTTCGAGCAGCGCCAGCGTCATCAGCGTCGTTACGCCGCCCGCCGTCGGCGGGCCGAAGCCGCAAACGAGCCATGTGCGGTAGGGCCCGCACAACTGACGGCGCTTCTTCGCCTGGTAGGCGGCGAGATCGGCCGCCGTCAATTTGCCCGGCCGGGCTCTGTCGCCCCGTACGGCGGCGGCGATGTCGCGGGCGATGGCGCCGGTGTAGAAGGCCTGCGCGCCGCCCTTTGCCACCTGTTCGAGGGTATCGGCGAGTGCCCGGTTCGTCAGAACATGCCCCGCCTTGAGCGGCTGGCCCCGCATGTCGGAAAAATAGTCGCGTGCCGCGGAAAAACGCGTGATGTAGCGATCATTCGCGATCGAGCGGGCAAGGCGCGGCGAAATTTCGAAGCCGCGATTGGCAAGTTCGATGGCGGGCTTGAACAGCTCCGCCCAGGGCAGCTTGCCGTGGCGCTTGTGCGCCATTTCCAGCATGGCGAGCGTGCCCGGTACGGCGGCGGAGATGCCGCCGACACGGAAGCGGTCGCTCGACTGCGCCTGGCCGCCGGCGTCGACGAAATCGTTTTCCAAAGTGGCTGACGGCGCGCTCTCCCGGCCCTCGTAGGCCGAAATCTCGCCGGACTTGCCGTCGAAATGCATGAGAAATCCGCCGCCGCCGATCCCCGAGGACTGGGGTTCGACCAGGGTCAGAACGGCCTGGACGGCGATCGCCGCGTCGACGGCGTTGCCCCCCTTGCGCAGGATCGACAGCCCCGCTTCGGCGGCGATGGGGTTGGCGGCGGCGACCATTTCCTTCGCCGCCGTGACGGACTTGCGCCGCAGGTCGGTGGCGAAGCCCTGTTCGTCGGCGACGGTGCGGCCTTGCGGCGTGCGGGCGCCTGGTTCTTCGTCCGGCGTGCCGGCGCAGGCGGCGAGAGCCAGGGCAAAAAGCGGCACAAGCAGTACCGATTTGAAGGCGCGAGGCGCCGGGACAGGCCAGGCGGACGCCGGTCGGACGGCCATGAATCGGGCTCCCTTTAACGGATTTCCAGCGATTTCAGCTACATCATACAAACACCGGGGGGCCTTTGCATACCCGGCTCGGGGCCCGGCTCGGGGCCCGGCCCGGGGCCCGGGGCAGGGCGGAAACCCTTTTGCGCCGCCCCAAAAACGGTTACTAATCTGGCCCCGTTGAGGCCCCGGCCCCCCTCCCTCGATCTTCCGGGGGGAGGCCCGTGGCAAAACCGGAAGGTTGGAACCAGAAGGTCCGTCATGGCCAAGCGCAAGTCCGCCGTCACCGTGCCCGAACTGGCCGCCCGCAAGGGCGCCACGCCGATCGTCTGCCTCACCGCCTATACGACGCCGATCGCCAGGATCATGGACCCGCATGTCGACGTCATGCTGGTGGGCGATTCGCTCGGCATGGTGGTCTACGGCATGGACACCACGCTCGGCGTCAGCGTCGACATGATGATCAATCACGGCAAGGCGGTCATGCGCGGGGCGGAACACGCCTGCGTCGTCGTCGACCTGCCCTTCGCTTCCTACCAGGAAAGTCCCGCCGCGGCGTTCCGTACGGCGGCGCGCATCATGGCCGAAACGGACTGCGACGCCGTCAAGCTCGAAGGCGGGGTGGAGATGGCCGAGACCATCGCCTTTCTCACCTCGCGCGGCGTGCCGGTGATGGGCCATGTCGGGCTCAAGCCGCAGTCGGTCAAGTCGATGGGCGGTTTCGCCGTTCAGGGCAAGGACGACGACGCGGCCCGTCGCGTCATCGAGGACGCCAAGGCCGTCGCCGCCGCCGGCGCCTTCAGCATGGTCATCGAAGGCACGATGGAACCGGTGGCGCGCGCCATCACCAGCGCCGTGCCGGTGCCGACCATCGGCATCGGCGCCTCGCCCGCCTGCGACGGGCAGGTTCTGGTGATCGACGACATTCTCGGCCTGTTCGCCGATTTCACGCCCAGGTTCGTCAAGCGCTACGCCGAACTCGCGCCCGAGATCGAGCAGGCCGTCAAGGCCTATGCCGATGAAGTGCGCTCGCGCGCCTTCCCCGGCGAAGAGCATTGCTTCGGCGCCAAGCGCGGTCCCGCGCCCAAGCTGATCAAGGGCTGAGGCCGGCCGCGGTCCATGTCCGTCGCCGCAAGATCGAGTGGCTTCGCCACGGCACGCACGGTTGCGGCGTTGCGCGTGCGCGTGCGCGACTGGCGGGCCGAGGGCTTCACCGTCGCCCTGGTGCCGACCATGGGCGCCTTGCACAAGGGGCACGGCGCATTGATGGACGCGGCGCGACGCGCCGCCGACCGCGTGATCGTCTCGCTGTTCGTCAATCCCACCCAGTTCGGCCCGACCGAGGATTTCACCGCCTATCCGCGCGATGAGAGCCGCGACGCCGCATTCTGCGACGGGCGCGGCGTCGATCTTCTTTACGCGCCGGGCGTGGCCGAAATGTACCCGACGGGCTTCGCCACATCCGTTCATGTCGCGGGGCTGACCGAAGGCCTGTGCGGCGCCTTCCGCCCCGGTCATTTCGACGGCGTCGCCACGGTGGTGGCGAAATTGCTCACCCAGGCCGAGCCCGACACCGCCATCTTCGGCGAAAAGGATTTCCAGCAGCTGGCCGTCATCCGCAGGCTCAACCGCGACCTCGATCTCGGCGTCAACATCATCGGCGTGCCGACGGTGCGCGAGGCCGACGGGCTCGCCGTCTCCTCGCGCAACGCCTATCTCTCGGTCGAGGAGCGCGCCGTGGCCCCGGCGCTGCACCGCACGCTCGTCGATGCGGCCCGCCAGGTGCGCGGCGGGGCGCGCATCCCGGCGGTCACGGCGGGCGCCCGCGAAGACCTGTTGCGGGCGGGCTTTCGCGCCGTCGACTATGTCGAATGCGTCGACGCCGAAACGCTGAAGCCCTTGGCCGAATACGATGCCGCGCGCCCGGCGCGCATCCTCGGCGCCGCCCACCTCGGCCGCGCGCGGCTGATCGATAATCTCTCCATCGCGGGCTAGGCCCGCATCTCGCCATCGCGGGCCAGGCCCGCAAAAGCAAAAGCCCCGCAGGATTATCCGCGGGGCTTTCGGTTTCCGGATCGGACCTCAGGTGAGTTCGTAAGGCACCTGGGTCGGACCTTCGCCCTGATAGGTCTTCTTCTCGTTCGGCAGGTAGCGCCCCTGCAGCACCTTGCCGGCCACCCGTTCGGACCGCACGATGACGGCGACCGAGCGCGTCGGGCCGCCCTGTTCGGCGTGAATGTCGTAGGGCGGCACCAGATCCACGCTCCCGTGTCTGCCTTCGGTGACGCTGGTCTGCCGCACGTCGGCGAAGCCGTCCCTGGTGCCGTCGTCGAGCCTTTCGAACCGTTCGAGCTTTTCCGTGCCGTCGAGCACGCCATAGGCCGTCCAGCAATGGGCGTGGTCATGGACCGAGCCGAAGCGCCCGGGCGTGCGCACCACCGCGTTGACGACGAAGCCGTAGTCGGGATCTTCGTAGAGCAGCAGGTTCTTGTGGCCTTCCGTCGACGGCCAGCTTTTCGAATGGGCCAGCATGGTTTCGTCGCCGACGAGCCCGCGCAGCAGTTCCGTCGTCGCCTTCATGCGCGCTTCGGTGCTTTTTTCGCGCGCCCAGGCGGCGCGCACGTCGTCGATGAATTTCTGGAAAACGGGCAGGCGTTGCTGTGCCATGGGACTCCCTCTTGCTTTCTTGTCTGTCGTTCTTGCCGGTCGCGTTTGCCTGTCACTCCGCCGCGCGGGCGGTACCGCGCGCGGCCAGCTGGGCGATGATTTCGTCGGTGTGCATCACGTCGCAGTACTTGTGGTGCAGGTCGAACAGCGCGATCTTGTGGCTGATCAGCGAGCGGTCGAAGCAGCATTCCTCGGCCACAACCACGTGATAGCCGTAGGAGAAGGCATCGACGGCGGAAGCGCGCAGGCAGCCCGACGTGCTTTCGCCGCACATGATGATGCTTTCGACGCCGAGCTTGTTGAGATGCGCCACCATCGGCGTGCCGAAGAATCCCGAGGCGCGTTCCTTGCGGATCACCATGTCTTCGGGATGCGGGGCGAACTCTTCCTTGATTTCGGCGCCGTCGGCCGGTTCGCGCTCGCCCGCCTTCTTCTGGCGGTTGGTTGCGCTGACGCGCGGATTGGAATTGCTCGTCGTGTAGAGGACCGGGCAGCCGGCGGCGCGCGCCGCGGCGAACAGGCGCATCGTCGGCGCGATGGCGTTCCACGCATAGTCGCCGCAGGCGCCGCGATGCTTGCGGTTGATCTCGACCACCGGACCGGGCCCGCCGGCGTAGACCTTCTTGTAGAGGTCGATGGCGATCAGCGCGGGCTTCGCGCCCACGCCCTTGACCCTGCGCGGGAAGAAAGTGTCGTAGATCTCGCGTTCGGCGGGTGAAATGACGTCGTCCCAGCAGTGACCGGTCGCGGCCATGGCGGCCTCCTCCTCGGTTGGATCGAACCGGCATTTTCGCGCCGGTTGGCCCGCCTGTCAAAACGCCCGAAAAGCGAGGGCCGCCCGGCCTTTCGGCGGGGCGGCCCGGAAACGGGCGAAAAAGGCCGGCCTCAGCGGACGTAGATATGGACCTCGTTGGCCTGGGCGTCCGAGGACGTGCCGGCCGACATGGTGACGCGGCTCGCCGGCAGGCCCATCGAGGCGAGCGAGCGCATGACCGATTCGGCGTTGCGCCGCGCGGCATTGCTGGCGCGCGCCGCTTCGGCGGTCGAGCCGCCGGCCGGAGCCACGGCGACGAGGTCGAAGCCCGCCTGCGGCCGGCGTTCGAGCGCGCGGCTGACGGCGGTATAGAGCGCCTGCTCGAACTCGACGTTCGGGCGGTCGAAGCGGATCACCACGAGCGGGCGGCGCTGGCCGCTGGCCGCGCCCTGCGGCACGGGACCGCGCGAGGGCCGCGCCTGGTAGGGCTGCACGTCGTAGGCGCGGTTGGCGAGCGAGGACCCGAGCAGTTCGCCGTTCTTCACCGCGATCGAGAGCGTCGTCAGGTTCTTGCGCTCGTTGCCGAGGTAGGAGGACTGGCGGTTGATGTCGTCGGACAACTCGTTCAGCAGGCGGTCGATGAGGACCACGGTGCGGTTGACCTCGTCCTCGAGGATGGAAAGCTGGCGGTGGTCGTCGTCGACGGCGCCGGAAAGGCCATAGGTGGCCCGGGTCGTCTCAAGCAGGTAGCTCGCGGTCGTCGAATCGGCGGCGACGCGGTTGGCCAGGGAATTCATCTCGCCGATGTCGCGCGCGACGCCGTCGAGCTGGGTCTGCGCCGTGTTCCACTGGGCGACCAGGATCGGGTTGCCCGGCGTCGTGCCGACCTGCAGGCGGGAATTAATGGCGGCGACGGTGCCGTGATAGAGCTGGGCATGCGCCACGGTCTGCTGGCGGAGCGTCTGCAGGGCGGCGTTTTCCTGCTGGATGCTGGTTTGCAGCCGGCCGAGTTCGCCGCGCATCTGCGTGACCTTGGCGCCGACGGCCGTGCCGGTCGAGCTGCCCGGGGTGATGCCCGGCGGCTCGAAGGTGGAGGTGCCGAGCTGCGGCGGCTGGGGCGCGGGCGCCGGAGCGGGCGCCTGCGCGGGCGCCTTCGACGCACTTGCCGGGCGCGGCGCCGGATCGTCGCCCGACAGCGACGGAAACAGCGTGTCCGACACGAACGAGCATCCGCCCAAGAGCGTCAACGCCGCAAAGGCGGCAGAAACTTTATAGCGGGCCATGGGAAAGCCACCCCCCGGATTTTCTTAAGTTCGATCCCCGAACCACCGACCTGATTTTCTATGTGGTTTCGGGTCATTTCACAACCCTTTAATTTCAAACAATTCTACTCAATGCGGCCTGCCCTGGCCACGGCCAAGGGCAGGGACCGGCAGGACTTTTTTGCCGCGGCGCCGGTTCCCGGGGGGTGCCGCGACCCGGGCCGGGGTGGGGCGATCGGGGTCCGTCCGCCGGTTGCCCGAGCGGCTTGCAAAGGGGGGAGGTTTTGAGTAGCCTCCGGCCCTCTTCGCGCGCCCGTAGCTCAATTGCATAGAGCATCTGACTACGGATCAGAAGGTTGGGAGTTCGAGTCTCTCCGGGCGCGCCAGTTTTCCCGAAAATCCGGATTCGAGCGCCCGCCGGCGCCGGGCGTCTGCCGCCCCGCCGTTCGACGGCCGTTGTGGGCCGCGCTAGGATGGCTGTGCACTTTCCTTCAGCTTTTCCGGATACTGCCATGCGCAAGCCCGCTCGCCCCCCTGCCCGCAAGTCCCGCCCCGTCAAGTCGGCACGTCGGAAGGCTGCCGGCAAAAAGGCCCCCGCGTCCGCCGCCCGGGCGAAATATCCCGCCGCTTTCGTCTGGGGCGCTTCGACCTCGAGCTTCCAGATCGAGGGCGCGACGCATGAGGACGGCCGCGGCGACAGCATCTGGGACCTGCGCTGCCGCACCCCGGGCAAGGTCGCCAACGGCGATACCGGCGATGTCGCCTGCGACCATTATCATCGCTATCGCGAAGACATCGCGCTGATGAAGACGCTCGGCGTCGATGCCTACCGGTTCTCCACCGCCTGGCCGCGGCTGTTGCCCCGGGGCAAGGGGGCGGTCAACGAAAAGGGCCTCGACTTCTACGACCGGCTGATCGACGCGGTGCTCGAAGCCGGCATCGAGCCGTGGCTCTGCCTCTATCACTGGGACCTGCCGCAGGCGTTGCAGGACGAAGGCGGCTGGGCCAACCGCGACAGCGTCGGATGGTTCGCCGATTACGCCGCGCTTGCCGCCCGGCGCTATGGCGACCGCGTCAGGCACTGGGCGACGTTCAACGAGTTCTCCGTCTTCACCCTGTTCGGCTACGCCATCGACTGGGGTGCGCCCGGCGTCACCGACCGCGACAGGCATCTGGCCGCCGTGCATCACGTCAATCTGGCGCATGGCGCCGGCGTCGATGTCTTGCGCGATCATGTGGCGGGCGCGCTGATCGGCGCGGTACACAACTTCACGCCGATCGTGCCGGAAAAGGACACGGAGGCCGACCGCAAGGCGGCCTCCGACCTCGACGAGCACTGGAACCTCGCCTTTCCCGATCCGCAGATCCTCGGCAAATATCCGCCGGGCCTCGCCGCGGCCATCGCGCCGCACGTGAAGGCGGGCGACATGGCGCGCATCTGCCGGCCGGTGGATTTCTTCGGCCTCAACCACTACGGCCCGATCTTCGCCAAGGCCGATCCGCAGGCGATCTACGGCTTCGGCTGGGGTGCGGCGCCAGAGGACGCGCCCAGGTCCGACATCGGCTGGCCGATCTTCCCCGGCATGTTTACCGACACATTGGTCGGTCTCGCGGCGCGCTATCGCCTGCCCATCTACATCACCGAGAACGGCT
>CAXRES010000239.1:0-13792 GCA_964229575.1 Alphaproteobacteria bacterium
CCGAGGAACTGCCGCAGGTGCCGGGCATCGAACGCAAGGAGGCGAACCTGCGCGGCATCGGCGAGTGGGCGAAGGCGCGCGCGAAACGCCCGCCGGTCGCCCTGTTCACGCCGGTCAACGTCAGCCCGAGCGAACATGCGCGCAAGTTGCGCGCGGGCCTTGCGCATCTGCCCTATTTCGCCGAGCCCGACCGGGCTTTTCGCGTCATCCGCCGCCTGCAGGAGCAGGCCCGGCGCACGGCGCGGGCCGGCAGCGGCGCAGGACCGGCGGTTGCAGCCCGCGCCGACGGCCGGGCCGAAGCCCTGTCCGAAACGCAGTCGAAGGCGCTGCTCGCCGGCATCGGCATCGCCAGCCCGCGCGAACGGGTGGTTCAGGATGCCGAATCCGCCGCGCAGGCGGCGGCCGGGATCGGCTTTCCCGTCGTCATCAAGGGGGTTTCGGCGCGCCTTGCCCACAAGACCGAGGCCGGCGCGGTGATGCTTGGCATCCGCGACGAGGCAGGCGTGCGCGCCGCCTGCGCGCGCATCGTCGCCAACGTCGCCGCGTATGCGCCGGACGTCGCGCTTGACGGATTTCTCATCGCCGAACAGGTGACGGGCGGCATCGAATGTGCGCTCGGTATCTCCGTCGATCCCGAAATGGGGCCGGTGGTGATGTTCGGCTCCGGCGGCATTACGCTCGAGCTTTACAAGGATGTCGCCTTCGGCCGCGCCGGGCTGAATGCCGAGGAAGCCGCCGCCCTGATCGCCGCCACGCGGGCCGGCGCCCTGATCGCCGGCTGGCGCGGCGCCGCCCCGGCCGATCACGCCGCGGCGGTCGAGGCCATCGTGGCGCTGGGCCGCCTGGCGGCGAGCGATCCGTCCATCGAGGCCATCGACATCAACCCCTTCGTCATCCGGCCCCGCGGCCAGGGTGCGGTGGCGCTGGATGCCCTGGTGGTCCGCAAGACAACAGCCTGAAGCGCGGGAAAAGCCGTGCCCGGGCTTGGTTGCAGCCGCCCGCGCGGGCGGCTAAAATCGCCCCCAAGCGCGGCCCACCCACCACAGGGCCGCCTCGGGGCCGGTTCCCGGCCTCCCCCAGGACAACCCCCTCGCGCCCCAAGGAACGAGCGCAGCCAAGGCTCAGGAGAACGTCATGCCTCACGACCTGCCGACCGACGATCGTCATATCCACTGGACCGAGCCCACGGGCAACGAGAAGAAGTCCGGCTTCGGTACCTTCGAACGGCCCAAGCTGCCGTGGGATCTGTGGATGGAATCCCAGGAGGTTCCGATCTACCGCGGTCTCGGCGTGACGCGCTGCCAGGACCTGCCGGTCAAGCCGTGGAAGCTCTATGGCGGCAAGGGCACCTTCATCCAGCTGTGGGGCACCGAGGGCCTGTGGGGTTCCTTCGTGCTCGAAGTCCCGGGCGCCGGCGCGACGAATGCCGTCAAGCACGTCTATGAGCAGCAGTTCCTGGTGATGGAGGGCCGCGGCACCACCGAAGTCTGGGAAGACGGCTACGAACAGAAGAAGCACGTCTTCGAATGGCAGCCGGGCTCGATGTTCGCCATTCCGCTCAATGCCAAGTACCGGCTGATCAACGCCAGCTCGCAGCCGGCGAAGCTGCTCGGCGGCAACCTGGCGCCGCAGGCGTTCAACACCTATCGCAACGCCGAGTTCATCTTCAACTGCTCGTTCGCCTTCCGCGACCGCTTCAACCCGGACAACGCCAACTACTTCAAGCCGGTCGACGACATCTACGCCGATCCCGTGCGCGGCCTGGCCATGAAGCAGACCAACATCCTGCCCGACGTCATCAACTGCGAGCTGCCGCTCGACAACCGTCGCTCGCCCGGCTACCGCCGCATCGAGCCGCACATGGCGCGCCAGAACTTCTACCTGTGGATCGCCCAGCACGAGACGGGCCGCTATTCCAAGGCCCATGCCCACGGGTCGGGGGCGATCCTGATCTGCCTCAAGGGCAAGGGCTACACCTACACCTGGCCGTCCAGCGAAGGCCATACGCCGTGGAAGGACGGCAAGGCCGACAAGGTCATGCGCCAGGATTACGAGCCGGTCGGCATGGTGACGGCGGCGCCGATGGGCGGCGACTGGTATCACCAGCATTTCGGCGTTTCGGCCGGCCCCCTGCGGCTGACCGCCTGGTTCGGCCCGGTGCATCCGGGCAAGAACGCCCGCTCCGGCGCGCCCGGCAGCAAGGAAACCGACTACGGCGCCATCGACCTGCGCGACGGCGGCACGGCCGTGCCTTACGACATGGAAGACCCCTACCTGCGCAAGGAGTTCGAGGAAACCCTGGCCAAGGAAGGCGGCAAGTCGCGCATGGAAGACAAGCTCTACGCCCCGCGCAAAGCCGCCGAGTAAGTCATAGATGGCAGTTCAGGAAATCCGCGCGTCCTTCACCAGTTCGGCGCGGCACATCGTAGACGAAGGTGAGTTCGACCTGACCAGCGTCGGCGTGGACATCGGTTCGTCCACGTCGCATCTGGTCTTTTCCCGCCTGCACATGGAGTGCATCGGCTCGCGCTACAAGATCGTCAAGCGCGAGATCATCGCCGAATCCGACATCCTGCTGACGCCCTACGTCAACGGCGAGGTCATCGATTCCGACGCGCTCGGCCGCTTCATCGAAGCGAGCTACACCAAGGCCAAGCTGGCGCGCGACGCCATCGACACCGGCGCCCTGATCCTGACCGGCGTCGCCGTGCGCCGGCGCAATGCGCGGGCCATCGCCGACCTGTTCGCCGCCGAAGCGGGCAAGTTCGTCTCCGTCAGCGCGGGCGACGGGCTGGAAACCACCATGGCGGCGCACGGCTCGGGCGCCGTCGGGCTCAGCGCGCAGCTGGGCGGCGTAGTGATGAACGTCGATATCGGCGGCGGCACGTCGAAGATCGCCATCTGCGAAAAGGGCCACGTCATCGAGGTCACGGCCATCGACGTCGGCGCGCGCCTGCTGGCCATGGACGCGGACGGCAAAATCGTGCGCATCGAGGACGCGGCGCGGACCTACGCCAGGGAAGCCGGCGTTGCGATCGACTTCGGGATGAAGCCATCGGCCGCCGAACTGGATGCCATCGTCGCGCGCATGATGGCGCGGCTGATGGAAGTGGTCGCTCTCAAGGACATGACGGCGGAAGGCAAGGCTCTCCTGCGCCTGCCGCCGCTTGCCTTCCGCGGCAAGGTCGACGCGGTGACGTTTTCGGGCGGCGTTTCGGAATTCATCTACGGCAAGTCGGAAACCGGCTTCGGCGACCTCGGCCTGCTCGTCGCCAGGGCCGCGCGCAAGGCGGTCGACGGCCTCGGCATCCCGGTGCGCGAACCGGCGGCGACGATCCGCGCCACGGTCATCGGCGCCTCGCAGTACACGGTGCAGGTTTCCGGCAACACCATCTTCATCGACCCGACCAGCGCGGTTCCCGTGCGCAACGTGCCGGTGATCACGCCCGAGATCGATTTCTCGCGCGACGACATCGACCCCAAGGAAGTGTCTGACGCCATCGGCGCCTCGCTCACCCGCCTCGACCTGGTCGATGCCGAGCAGGCCGTGGCGCTGTCGTTCAAATGGGGCGGCTCGGCGACCTTCCAGCGCCTGCACGGCTTCTGCCAGGGCGCCCGGGAAGGCCTGCGCGCGCACCTTGCCAAGGGCCACCCGCTCATCATGGTCAACGACAGCGACATCGGCGGCCTTCTCGGCCTGCACCTGACCGAGGAGATGAAGCTCGACAGCGCCGTCATCTCCATCGACGGCATCGAGCTCAAGGAGTTCGACTACATCGACATCGGCGAGTTGATCCCCTCCTCCGGCGCCGTGCCGGTGGTGATCAAGTCCCTGGTCTTTCCGGCCTCGGCCTGACGCTCACCCATTGCCACCCATGAAGAAGGCGCGGTCCCGAAGGGCCGCGCCTCTTTCATTGCGCAAATGCCGATGACGCCTACTTGCACTCCACCTGGCCGGCGTCGGTTTCTTCGCCTTCATACCAGAGCTTGCAGGCCATGCCTTCCTTGAGCGAACTGGCCGGGGCCTCCTTGCCCTTGACGGTCAGCTTGGTGTAGCCCGAGGAAACGCGCGACTTGTGCGTCTTGCCGTCGGCCTCGATCTCGAAGCGGCCTTTCTTGGCGAGCTTTGAAATCCTGCCATCGACGATCTGCCATTTGACCTCGCGGATCGGCGACTTGGGATTGCGCAGGATGTCGTTGTAGCGCTTGTAAAGTTCCTTGGGTACGCCTGCCAGGCGCTCAATGACCTTGTGCACCTCGGCCCCGTCGCTGGGGCTCAGCTCAAGGCGCTGCTTTTCGGCTTCCTTCACTGCGGCAGGATCCTGATGCGCCTTCATGAAGGCGGCACGCAGAACCTTCGTCGTTTCCGCCGAAAGGCCCGGCGGAGCGGCGAAAGGACGCGCCATGTAGAAGGGCGCCTCCAGCATCTCGATCAGGTCGAGGTTGGAGCTCTTGCCTGCGACTTCCCGAGCGGTCGGCACGTCGGGGAATTCCGGCAGCCGCGTCCGGGTGGCAAACTGCAGGATCGGCCTCACGATGGCATCGGGCTTCAGCCATTCGGGATGCGCCGTCTGCATCGAGGCGAAGCCCGTCATGCGGCCCTGCGCTTCGCCGCGATCGACCGCAAGATAGAGCGAGTTGCCGCCGGGATAGCCGCGCAGCGGCACGATATTGAGGCCGAGCACCTCGCGCAGCACGATCGGCACGTCGGTGCCGTCCGATCCGAAGGAGGTCGCGGCGAAACGAAGCTCCTTCTTGAGCGCGCGCAGGTCGTTGATCGTACGCACGCCGGTATCCTTGCGCACCATCATCATGTAGGCCTCGCCCTTGTAGCTCGACGATGTGCCGACCCAGGTGAGCTTGAGCGGATCGAAACGCGCCTGCTTGCTCTCCCCGGCCAGCGCCAGAATCGGAGCGGAGCGGGTGAAGGTGGCGAACTCGGTCCCGTCCCTGGCGCCCTGGCCGTAGATGTAATTGACCACCGCGATGCTGCCCGCGCCCGGCATGTTCTGGGTAATGACGTTGGGCTTGCCCGGCAGTTGCTTGCCGATATGGCGCGCGACGAAACGGCCATAGGTATCGTAACCGCCGCCCGCGGCATAGCCGATCAGAACCTTGACGGTCTTGCCTTCGAACAGTTCCGCCGCGCCGGCTTCGGCCGGGTTGAAGGCGAGAACGGCCGCGACAACCGCCGCGGCCGAGGGAAGCATCTTTTTCATGCGAGTCTCCCGTTTCGTGAAGGCGACGGCGGAACCTCTGCGTGTTCCCTGCGTCGCGCCCTGTTATAGAAAAACACTATATTTCCTATACAGGACTTGTTCCACCCCTATGGAAAATTTCCGGGAAACATGGGTTTCGTCGTTTCTTCAGATGGTTAAATCCGCCGCGCAAAACAGAAGCGCGGCCCCGACGGGCCGCGCTTCGAACCGGGAACGCGAAACGGCGTCCGAAGTGCTATTTGCACTCCATCTGGCCGGCGTCCGAATTGTCGCCTTCGTACCAGATCTTGCAACTCATGCCTTCCTTGAGGGCGCTCGACTTCGCCGTCTTGCCGTCGACCGAAAGCTGGGTGTAGCCGCTGGAGACGCGCGACTTGTGCGTCTTGCCCGCCGCCTCGAACTCGAAACGGCCCTTCTTGGCGAGCTTCGAAATCTTGCCATCGACGATCTGCCAGTTCACCTGGCGCGGCGCCGATTTCGGGTTGGCGAGGATGCGGTCGTAGCGGGCGTAGAGATCCCGCGGAATCCTGGCAAGGCTCTGCACGATCCCGGCAACCTTTTCCCCGTCCCAGGGGCTGACGTCGATGCGCAGCTTCTGCGCCTCCGCCACATAGCCCGGATCCTTGTGGGCCGCCATGAAGGCGGCGCGAACGACGCGGAGGTTGGCGGCCGGGATGCCCGGCGGGCCGGCATAGGGACGGGCGAGAAAATAGGTCGACTCCATCATCTCGATCAGCGACTTGTCCTCGGGCTTGGAGGCGAGCTCGCGCGCCGTCGGCACGTTCTGCAGATCGGGATGACGCGTCTCGCGGGCAAACTGCAAGAGGGGCATGACCTTGCTGTCCTTTTCCAGCCACTGGGGCTGCGCCGACTTGATCGACGAATAGCCGACCATGCGCCCGTCCATCTCGCCGCGTTCGACGGCAAGGTAAAGCGTCGCCCCGCCCGGATAGCCATGAACGACCTGGATATTGAGGTCGAGCGTCTCGCGCAGCACGAGGGGAATATCGTGGCCGGTCGATCCGAACCCGGTGGAGGCGAATTTCAGCGGCTGCTTGCGCCCGCGCAGGTCGGCAACGGTCGTCACGCCGCGGTCCTTGCGCACCATCATGATATAGGCGTCGTCGGCATAGCTCGACGACGTGCCGATCCAGGAGAGCTTCAGCGGATCGAAACGGATACCCTTCTGGTCGCCGGAGAAAGCGAGCAGCGGAACGGTGCGCGAAAAGGTGGCGAACTGCGAGCCGTCCTTGGGCGCACGCTCGTAGATGTAATTGACGGCGAGCACCGAACCGGCGCCGATCATGTTCTGGACGATGACATTGGGCTTGCCCGGCAGATGGTTGCCGTAATAGCGCGCCAGAATGCGGGCATAGACGTCGTAACCGCCGCCCGCTTCGTAGCCGACGATGACGCGCGCTGTCTTGCCCTTGAACGAAACTTCCTGGGATGACGCCTGCCGGGATGCGCCCGCCAACGAGCCGGCCACGACGCCGGCCACGGCCAGCGCGCGAAGGACGTGCCTGTGCGTGAACATTCTTTCCTCCTTGGGATGGAAGGCCGTTTAGCTGTTCTTGTCCGGCCCCGGGCAAATCCTAATCCGGCGCCGCCATGCTCGGCAATCGGCCTTTGCGGCAACGAAAAAGCGGGCCCGCCGAAGCGGACCCGCCCAACACCCTGAACCGAATGGATTTCCAGCTACTGGCAATCCACTTCCTGTGCTTCGGTACCCGGGCGCGGATAGGTGATCGTGCACACGACCCCTTCCTTGAAGATGCTGCGCTTGGCCGGCTTGCCGGCCTGCGTGATCTTGGTGCGCGAGCCGGATATCTTCGCCGAAACCTCCTGTCCCGCGCGCCGGATCACGATTTCGCGGCCATCGTCCTTGACCTGGATGATCGGACCGGTGTGCTGGACCGATTCTTCCTTCATCGTCGAAATCTTCTTCAGCATGGCGACGATTTCCGGCGGCTGGCTCATCAGCTCGACGATCATCTTCTGCACGTCCTCGCCATAGGCGGGCTCGATCTCGCGCTGGGCCTTCTTCGCCGTTTCCAGAACCTCCTTGCTCTCCATCGATTCCTTGAAGGCGAGGCGAAGGGTGGCCAGTCGGTCGGCCGGAACGTTCGGCGGCCCCGCCGTGATGCGCGACAGGTTGCCCATCAGGCTCATCAGGCGGATCACCTGCTTGCCGAGCGGCGTCCTGACGTAGTCGTTTGCATCGACCATGCCCGGCTTCGTGCCGCCGACCATCATGATGTTGCGAAGCTGCCCGGAACGCACGTAGGACTCGGCCGAATCCTCCCCGCCCATCAGCACGTCCACTTCGCCGCGCACCATGGCCAGCGCCGACTGCGAGCCGGAATAGCCGTTGATGATGCGGAAGGGAATGTTGAAGGCGGTGCCGACCATGAAACTGTCGGTGAAGGAGCCCGATCCGACGCCCGAGGAGGAGAACTTCACCTCGCGCTTGGCATTGAGCACGTCGGCGAAGGTCTTGAATTCCGACTTGGCCGCGACCGACATGACACGGCGTTCCGAAGTCACCTTGCCGACCCACGACATCCTGGCGAGGTCGAAGCGGATGCCCTTGGTGCCGATGATCTGGGTATAGACGAGGCCCGTGGTGAAATTGCCGAGCGTCAGGCCGTCCGGCTTGGAATTGTAGATCAGGTTGACGCCGATGATGTGCCCGGCCCCCGGCCGGTTGCGCACGACGAACTTCGAGCCGGGCAGCTGGTTCTGCATGGCGTTAGACATGACCCGCGCCCAGAAGTCGTGTCCGCCGCCGGGTGCGGTGGTGACGATCCATTCGACGGTCTTGCCCTTGTAGAAACCCTTGTTGGGCGCGGCCTGAGCCGAAGCATCGCCGGCAACGACGCCGGCACACAGGAACACGGCGCCGGCAATGGCGGCATGATGAACAGCGTTCATGGGATCAAACCTCCCTGTCAGGGGTATGAGGTTTATTCATCTTGTTGTGACGAATTTCATCATATGGAAAAGCCCCGCACAACAATTTGTGCGGGGCTCCTGGATATTCAGGGAAATCCGGGGGCTTTAACCCGCCGGTCGGCAATTGACTATTTCCTGTAGGGCGTGATGTTCGCCTTGCCCGATGCGTCGATGTACCACAGTTCCGACTTCATCGGCTTGCCGTTCACACGGTCGAGCATCCAGTCGAACATCATGTTTTCACGGTTTTCACCGTTCGCCGCGGCGGGCCCGCCGTGGATCGAATGGTTGGCGCTTTCGTACACCACCAGGCGCTTGGGAGCCTTGATCTGCTCGAACAGATTGTAGGTGTGTTCGACCGGCGAAAGCTGGTCGTCCTCCCCGGCGACGATCATGTAGGGGCACTTGATCTTCGAGGCGACCTTGCGCAGATCGAAGCCCTTGACGAAGGCGTCGAACTTCTTTTCGTCCTCGAAGCCGCACATGAACATGAAGCGCACCTTGAAGGTGGGCGAGGCCATGTTGAAGATCGTATGCGCCCCGGGTTCCTGGCAGATGCCCGTGGCCGAGATGCCCTTCAGCCGGTTGCCCAGAACCGCGGCCGCCTGGCCGCTGAAATAGGTGCCGAAACTCGAGCCGCGGATGACGATGCGATCGGCGTCGATCTCCGGCTGGTCGCAGAGCCAGTCGAAGGCCGCGAGCCCGGCCGCCTGGAACGCGGTCGGCGAAAGATAAATGCCGCGGCCCGGACATTCGCCCTGCCCCGGCCCGTCGAGCGCCAGCACGGCGAAGCCGCGCTCGATGGCGGGATCGCCGTACATGGACACCATGTTTTCCTTGGAGCCGTCCATGCCGCCCGTGACCAGCGTGCAGGGAAACTTCTCGCCCTTGGCGGGCGCATGGGGCAGATGCAGATAGGCCGGCATCGCCTTGCCCTTGCCGAGCGGAATCTCGACGCGGCGCACGGGGCGCGGCGCGTACTTTATATACTTGGCGAAGGTGGCGTTCATGCGCTCCTCAAGTTCGGCCACCGTGTCGTCGTAGTCGAAATACGGCCACTGGGCGGAGGCATAGAGGAGCGAGGCGGTCAGAAACTGCTCGCGCGCCGACACGAAGCGCTTTTCCTTCTCGTAGGCGAGCCCCTTCGCTTCGGCCTTGCGGCCGGCCCGGGTGAATTCGGGCCCGATGTCGTTGAACTTCTTCATGCGCGAGGCCGCCGACTTGAACGCGGCGACGCCGTCGGGGCCGGCGCGGCCGCCCTTCGACTGGATGCGCCCCTGGTCCCATTCGGGCCCGACGGTGGCGATGATGGCATCGAGAATCCAGCGCTGTTCCTGCCAGCGCTTGGTGCGGCGTTCGACGTGCAGACGCTTTTTCATGTAATTCCCCCTGAAATTCCCCCTGAAAGGCGGGAGAGATCGTCGACCGCACGACGGGTCACGGCCCGGCCTGCGGTGGTTTGCCTCCCGCTTTCGTCACATGTTACGCTGGCGCCACTCTGGCGAGTGGGCTCGCGCGTGTCAATCACCCCCACCCCCGGGCACAAGAGCCGTCCACGGCCGCCGCGCAGCACACCGGCCGGATTTTCGTTTCTTCGTGAAGGAGACATCGATGCTTACCATCCGCTCATGGCCGCTCGCCGGCTTCGCGGCGTTGTTCGGTCGCGCCGCCACGTTTCCGGCCGCGGCCGACGAAGCTGCGTATTTCAAAGGCAAGACCGTCACCTACGTCGTCGCTACCGGGGCCGGCGGAGGCTTCGACTTCATGGGCCGCCTGACCGCGCGCTACATGCAGAAACACATTCCCGGCAGCACCTTCGTCGTGCGTAACGTGCCCGGGGCCGGACACATCATCGGCACGAACTTCATCTACAATTCGAAGCCCAACGGCCAGACCATGGGCACCTTCAACACGTCGATGGTCTACAACCAGATCGTCAAGGCCAAGGGCGTGAAGTACGACATGGCGAAGATGCGCTATCTCGGCAAGTCGTCGTCCTCGCCGCAGGTGCTGATGATCTCGACCAAGCACCCGCTCAGGACCGTCGACGAAATCAAGGCGTCGGGGCTGGTATTGAAGATGGCCACGGGCGGCCCCGGCTCGGGCCGCTGGGCCGTGTCCAAGATGGCGGAAATGGCCTTCGACCTGAAGTTCCAGATGATTCCCGGCTATATGGGTCCCGATGCCTTTCTCGCCATGCAACGCGGGGAAATCGACATCATGGCCGGTTCGGTCGACGCCAACGAAGTCATGGTCAAGCAGGGCAAGGGCCGATTTATCGTCCAGTTTGCCGCGCGGCGCGACGCCGACGCCAAGGACACGCCGACGGCGGACGAGCTTTTGACAGATCCCGACCTCAAGCAGCTTGCCGCTCTGATCAGCGTCGCCCAGGGCGAAATCCATCGCATCACGGCCCTGCCGCCGGGCATTCCTGAAGCCAGGCTCGCCTTCCTGCGCGCCGCCTACAAAAAGACGCACGAGGACCCGGAATTCGGCACGGACGTCAAGAAGGCCGACCGGCCCCTCGTGCCGCTGTTCGGCGACGACGTCGAAAAGGCGATCAAGGCGGTGGCCAACCCGTCACCCCGCGTCGCTGCGCTGCTGAATGAAGCGATGAACCCCAAGGAAGCGGTCAAGGATCTCAGGCACACCGGACCGATCACCCAACTCAGGAACGACGGCCGCGAAATGGTGCTGAATTACCAGGGCAAGGAAGTCAGCGCCAAGATTTCCGGCACGCGCACCAGAATTACCCGGGACGGCAAGCCCGCCAAGCGCGGCGAGGTCAAGATCGGCATGACCTGCACCTTCGTCTATCTGCGCGAAGGCGACGAAGCCAGGGAAGTCAACTGCAAGTAGGCGCCGGCAAGGCACAAAAAAAGAGGGCGGACCGCGGTCCTCCCTCTTTCCTCGCGCGCGAACGCGCCGATTATTTGGCGAGAACGATATCCGCCACCTTCTTCTTTTGCTCGTCGGTCAGGGCGCCGACCGCGGACATGACCTTCTTGTAGGTCGCTTCGGCGTCCTGGAAGGCGATATACCGGTTGGTCTTTTCGCCTTCGGCCAGCACGGCCGGATCGGTCAGCGTCTGCTTCACCGCCGCCTGCAGGAAGGCGAGACGATCCTTCGGCAGGTTGGGCGGCACCACGAGGATGCGGCCGAGATCGTCAAGCGTGGCACGGAAATCGAACCACCAGACCTGCTCGGGCGTCATCTTCACCTGCTCGAAGATCGTCGGCAGGTTCGGGAAAAAGCGCGACTTCTCGCGCGACATGGTGGCGAGCCCGCGCGCCGTTTTCGAGCGCTGATAGTCGTTGGCCGAGGTATCGGAGACATAGATCGCGTCCATCTCGCCCTGGGTCACGGCGAGCGCCGCCGCCTTGCTGCCCTTGTAGCCACGCACGACCTTGCAGTTGATCTTGAGCGCAGCGCAGGTGATCGCGGCGCCGTCGCCGAGCCCGTCGGTGACGCCGGCAGCGCCCCAGTTCACCGAGACGCCGGGCTTCAGCACATCGGCGACGGTCTGGAACTTGGAATTCGGACTGACCATCCAGATCCACGGCGAAGACGACACGATGCCGAGATAGCCGAGCTTGGAAAGATCGTAGCGGATGCCCGACTGCTTGAGAATCTGGCCGAGGCCGGCGCCGGTGCCGTTGACGATCATCATCTGCTGCCCGTCGGGCGCCGCCGAATAGATGCGGTTGAGCGCCGTCGCGCCGCCGGCGCCCGGCTGGTTTTCGACGATCCACTTGGCGCCGGTGGTCTTTTCGAGATGCGGCGCGATCATGCGTGCATAAGCGTCATAGCCGCCGCCCGGCCCGTAACCGACGACGATCTTGCCGATCTTCCCTTTGTAGAAGGCCGCGGCATCCTGTGCCGAAGCCGCGGTCACGGCGCAGGCAGCCATGACGCCGGCAGCGAGTCCCGCGAAAAGGGCGCGCGATTTCTTGATTGTGATCATTCTTGGCTCCGCATGAAGGGGAAAGGATGCGCGTCCGCTCTATCTGGACGCTTCGGTTGCTGGCCCGGCAGACGCCAGCCGGTTTCGGGGCGGGCCGCCGGACCGGGGCGGACTCTAGCACGCCCCCCTTCCGGCCGGGAGGGGGCAACCGGGCCGGTTTTCGGGCTTCCGCCCGGGGCTCTCGCGCCCCGCGAGCGATTGCGATAGAGTCGCGCCAAACCGCCCGACGGGGCGCGTTCAACAGCAATAACGGAGGATCCCATGGCCCACGTCAGCAAGGTCTTCGACGCGATCGACCTCGGCAATCCCGAGCGTCCGCGCCAGCGCAAGCTCCTGTCCAAGGAGGATGACCTGCTCATCGCCCTCAATCATTACGCCCCGGGCGCGCGCAACGAGTTCCACTACCACAAGGGCACGTCGCAGTCGTTCCTGTGCCTCAAGGGCAAACTCACGGTTCGCACCAAGGATTCGGAGGATGCCGAGCCGACCGTCCACCACCTGAGCGAAGGCATGTGCGTGCTGGTGCCGGGCGGCCAGTACTACCAGCTGCACAACGAAAGCGACCAGCCGGCGCTTCTTTACCAGGTCAAGAAGCCGGGCGACGTGATCGTCGTCGCCGGCCGCGGCCAGCTCAACAACCGCGACTACTTCACCAGGGACCGCCAGGCGCAGACCGCGCTGTAGGCAGCCTGTCCCGCGGACGGTCCCGGCGTTCGTTCAGTCGAGCGGAACGGCATCGAAGGACGCCGATGCGTCCCAGCCCGCGTCATCGGGAATGACCTGTTCGGCATGCCGGGCCAGAACCAGGGTAGCGAACAGGTAGGGCGCGCTGTCGGCGCTTGCGCCGCCGAGCATGGCGCGGGCCAGTTCGACCTCGTCGGCGGCCGCTTCGTCGGGATCAGCGGTCGCTTCGTCGGGAACATATGTCGCCGCTGCCTCGGCCGCGGGGACGCCCGTCGCCGGTGCGCGCTCGCCCACCGGCGGACTCAGTGCGGCGAGAGCCACGGCCAGCAGCAGCGCCGCGGCGACGGCGAAAGCGCCCGCGCGCTGGCGCAACAGGATGCCGACCGTACCCGATTCCGCCGCGCCTTTGCCGCCGTCCGCGGAGAAATCCCGCTTCAGGCGGGCGCGCAAGGTTTCCGACGGCGCCGGAGCCGACAGGAGATCAAGCATGCGGTCGAGGTCGCGCTCGGCCTGCGGGCGCCGTTCGGGCGAATCGTACTTGCGCTCGCCCCCATCGTTCCTGACGTCGTTCATTTTGTCGTTCATGGTTCAGGATCCCTTCAACAGATCGTCGCGCAGCGGTTCGAGCGTCGCGCGCAATGCGCGCCGGGCGCGGGCCAGGAGGCTTTCGACCGCTTCGACGCTGAGCTTGAGCATCTCGGCCGCCTCGCCGTTGCTCATGCCCTGGTAGTAGACCAGCGCCAGCACGGCGCGCTGGCGTTCCGGCAACCGGCCGACGGCCCGCGCCACCCAGCGCGCGCGGTCGTAATGTCCATCGACCTCGGCCGGGCCGCCGGTCGGCGTTTCCGGCAGCGTATCGACCGGCGTCGGCACCACCCTGCGCCGGCGGTCGATGCATAAATTTATGGCGACGCGATACAGCCAGGTCTTGAGGCTGGCGGTTCCGTCGGCATCCCAGTCGGCCGCCTTG
>CAXRES010000240.1:0-16444 GCA_964229575.1 Alphaproteobacteria bacterium
TGCGTGATCTCGGCCGCGGCGGACTGGTCGAGGCCGTGCGCGGCGCCAAGGGCGGCTACCGCTTCTCGGGCAACGCCAAGCGCACGTCGCTTTACGACGTAATCGTGCTGTTCGGCGACAGCGTGCAGGGCGAGGCCGACCTTCCCGGCCCGGCGGCGGATACCGACGTCGGCCGCGCGCTCGGCAGCGTTCTCACCGAGGTCGACGAGATCGCCGTGGCGACGCTGAAGTCGATCAGCCTCGCCACCATGCTCAAGTCGCTCGACCGGAACGCGGCGTCTACTTCTTCCCGGTGAACTCGATCTTGCCTTCGGGCAACAGGTAGAGGACGTAGGCGTCGCCCCCTTCGACGGTCGGGAAATGGTCCGAGCCCGGCGGATCGACGTACCAGCCGCGCGGAAAACCGTCGAACCTGGGCTCGCCCGCGATCGGCATGATCATGCCGATCTCGCCCGTCGGATGCACATGGTGCGGACCCTGGAGGTCCTTCATGCGCACCACGTCGACGGAAAACCTGCCGGCGCCGGCGCCGGGCTTCACCACGCGGCCGAACCTGAGGCCCCCCATCTCGCGCTCGCAGATCCAGCCGTCCTTTTCGCCTTCGCGGCAGAGCGCCTCGACCGCCTTGAAATCGGCCCCGTCGGCGGGAAACGTCTTGTCGAGATAGGCGGCAAGCGCCCCGTCCACCGGTCTTTCGGCGATGGCGGCGGCGATCTTGCCCATGATCTGTTCGAATGCGGCCTTGCTCATGGCTCTCCCTCACGCGGCGGTGAATTTCGCGCGATTATACCCGCCCGGGCCGCGCCGTGAAGGTGCCCTTGCCCGCGCGTGTCGCGGTTGATAGGAATGGGGCCCCTTTTCCTGTCCAATCTCCCCGGAAAGACCATGAGCGAAGCCAGCGCCGTCCACATCTCCATCGAAGACGGCGTCGCCGTGATCACCGTCGACAATCCGCCGGTCAACGCCATTTCCCAGGCGGTGCGCCAGGGTTTGGTCGACGCCATGAAAGCGGTCGCCGCCGACGGCGCGATCAAGGCCGCCGTCATCCGCGGCGCGGGCAACGTGTTCATCGCCGGCGCCGACGTGCGCGAATTCGGCAAGCCGCCGATCGAGCCCTTCCTGCCCGACGTCATCGCCGCGATCGAGGCGGCCGACAAGCCGGTCTGCGCCGCCATCCACGGCGTGGCGCTCGGCGGCGGGTTCGAGATCGCGCTCGGCTGCCATTACCGCGTCATGTCGCCCAAGGCGCGCGCAGGCTTTCCCGAAGTGAACCTCGGCATCATCCCGGGCGCCGGCGGCACCCAGCGCCTGCCGCGCCTGTGCGGCGTCGAAAAGGCCGCCGACCTCGTCACCAGCGGCCGGCAGGTGGCCGCGAAGGAAGCATTGGAAGCGCGTCTCATCGACGCGATCGCCGAAAGCGAGGACGATCTGCTGGCGGCGGCGAAACGCCTTGCGCTCGCCAGGACCGGTTCGGCGCTGCCGCGCATATCGCAGATGGCCGTGCCCGCGCCGGGTTCGGCCGATTTCTTTGCGACCGAAAAGACGAAGGTGGCGCGCGCCGCGCGCGGCCAGGAAAGCCCGGTGCGCGCACTCGAAGCGGTGGAAGCCGCGGCCACGCTTTCTTATGCGGAAGGCATGAAGCGCGAACGCGCCATCTTCCAGGAACTGCGGTCTTCCGACCAGGCCAGGGCGCTGCGCCATGTGTTCTTCGCCGAACGCGCGGTATCCCGGGTGCCGGGACTGGAAAACGCCAAGCCGCGCAAGCTGGCCAGGCTCGCCGTCATCGGCGGCGGCACGATGGGCGCCGGCATCGCGGTGGCCTGCCTGCGCGCCGGATTCCCCGTGACGATGATCGAGGCGGACCAGGCCGCGCTCGAACGCGGCAGGGGCAACGTGGAAAAGAACCTGGACGGCTTCGTTGCCCGCGGCCGTCTCTCGGCCGACGGCAAGGCCGAAACCATGTCGCGTCTGGCGCTTTCGCTCGATTACGGCGCGTTGGCCGATTGCGATCTGGTGATCGAGGCGGTGTTCGAGGACATGGGCGTGAAAAAGACCGTGTTCGGCAGGCTCGATGCCGCGATGAAGCCGGGCGCCGTGCTCGCCACCAACACTTCCTACCTCGACATCGATGAGATCGCCCAGGCGACGCGGCGGCCCGAGGACGTCATCGGACTGCATTTCTTCTCTCCGGCCTTTGTCATGCGGCTGCTTGAAATCGTGCGCCCGGCGAAGACCGGCGACGACGTCATCGCCACCGGCTTCGAGCTTGCGAAGAAGCTCGGCAAGGTCGGCGTGCTGTCGGGCGTCTGCGACGGCTTCATCGGCAACCGCATCCTCGCCAGGACCCGAAAACAGGCCGATTACATGATCGAGGACGGCGCCATGCCGTGGGACATCGACAAGGCGATCGAGGCCTTCGGCCTGCCGATGGGGCCGTTCCGGGTCATGGATCTCGCCGGGCTCGACATCGCCTGGGCGCAACGAAAGCGCACGGCGGCGACGCGCGATCCGAAGGAACGCTATGTCGAGATCGCCGACCGCATCTGCGAGCAGGGCTGGTTCGGCCAGAAGACCGGGCGCGGATGGTATGTCTACGACAACGGCAAGCCCTCGCCCAACGCGGACGTGGAAAAGATCATCCTCGCCGAATCGGAACGCAAGGGCATCAAGCGCCGCCAGATCGCCACGGAGGAAATCCAGAACCGCATCCTCTACGCCATGATCAACGAAGGGGCGCGCATCGTCGAAGAAAAGATCGCCGCCCGGCCGCTCGACGTCGATATGGTCAAGATCTTCGGCTACGGCTACCCGCGCTGGCGCGGCGGGCCGCTCTGCACCGCCGACATCATCGGACTGCCCAAGGTGCTCGACGGCATCAGGGCCTTCGCCAGGATTGATCCCTTGTTCTGGAAGCCCTCCGCCCTGCTTCAAAAACTCGTGGCGGAAGGCAAGACTTTCGCCGACCTCAACGGCTGAAAGCCCCGCCCATGCCCATCCGCGTCGAAAAGCCGGTGCCCCACGTCGCGGTTCTGGTCCTTGACGAACCCAAGGTGCGCAACGCCCTGACCGCGGAAACGCGCGTCGAACTGCGCGACACGCTGGAAACGCTCGCGGTCGATCCCGCCGTCCACGCGCTGGTCGTCACCGGCGCCGGCGGCAACTTCTGCGCCGGCGGCGACGTACGCACGATGGGCGAAACGGACATCGCCAAAATCGATGCGCGCATGAACGACGTCGCCACGACGGCGATGGCGGTTGCCTCCTTTCCCAAGCCGATCATCGCCGCGGTGGCCGGCCACGCGGCGGGTGCGGGCATCTCCCTCGCCTGCCTCGCCGACATCGTGGTCGCGGAATCCTCGGCCACCTTCACCTTTTCCTTCCTCAAGATCGCGCTCGGCCCCGACTGGGGCCTGTCCTGCACGCTGGCCCGCCGCGTCGGCGCGGCGGGCGCGAAGCGGCTGATCGTCTCGCGCGCCGCCATCGACGGCGACGAGGCTCATCGCCTCGGGCTTGCCGACATCGTCGTCGGCAAGGGCGAAGCGGAAAGCCGCGCCATCGAGGAAGGCATGGCGCTCGCCCACGGGCCGCACGACGCCGTCGCCGCCGTCAAGAAGATGCTGTCCGGGCTCGACGAACTGCGCGAAGCCCTTGCCGCCGAAGCCGCCCAGCAGCGCGCCCGCTTCCCGCATGACGAGCACCAGGAAGGCGCCGCGGCCTTCCGCGAGAAGCGCAGCCCGGACTTTTCCCGCGGATCGAACCGGGACTGAGATGTCAGGCGCGGCGCACGCAGGAACCGGGCGCCGCGAGCCGCTGTTTCTCCTCGTTGCGGGTGTGCTGGCGCTGGTCTGGTCGGCCGTCGCGCCGCACGACCGCCTGACGTGGTGGCTCGATGTTTCGCCGACGATGCTGGCGGCGGCAATCCTGATCGCGACATGGCGGCGATTTCCCCTGAGCGATCTCGCCTGCCGGCTGATCTTCCTGCACGCGATCGTGCTGATGATCGGCGCGCATTACACCTATGCGAAGGTGCCGGCCGGATTCTGGGTGCAGGATGCGCTGGGCCTCGCCCGCAATCATTACGACCGGCTGGGCCATTTCATGCAGGGCTTCGCCCCCGCCATCATCGTGCGGGAGATTCTCCTGCGATGTTCCCCGCTCAGGCCCGGCAAATGGCTTTTCGCCATCGGCACGGTCTTCTGTCTCGCCATCAGCGCGTTCTACGAACTGATCGAATGGTGGGTCGCCATCGTCGGCAAGGCCGAGGCCGAAGCCTTCCTCGCCACCCAGGGCGACGCATGGGACACGCAATGGGACATGTTCATGGCGCTCGTCGGCGCGCTCGCCGCGGCTCTTCTGCTGTCGCGCGCCCACGACCGCGCGCTGGAAAGGCTCGCCTCCCGCCGCTGACCGGCGTTGCCCGGAGCCCGGTTCTGGGGCAGACTCGCGCCAATCGTCCGAAGACGAACAACAAAGGCCTTCTGGCCGCCGGGAAACGCCTGATGAGCACTGCCGAAGCGATCCCTTCGGGAACGGTCACCCATGCCGAAGTCATCGCGCGGGCGCGCGAAATCGCCCCGCGCCTGAAAGAACGCGCGGCCCAGGCCGAGGCCGACCGCTGCGTGCCCAAAGCCACCATCGACGATTTCCGCCAGGCGGGCCTGATCCGCATGATCCAGCCCCGACGCTACGGCGGGCAGGAAATGGGCTGGGACGTGCTGTGCGAGGTGACGGAGATTCTCGCGGCCGCCTGCGGCTCGCAGGCCTGGATCCAGCGCATCTGCTGCGGCCACGCGCAGATACTCGCCACCTTCCTGCCCGAAGCGCAGGAGGACGTCTGGGGCAAGGACCACGACGTGCTGATCTCCGCCTCCTTCGATCCGGTGGGCCGCGGGCGGCCGGTCGACGGCGGCTACGTCTATTCCGGCCGCCACGGATTTTCCAGCGGCATCGACCACTGCGACTGGCACATCTGCGGCGGCTACATCGTCGACGGCGACACCAGGGACGGCCCCTATTTCTTCCTGGTGCCGCGCAAGGACATCGCCATCATCGACGACTGGCGCACCATGGGTCTGGCCGGCACCGGGTCCAAGAGCTTCGAGGTGAAGGAGGTCTTCGTCCCCACCCACCGACTGCTCGACGTGCGCAAGGCGCGCGACGGCCGCGGCCCGGGCACGCTGGTCAACACCGCGCCCGTCTACAGGACGCCGCGCGGCGGCATCACCACCACGGGATTCGCCGCCCTTGCCGTAGGGATGGCGATGGGCGTGCTGGGCGACTGGTACGACTACACGAAGAACCGCAAGTCGCGCGGCGTCGCGCTCGCCCGAAAGGAAAGCACGAAGATCATCGCCGCCGAGACCAGCGCCATGATCGAGGCGGCGCATCTTCTCTACTTCACCCAGATAAGGAATGCCCAGCGCAAGCTGGAAGCGGGCGAGAGCTTCAGCGAGATGGAACTCGCCATCTGCCGGCGCAACGTCGGCTACGCGAGCCGGCTCGCCCTCGAAGCGGGCACGAAGCTGTTCAATTCGGCGGGCGGTCGGGCGCTTTATTCCGGGTCGTCGCTGGAACGCCAGTACCGCAACCTGATCGGCGCCGCGTCGCACCACGCGCTCAACTGGGAAATGATGGGTGCCAGCTACGGCGAAGTGCTGTTCGACTTGGATGCGGAACGCACCGCCGTCAGCGAATAGCGAAAGCGACAGATGCGGGCGTTCGCCCGACTGGCTACAGATGCGGGCGTTCGCCCGCGATCGACGTGCGATGCAGGGTCCGGATGCCCGGCGCCTTGATGCCGCCGCAGGCCAGATGGATCGTGCAGCGGTTGTCCCAGAACACCAGATCGCCCAGCCGCCACTTGTGGCGGTAGATGAACTCCGGCCGGATCTGGTGGGCGAAAAGCTCGTCGAGCAACGGCTGCGCCTCGGCATCGTCCATGCCGTCGATGGCCACGGCGAAGCGCGGGTTGACGAACAGCACCTTGCGCCCGGTCTCGGGGTGGGTCGTCACCATCGGATGCAGCGAATCGGGAACCTTGATGTCGAAATACTTGTCGATGTCGTGCTTGAACCCGTCCTTCTTCGTAATCTTCGCGCGCGGGTTCTTGCGCCGGTCGCGGATGTGGATCGCCTTGAGGTTGGCGATTTTCTGCTTCGTCGCCTCGGGCAGCGTGTCGTAGGCGAGATACATGTTGGCGAAGGCCGTGTCGCCGCCCTCCTGCGGCACTTCGAGCGCGTGCAGCATGGAGCCCATGCTGGGCTTTTCCGCATAAGTCAGGTCGGCGTGCCAGGTGAAACCGGCGTAGGCTTCCGTCGCGCCGGCCGGCTTGCCGTCGACCACGCGGTTCGACAGCACGAGGACGTCCGGATATTCCTTGTGCAGGAAGTCGGTGGCGATGCGGCGCACCAGCGGACCCCAGTTCTCGGTGAAGGCGATCTGCTCGGGCGGCGACAGATGCTGGTCGCGCATGACGATGACGCAATTGTCGATCAGCAGCCTGTGGAGAGTAGCAACGTCGTCCCTGGTGGCATGGCGGACGTCGATGCCGGTGATCTCGGCCCCGATGCGGGGCGTGAGCGGATTCACCTTCATTTCGGTGGCGATGGACATGGCGTTTCCTCCGTTCGCGGGCTCTCGGGCGGGACCGCTTTTGGGGAAAGGCTATTGGCCCCGGCCCGCGCCGTCAATGCGCCGGCGCAAGCCGTTTGAAGGATTAGACCTTTTCCAGCAGCACCGCGATGCCCTGGCCGACGCCGATGCACATGGTGCAGACGGCCAGTTTCGCGCCGCGTTCGTGCAGTTCCTGCGTGGCGGTCAGCGCGAGGCGCGCACCCGACATGCCGAGCGGATGGCCGAGCGCGATGGCGCCGCCGTTGGGGTTGACGTGTTCGGCGTCGTCGGGAAGGCCGAGGCGACGCACGACGGCGAGACCCTGGCTGGCGAAGGCTTCGTTCAGTTCGATCACGTCGATCTCGCCGATCTTCCGGCCGGTCATGGCGAGCAGCTTTTCCGTCGCCGGCGCCGGGCCGACGCCCATGAGGCGCGGCGCCACGCCGGCCGTCGCCAGGGCGACGATCCGGGCACGGGGGGTAAGACCGAATTTCTTCGCCGCCGCCTCGCCGGCCACGATCCTCGCCGCCGCGCCGTCGTTGACGCCGGACGCATTGCCCGCCGTCACGGACGAGTGTTCGCCGAACAGCGGCTTGAGCTTGGCGAGAGCTTCCAGCGTCGTGTCGCCGCGCGGATGCTCGTCGGTGTCGACGATCTTCGGATCGCCGCGGCGCTGGGCGACGCTGACGGGAACGATTTCCTTGGCGAGGCGGCCCGAGTCCTGCGCCTTCTTCGCGCGCATCTGCGAACGGTAGGCGAAGGCGTCCTGGTCGGCGCGGCTGACGCCGAAGTCCCTGGCGACGTTCTCGCCGGTTTCCGGCATCGAATCGACGCCGTAGAGTTTCTTCATCACCGGGTTGACGAAGCGCCAGCCGATGGTCGTGTCGTAGATGTCGGCCGAGCGCGAAAAGGCGGCATCCGCCTTGCCCATGACGAAGGGCGCGCGCGACATGCTTTCGACGCCGCCCGCGATCATCAGGGACGCATCGCCCGAACGGATGGCGCGCGCCGCCTCGCCCACCGCGTCGAGGCCGGAGCCGCAAAGGCGATTGACGGTGACGCCGGTGACGGTTTCGGGCAGCCCCGCGAGCAGCGCCGCCATGCGCGCGACGTTGCGGTTGTCCTCGCCCGCCTGGTTGGCGCAGCCGAAGATGACGTCGTCCACCGCCTTGGGATCGAGCGACTTGTTGCGTTCCACCAGCGCCTTGATCACGAGCGCGGCCATGTCGTCGGGCCGGACGGTGGCAAGCGCGCCGGCATAGCGGCCGATGGGGGTGCGCACGGCGTCACAGATGAAGGCGTCCACGTTCTACCTCTCGTGCTGGGGCCGGATGCCCGGCCGGGCTGGAAACCGGCCTCGTTCATCCGGGCCGGGCTGGAAACCGGCCTCATTCATAAGGTCTTGGCGGCGCATTGTCACCACCCGGAGAAGCCCCGGCCCGCCCGCCGGGCGCAGGGCAGAATTGCCCGCCCTGCAACGGTGTCTTTCCCGCCGCGGCGGGGCAAGGCCGGTGGACTTTCGCGCGCCAATCCGTATGCTGCCCCCGGCCAAATCCAGGGGGATTGCATGAAGGCAGTGGTGCTGGACAAGCGGGGCAAGGACGGGCTTTCCGTCCGCGATTTCCCGAAGCCCGAACGTCCCGCCGGCAACGCGCTGATCCGCGTGCGGGCCGCCGCGCTCAACCACGTCGATCTCTATGTGCGCGACGTCGGCAGGGGCATCACCCATCCGATGCCGATGGTTCTCGGCGTCGATGCGGCGGGCGAAGTGGTCGAGGCCGATGCCGATTCCGGCCTCACGCCCGGCCAGCGCGTCATCGCCTTCCCGAGCGAGTTCTGCGGCCGTTGCGACTACTGCCTTGCCGGCCAGCAGCCCTATTGCCGGAACATCAGCATCATCGGCGAGCAGCGCCACGGCGGTTACGCCGAATACCTTTCGATGAAGGCGCACAATTTCATTCCCGCGCCGGCCAACCTGAGCTGGCACGAACTGGCCGCCCTGCCGGTCGGCCACCTGACCGCCTGGCGACAGGTCTTCGGCAAGCATCCGATGGTGCCCGGCGAAACCATGCTGATCGTCGGCATCGGCGGCGGCGTGGCGCTCGCCTCGCTGCAACTCGCCAAGATCGCCGGTGCGCGGGTGATCGTCACCTCGTCCAGCGACGAGAAGCTCGAACGGGCGAAGAAGCTGGGCGCCGACGACGTGATCAACCACAAGCGCGAGACCATCTGGCAGCGCGTGCGCGAAATGACGGACGGCCGCGGCGCCGATGTCGTGTGCGACAACGTGGGCGCCGCGACCTGGGACCAGTCCCTGCGCGCCGCCGGTTGGGGCGGGCGCATCATGGTGGTCGGCGCCACCACCGGCGGCCACCCGCCCGCCGACCTTCAGCGCATCTTCGTGCGCCAGCTTCAGATTTTCGGTTCCACCACCGCCAGCATGGAAGAATGCCGCCGGCTGATGCAGCTCGTCGCCCAGGGCCGCATCAAGCCGGTGATCGACAGCGTTTACCCGATCGACGAGGCGCCCGCCGCCTTCGACCGGCTGGAGCGGGCCGAACAGTTCGGCAAGATCGTCCTCGACATCCCCTGACAGTTTCCCAGGCATAAGGAGAACCCGTGCATGCCCCGTGATACCAAAGCGAAAGGCTTCATCCGCGAACTCGACGGTATCCTCGACGATTTCCTCAATCGCGTCGATTTCGTCCATTCCGGTTTCAATCCGGGCCGCGCGCGGATGTTCGCCATGCAGCACCGGCTGAACACGCGACACCGTAATTCGGTTCTGAAGCTGAAGGTGGCGACCAACACGCCCGACTGGGACGTACGGCTGCGTATCCTCGGCGCCTGCTACGAGGAACTGGTGAAGGACGAGGAATTCGGCGGCGGCAAGCCGCACTGGCTGTTGCTGGAGGAAGCGGGCATGGCCATCGGCATGAAGCGCGCCGAGATTCGCGCGGCAAGGCCGCTGCCCACCACGCAGCTCGCGTGGAACGCCTGGATGGGCCTGATGGCCAACTGCCACTGGCTCGAAGGGCTGCTCGCCAACGTGATTTCGGAGCGCACCAACATTCCGGGCTACGGCAGGGGCGAACTCAGGAAATACGGCTGGCTCGGGTACGAGCGCCAGCGCTGGAAGAAGCAGTTTCCCAAGCTGACCGACGAGCAGCTCAAGTTCTTCAAGATTCATACGGTCGCCGACGAGATCCACTCCGACCTCGGCTGGCAGAATCTTGCCCGACATGCGAAGAAGCTCAGGATGGAAGACCGCCTGCTCGACCTCGCCGACCAGAATCTGCGGGTCTGGGAAATCTACATGAACGGCATCGGCTGGGCCGGCGACGAGCTTGACAAGACGCTCAGGCGCGGACGCAAGGGCCGGCGCCGCTGACGGATAAAAACTCAGCGATATATCAGTATGTTATGAGGTTTTCGGGGCGGGGCGCAAAATCGGCGTCCCGCCCTTTTCCTTTGGTTTTCCTGTGCTATTCTGCGCGCCTTCGCAACCAACCAGACACTGGCGCATTTCAAGGAGTTCCGTGGCAATGGCCGAGATCATGAAGACCATCAAGGAAAAGAAATTCCTGCTGGATCCCTATGGCGACTGGGCGGCGGAGCAGAACGTCCCCATCGTCGAAGGCCTCGGTCTCAACCTCTTCGACGTGCCGACCAAGCCCTGGGACTTCTACGGCGTCAACGGCGCGCTCGTGCATCTCTACGGGCGCGGCGACTTCACCACCATGTTCATCGTGGACATGGCGCCGGGCTCCAAGACGATCCCGATGAAGCACGTCTTCGAGCAGACGATCTACGTGCTGGAAGGCCACGGCTCCACGGTCATCGAGACGCCCGACGGGCGCAAGCACACCTTCGAATGGGGCCCCAAGAGCCTGTTCGCCCTGCCGCTCAACTGCAAGTACCAGCACTTCAACGGCTCCGGCGCCGAACGGGCGCGGTTCTCCGCCGTCAACTACATGCCGCTGATGATGAACCTGTTCCACAACAGGGACTTCGTCTTCAACAACGACTTCAAGTTCTCCGAACGCACGGGCGGCGACAACTACTTCGCCGGCGAAGGCGAATTCATTCCGATCAAGCCGGGCCGCAACATGTGGGAGACCAACTTCGTTCCCGACGTGTCGGGCTTCGAGCTCAAGGCCTGGGACGCGCGCGGCAAGGGTTCGGGCAACATGAAGTTCATCCTGGCTGACGGCACCATGCATGCGCACTCGTCGGAAATGCCGGTCGGTTCCTACAAGAAGGGCCATCGCCACGGCGCCGACTTCTACGTCTTCGCCGTCAAGGGCACCGGCTACACGCTGTTCTGGTACGAGAAGGACCAGGATTTCAAGCGCATCGACTGGGAACACGGCGTCGTCTTCGTGCCGACCGACGGCATCTTCCACCAGCACTTCAACACCGGGTCGAACCCGGCGCGCTATCTGGCGATCGCGCTCGGCTCGATGCGCTATCCCTTCGTCGACAGCAAGCGCAAGCTGTTCGGCGGCGGCGTGGACACCAGCGTGGAGGAAGGCGGCAACCAGATCGAATACGAAAACCAGGATCCGCGCATCCACGAGATTTTCCTGAACGAGCTTTACAAGAACAAGGTCGTTTCGGCGATGGGCGAGGTTTTCGACGAATCGAAGTTCGTGCCGAAGAAGACGGCCTGAGCCGCCCGTCACCTTCGCGTTTTCTTTCGCGGGCCGCGGGCGCCGGAAAAACCGGTTCCGCGGCCCGTTTCATTCCGGGACCGCAAGAGACGCCGCATTCTTCAAGGGGCCGCGAGCGCGGCCGGTACTTTTCAAACGGGCGCGAGAACGCGCCTGCTAATGCGTCAGGGAGCAAGCCGATGTCATCGACACAGTCCGAAACGCCGGACATCTTCTATCTGAAAGACAGTTTCCTCGAATGGGCGCGCCGGGAGCCCGTGCCGATGGTCAAGGACTTCGGCATAGATCTCCTGAAGATCGATGTCGCGCCGTGGCCGCGCTTCGGCCTGCGCGGGGCGATCTGCGAACTGGTGGGCGGCGACGACTATATCTCGACCTTCCTCTATGAACTGCCGCCGGGCGGCAAGTCGAACGTGCTGAGCCACGTTTACGAAGAGGTGATCTACGTCCTGTCCGGCCACGGCTCGACCAAGATCGAGCTGCCCGACGGCAAGACGCATACGTTCGAGTGGGGCCCCAACTCGCTGTTCGAGATTCCGCTCAACCTCAAGTACCAGCATTTCAACGGTTCGGGATCGGAACCGGCGCGGCTCGCGGGGAACAACGATCTGCGCTTCATCATGAACCTGTTCCGCAACGAGCGCTTCATCTGGGACAATCCGGTTCCCTTCACCGAGCGGCTCGGCGATACCAGCTACTTCTCCGGCGAAGGCGAACTGAAGCCGGTGAAGCCCGGCCGCCACCAGTGGGAGACCAACTTCGTCCCCGACATCTCCAACTTCCAGCTCAAGGAGTGGGAAGCGCGCGGCACCGGTTCGTCCAATCTGCGCTGGATTCTCGCCGACGGCACCATCGGCTGCCACACGTCGCAGATGCCGGTCGGCACCTACAAGAAGGGCCACCGGCACACGGCCGGCACCAACGTCTATTGCGTCACCGGACAGGGCTACTCGCTGTTCTGGTACGAAGGCGACGAGGACTTCAAGCGGATCGACTGGCACCACGGCGTGCTCTACACCCCGCCCGAAAACATGTTCCACCAGCATTTCAATTCGGGCTCGACCCCGTCGCGCTATCTCGCCGTGCAGATGGGCTCGACCCGCCATCCCCTGTTCGCGGTCAAGAAGCAGATCTGGGACCAGGGCGTCGACACCTCGATCAAGGACGGCGGCAACCAGGTCGAATACGCCGACCAGGACCCGCGCATCCACAGGATCTTCCTCGACGAACTGGCCAGGAACCAGGTCAAGTCGCTGATGGGAAACGTCATCGACGAAAGCCGCTACAAGGCCTGATCGCCGGGGCCTCTCGCGCCCGCTTTTCGCCAGTACCGCCCGGCCCGGTCCCGGTGCATACTTGACGTTTGTGACAGGCCCGCCTCCGGGGCGGGCGGGGTTCCGGCAACGACCGGGCCCCCCTGAGAAACAGACGAAACCAGCCCTGGGAGACCCAACGATGCGTAATCCCATGACAGTCTTCGCCGGCGCGTTCGCACTGGCACTGGCGCTGGCCCTGCCCGGCTCCGCCGCCGCCGATCCGCTCGCCGATTTCTACAAGGACAAGCGCGTACGCATGTTCATCGGCTATTCGTCCGGCGGCGGCTACGACACCTATGCGCGCGTTCTCGCCCGCTACATGGGCGAGCATCTTCCGGGCAAGCCGCCGATGATCCCCCCGAACATGCCGGGCGCGGGCAGCCTCAAGGCGGCCAACTACATCTATTCCGCGGCGCCGCGCGACGGCACGGCGATCGGCGCCATCAACCGCGGCGTGCCGACGGAACCGCTGATGGGCAGCAAGGCCGCCCAGTTCGATCCGCTCAGGCTCAACTATCTCGGCAGCATGAACAAGGAAGTCAACGTCACCATCGCCTGGCACACGTCGGGCGTGAAGACGTTCAACGACCTGTTCACCAGGGAACTGATCGTGGGCGGCACCGGATCGGGCGCCGACAGCGTCACCTATCCGCTGCTGCTCAACAACCTGCTCGGCACGAAGCTCAAGATCATCGCGGGCTACCCCGGCGGCGAGGACATCAACATCGCCATGGAGCGCGGCGAGATCACCGGCCGTCCCAGCCCGTCGTGGTCGAGCCTGCAATCGGGCAAGCCGGAATGGATCAAATCGAAGAAGATCATTCCGCTGGTCCAACTCTCGCTCTCGAAGCATCCGGACCTGCCGGACGTGCCGACCGTCCTCGAAGTCGTGAAGGACCCGACGCACCGCCAGGTGTTCGAGCTGTTCTTCGCCCGCCAGGAAATGGGCCGGCCCTTCATCGCGCCGCCGGAACTCGCGGCCGACAGGCTTGCGGCCCTGCGCGGGGCCTTCATGGCGACGATGAAGGACGCGCGGTTCCTGGCGCTCGCCAGGAAGCAGGACCTGGAAATCATGCCGATCACCGGCGAGGAGATGGAAACCATCCTCCGGCGCATCTACGCCACGCCCAGGGACGTTCTCGACCTCGCCATCCGCGCGTCCAAGAGCAAGGAGCCGATCACCATGGTTCCCGGGGTTCCCGGCGCGGAAGACAGGAAAAAGAAAAAGAAAGACTCTTAGGAAAAGCGGGGGATAGACGGGAAAGACCATGGCCGACGCCGATAGCGGACCGAAGCTGCGCGACCGGGAACGCAAGTTCCTGCTCGATCCATATCTCGATTGGGCGGAAGGCGAAGGCGTGCCGATCCACGAGGACTTCGCCATCGACATGCTCTCGGTCGAGGCGGCGCCCTGGGACCGCTTCGGCGCGCGCGGCGCGATCTGCCACGTCAAGGGGCGCGACGACTTCCTCACCACCTTCCTGATCGAGATCGCGCCGGGCAAGGCCACGGCCCCCACCCGCCACATATACGAGGAAGTGGTCTATGTGCTGTCGGGGCACGGCTCGACCACGGTGGAGACCGAACACGGCAGCCACAGCTTCGAATGGGGGCCGAAAAGCCTGTTTTCGGTGCCGCTCAACGCGCGCTATCGGCACTTCAACGGCTCGGGGCGCGAGCCGGCGCGTCTTGCCGCCACCAGCAACCTGACCTACCTGATGAACCTGTTCCGCAGCGAGAGCTTCATCTGGGACAACGCGCAGGGCTTTCCCGAACGGATGGGCGGCACCGGCTATTTTTCCGGCGAAGGCGAATATATCGAGGTCCTTCAGGGCCGCCACCAGTGGGAAACCAACTTCGTCGCCGACCTTTCGGGCTTCGAACTCAAGGCCATGCCGACGCGCGGCGCGGGCGGAACGAGTCTTCGCTTCATCCTGGCCGAAGGCTCGATCGGCTGCCATTGCTCGGAGATTCCGCCCGGCACCTACAAGAAGGGGCATCGGCACATGAACGGCGTGGTCATCCATGCGGTCACCGGCAAGGGCTATTCCCTGCTGTGGTACGAAGGCGAGCAGGACTTCCACCGCGCCGACTGGCAGCACGGCGTGATCTATGCGCCGCCCGACCAGATGTTCCACCAGCATTTCAACATCTCTCCGGCGCCGTCGCGCTACCTCGCCATCCAGATGGGGTCCGTGCGTTACCCGATGACCCAGGGCAAGAGGGACATCTGGGGCCCGGACGGCATGTTCGCCAAGGGCGTCGAGGACGGCGGGATGCAGATCGAATACGCCGATCAGGACCCGCGAATCCACGCGCTGTGGACCGAGGAGATGAACAAGGCCGGTCTCGAACCCAGGATGACGGCGTTTCTCGACAAGTCCGGCAGGAAATAGACCACCGCCCGGCGCCCGCCGTGCGACAGACAGGGAGATCAATCATGAAGCTGCGTTCGGCGTTGTGCATGGCGGCGGCCCTCGGCTGCGCCACGAGTTTCTCCGCCCCCGCCCCGGCGGAGGCCCAGGACTTCTTCAGCGGCAAGCGCATCAGGCTGCTGATCGGCGCCACCGCGGGCGGCGGCTACGACACCTACGGGCGCATGTTCGCCCGGCACTACGGCAATTTCCTGCCCGGCAAACCCATGGTCATTCCGCAGAACATGCCGGGCGCCGGCGGTCTGGTTTCCGTCAACACGCTCTACAACACGGGGCCGAAGGACGGAACGATGCTGGCGACCTTCAACCGCGGCATCCCGCTCGATCCGCTGACCAAGGGCGACACGCGGGCGAAGTTCGACGCGCTCAAGCTCAATTGGCTGGGCAGCCTCAACCGCGAATCCTCGATCATCTTCGCGTCGGGCAAGTCCGGCTTCAAGACGGCGAAGGAGCTGTTCGACAGGCAGCTGATCGTCGGCGTCACCGGATCGACCGCCGAAAGCGCGCTCTACGCCACGCTGTTCAACAACGTGCTCGGCACGAAGCTCAAGATCATCTCGGGCTATCCGGGCAGCGACGACATCAACCTGGCGATCGCGCGCGGCGAGCTGACCGGCGGCATCAGTTCCTGGAGCACGATCGTTTCGCGCCGCGCCAACGACCTCAAGAGCGGCGACATCGTGCCCCTGGTGCAGATTTCTCTGGAAAAGATCGACGGACTGCCCGATCCCGCCATTCCGCTGGTGACGGCGGTCGCCGACACGCAGGCGAAGAAGCAGATCTTCGAGATGTTCCTCGCCGCGGCCGAGATGGGCCGGCCGTTCGCCGCACCGCCCGACATGCCGGCCGAGCGCCTGGCCCTGATGCAGAAGGGCTTCATGGACATGGCGAAATCCGACGCGTTCAGGAAGGACATGACGCGCGCCAAGCTCGACCTCGACCCGATCACGGGCGAGGCCATCCGCAGGATCCTGACGCGCATCTACGCCACGCCCAAGGACGTCGTCGCCGAGGCCAAGGTCGCGGTGGTCAGCAAGACGCCGTTCGAGCAGGTCAAGCTCAACTACCGCACGGTCGAAACCGCGCTTGCGGCGGTCAAGGGCAAGGGCAAGACCGTCGTCTTCAGCGACGCAGGCAAGACGGTGGAGATCGCCATTTCCGGAAGCCAGACCGACCTCAAGGTCGGCGGCAAGGCCGCCAAGCGCGACGCGCTCAAGGCCGGCATGACCTGCAAGATCACCCACCTCGGCGACCAATCCACGGCCAAGGAGATCGACTGCAAGTAAGGCTTCGCGGGACGGGGTGAAAACCGCCTGATTTCAGGCAGTTCGCCCCGCCCCTGCGGATCGCCCTGCGGGCTGGACGGCACCCGGTCCGAGGGGTATTTTGCAGCCGCCGCCGAAGGCGG
>CAXRES010000241.1:0-19243 GCA_964229575.1 Alphaproteobacteria bacterium
CTCAACCGCAACAACGAGCAGCGCCTTCAGCGCCAGCTCCAGGCGGCGCGCGACCGCTTCCGGGTCGGGGAAATCACCCGCACCGACGTGGCGCAGGCCGAAGCCGCGCTGGCGGGCGCCACGGCCGCGCGCATCCAGTCGGAAGGCGCCGTCGTCGCCTCGCGCGCGGCGTATCGGACGATCATCGGCGATCTGCCGGGGACGCTGAGCAGGCCCGATCCGCAGCTCGGCCTGCCGGCGACCGAGGCCGAGGCGCTCAAGCGGGCCGAAGACCGCAACCCCGACGTGGAACGGGCGCGCTATCGCGTTATCGCGGCGCGGCACAACATCAACCTGATCCGCGGCGAACTGCTGCCGAGCCTCAAGCTCACCGGCAGCGTGTCGAACGAGGAAGACACGACCGCGCGCGGTTCCGAGCGCAACGTCGGCGAAGTGACGACGACCCTGACCATCCCGCTCTACGAGGCGGGCGGCGTCTATTCGCGCATGCGCGCGGCCAAGGAAACGCTCGCGCTTCGCCAGGAGGATTTCGATGTCGCCCGCCGCACCGCGCTCGAAACCTCGGCCAGCGCCTGGAACAACCTGCAAACCACGCGCGCCGCGGTGCGTTCGTTGCAGGCCCAGATTCGCGCCAATGAAATAGCCCTGGAAGGCGTTCAGCGCGAAGCCCTGGTCGGCTCGCGCACCGTGCTCGACGTGCTCGACGCCGAACAGGCCCTGCTGAATTCCAAGGTCAATCTGGTGCGCTCCGAACGCGACGAACTGGTGGCGCGCTTCCAGCTGCTATCGGCGGTCGGCGCCCTGACGGCCCGCGACCTCAACCTGCCGGTCCAGCTTTACGACGCCGAAAAGAACTACCGCGAGGTGCGCGACAAGTGGATCGGGGCCGGAAAACCGGAGCCCAAACCCGGGCCTTAGGCCCGCCGCTACGGGGGCTCGGCGGGGAAAGTCGCAAATATTTACGATCCCTTCATTTTTTTGTTACATTGATCGGCAGTATTAACCATATCGGGTTGCGGGATCAGGGGGTTGGTCTGCGCCGGAATGGGCCTGAGGCCCTGGCGGCGCCCGGACTTAAGCGATGAGCGACGAAAAGTCCCAACAGCAAGAACCGACAATGGAGGAGATTCTCGCCTCCATTCGGCGGATCATTTCCGAAAACGACGAGCCGCCCGCCGACGGACAGCCCGCGGCGCCGGCAGCCGCCAAGCCGGCCGCGCCCAAGGCGGAAGCCAGGCCCGAGCCGAAGCCCGAACCGAAGCCCGCCGCTCCCAAGCCTCAGCCCAAGGCTGAAGAAGATGTGCTCGAACTGACCGAAATGGTCGCCGAGCCGCCGCCGGCGAAGGCCGAAGACGACATCGTGGTCGAACAGGCCGTGGAGGCTCCGCCGCCAGCGGCGCCGAGACCGGCGCCGGCGCCCGTGATGCAGATGGAAGAGAGCGATCTGGTTTCGGCGCCCGTCGCTTCGGCGTCCACGGCGGCGCTTGGCGCGCTGGCGCAGGCCCTCAACCGCGACCCGGGAACCACGGGCAACATCCCGCTCGGTCAGGGGAATACCCTTGAGGACCTGGTCAAGGACATGTTAAGGCCCATGCTGAGGGACTGGCTCGATCAGAACCTTTCCCAGCTCGTCGAACGGCTGGTCAAGCGCGAGATCGAACGCATGGTCCGTCGGGCCGAAGACCTCTAGCATCTGCCGGACCCGGCCGGGCCCGGCGACAGCCGAAACAGATCAGGACACCAGCGATGCTGGAAAAGACCTATCGGCCCGCAGAGGTCGAGGAAAGACTTTACGCCGCTTGGGAAGCGTCGGGCGCCTTCGCCGCCGACCCGCGTTCCACGCGCGTGCCCTACACGATCATGATGCCGCCGCCCAACGTGACGGGCAGCCTGCACATGGGTCATGCGCTGACCTTTACCCTGCAAGACACCCTGATCCGCTTCATGCGCATGCGCGGCAAGGACGCACTCTGGCAGCCCGGCACCGATCACGCCGGCATCGCCACCCAGATGGTGGTCGAGCGCCAGCTCGCCGAAAAGGACATCTTCCCCGACCGCGGCCAGCAGGGCGCCCCGGGCCAGACCCTGATCGGGCGTGACGATTTCGTCGCCCGTGTCTGGGACTGGAAGGCCGAAAGCGGCAGCACCATCACCCGCCAGCTCCGCCGTCTCGGCGCGTCGCCCGACTGGGCGCGCGAGCGGTTCACGCTGGATGAAGGCCTGTCCGACGCCGTTCGCAAGGTGTTCGTCCGGCTTTACCGCGAAGGACTGATCTACCGCGACCAGCGGCTGGTCAACTGGGACACCAAGTTGCAGACGGCCGTTTCCGATCTCGAAGTCCAGCAGGTCGAGGTCAAGGGCCACCTCTGGCATTTCAAATACCCGGTCGAAGGCGCCGAAAACACCTTCGTCACCGTGGCGACGACGCGCCCCGAAACCATGCTGGGCGATACCGCCGTTGCCGTGCATCCCGACGACGAGCGCTACAGGGGACTGGTCGGCCGTCATGTCGTGCTGCCCATCGTCGGGCGGCGCATCCCCATCGTCGCCGATCCTTACGCCGATCCCGAGACCGGCACCGGCGCGGTCAAGATCACGCCCGCCCACGACTTCAACGACTTCGAGGTCGGCCGCCGCCACGGGCTCGACGCCATCAACATCCTCGATTCGCGCGGTCGCCTGAACGACACGGTGCCCGAGTCCTATCGCGGCCTCGACCGCTTCGCCGCGCGCGACAAGGTGGTGGCGGAGATCGAAAGCCTCGGCCTGCTCGCCGGCATCGAAGATCACGTCCATGCCGTGCCGCACGGCGATCGTTCCGGCACCGTGCTGGAACCGTGGCTGACCGACCAGTGGTATGTCGACGCGGCGACGCTGGCGAAGCCGGCCATCGAGGCGGTGGAGACCGGCAGGACTCGCTTCGTGCCGAAGCACTGGGAAAACACCTATTACGAATGGATGCGCAACATCCAGCCGTGGTGCATCTCGCGCCAGCTCTGGTGGGGTCACCAGATTCCGGCGTGGTACGGGCCGGACGGTCATGTCTTCGTCGCCGAAAGCGAAGAGGAAGCGGCGGCGGAAGCGGCGAAGCATTACGGCCGCACGACGGCGCTCGCGCGCGACGCCGACGTTCTCGACACATGGTTTTCCTCCGCCCTGTGGCCGTTCTCCACGCTCGGCTGGCCGGAAAAGACCGAACACCTCGCGCGCTACTACCCGACCGACGTGCTGGTCACGGGCTTCGACATCATCTTCTTCTGGGTTGCCCGCATGATGATGATGGGCATTCATTTCATGGGCGAGGTGCCGTTCCGCGACGTCTACATCCATGCCCTGGTGCGCGACGAGCGCGGCCAGAAGATGTCGAAGTCGAAGGGCAACATCATCGATCCGCTCGACATCATCGGCAAATACGGCGCCGACGCGTTGCGCTTCACGCTGTGCGCGCTGGCCGCGCAGGGTCGCGACATCAAGCTGGCGGAAGCCCGCGTCGAGGGCTACCGCAACTTCGCCACCAAGCTGTGGAACGCCTCGCGCTTCGCCGAGATGAACGGCTGCGCCTGGGATCCCGGCTTCGATCCGGCGGCGAACAGGCTTCAGGTCAACCGCTGGATCGTCACCGAGCTTGCGCTGCGCGCCGAGGACATCGCCCGCGCGGTGGAAGACTACAAGTTCAACGAAGGCGCGAACCTGCTCTATCACTTCATCTGGGGCACGTTCTGCGACTGGTATCTGGAATTCATCAAGCCGGTGCTGGCCGAAGGTGGGGCGGCCGAACAGGCCGAGACGCGCGCCACCTGCGCCTGGGTGCTGGGCCAGCTTCTGCACCTGATGCACCCGTTCATGCCGTTCATCACCGAAGAACTGTGGGAAGGCCTGACGGCGGGGCAGGGCGGGCGGCTCATTTCGGCGCCGTGGCCCGAGGTGCAGGCAGCCGCCTGCGACCGGGACGCGGCGGCGGAAATGGACTGGGTGGTGCGTCTTATTTCGACGATCCGCACGGTGCGCTCGGAAATGAACGTGCCGGCGGCGGCGAAGATTTCCCTCGTCCTCAAGGACGCGGGTGCCACGACGAAGGCGCGCATGGCCAAGCACATGGCGGCCATCGAGCGGCTGGCACGCATCGACAGTGCTACGGAGCTTTCCGGCGCGGTGCCCAAGGGCTCCGTCTCGGCCGTTCTCGACGAGGCGACGCTGATCCTGCCGCTTGCCGGTATCATCGACGTGGCGGCCGAAAAGGCGCGGCTCGCCAAGGAAATCGCCAAGGCCGAAGGCGAAATGGGCAGGATCGAGAAGAAGCTGGCAAGTCCCGGCTTCGTCGAAAAGGCGCCCGAGGAAGTGGTCGAGGAAAACCGCGAGCGGCTTGCCGAATACGCGGCGCAGAAGCAGAAGCTGTCCGAGGCTCTCGTCCGCCTGTCACAGGCATGATAGCGTGCCGCTTCGCAACCTGTTGCGGGGCGGCCCCACATGATCCGGCTTCTTCTTGCGGCGTTAATTCTGGCTACGGCTGGCCTGCGCGTGTCCGTTGCCGTCGCCGATGAGCCGGTCACGCTCAAGGTTTCGCGTGACGAGCAGAATGCCCTGTGGAAGGCACGGATCGAAGGCTTTCTTGCCAAGGGTGTGCTGCCCCTGATCGACCTCGAATCGAGCCTGCCTTTCCGTACCGGCGGGGGTGATATCGAAGACGCGGCGGCGGAAATGGATCGCCTCGCCATCGCCGTCATCGCCTTCGAGGCCCAGCAGACGCCGATGGATGGGCGGCCGGGGTATCGCTGGAGCTACAAATCGCACGAGGTCGTCAATCGCTTTCCCGATCGCTTTGCGCTGGCGACCAACGGCGGCGACAATCCGAACTGGACGCGGCAGGCGGACGGCGCGAACAGCATGATCGTCCAGCTCGAACGTCAGGCGCCGAAGGACGAATATCGTATCTTCGGCGAATTCGAATTCCGCCACTACATGTCGGCGCAGCAATGCAAGGGCGGGCGGGATGATCGGGACATCAAGGTGCCGCTCGAAAGTGACAACGGCAGACGGCTGTTCAAGCTGGCCGAGGAGACCGGCAAGGCGGTGATCATTCACCTTGAGCCGGAGGATGAGGAGTTGACGTCGCTGGACCGTACGCTCGCGGCCTTCCCGAAGGCCAGGATCGTCGTCGCCCATTTCGGCCAGCTTCGCCACCCGGAGCGCGCCAAGGGCTATTCGGCCGCCCGTATCAGGGACTTGATGACGCGCCACAGAAATTTGTTTTATGACATCTCCACCGGTCCGCCCGGCCGGACCTATCAATGCAATGGCGGCATCATGGACGTCGCCTTGTGGCAGGAGGGTGGATACAAAGGGCAACTCGACACCCTAAAGCCCGAGTACAAGGCGCTGCTCACGGATTTTTCAGACCGCTTCGTCGCCGGGTTCGATTTTGGCGGCGGACGCAAACGGCTGCCGGTCTTCATCGGGGAGCGCGCTGCCAACATCCGCCTCATCATCCGCGACCTGCCGGAGCCGGCCCGCCATGCCATTGCCTATCGCAATGCCTGGAAGATGTTGACCGGCACGGACTGGCCCGCTGCGGTCACCACGACGGCCCGCTAGCGATTGCCTGCGACAAATCGGCGCAGCAGCAAGCGCGCGATATTGGCCTCCTCGGTGCCGGGCAGCACGTTGCCATCGCCTCGAGTGAGGTTGACGAGGACGTCGATGTCGTCCCTGGTTACGCCCGCGGCGTAGGCCATTTGCCATTCCGCGCACCAGCGTTCGGGAGTTTCCGTGGTGAAGAGCCGCGTCACGTCGAAATGGCGGGAATCCCGTTCGATCCTGGACATCAATTCTTCTACCGCCTCTTTGGGCCCTTCGAGGAACTGCATGAAATTGCCGCCGGCATAGGCGAGCATCCCGGTAAGGGAATTCCGGAGATTGTTTTTTCGGGATGTTTCGAGAAGGTCTTCAAGCCGCGGCCTGGGGAGCGGAAAGCGCGCGGTGCTCACGTAAATCAGGTGGTAAATCATGGCAATGAGGAGATCAGGGCTTCACAGTTTATCGACGTAAAAGCGCGTGGACAAAATCCCCCGGGGCAAGATAGATTTTCCATATAAGAAGGGAGAATCCCGACCGCTCTTGGGAGGCGGAGACTAACGTCAATGGGGGCGGATTGACCAGCCCCTTTGCCAGACCTCCCGCAACGGCGCGAACCGGGGTTCCCCTTGTTCACACAGGCGTTTACACAGGCTTGTGGCTTGCGTGGTGCACTTGCGGGCCGGCAAGGCTCGTGTTTCTTCAACTCGAAGGGGGGCCTCATGGTCTCGTTCAGCCTCAACGGCAAATCGGTTTCCGTGGAAGCCGACGCCAATACTCCGCTGCTCTGGGTATTGCGCGATCATCTCAATCTGACCGGTACGAAATACGGTTGTGGCGCCGGCCTGTGCGGCGCCTGCACGGTGCACGTCAACGGCAAGGCGGTGAAGGCCTGTCAGACCGAGGCGGGCACCATCAACGGCGCCAAGGTCACCACGATCGAAGGACTTTCGACCAAGGGCGACCATCCGTTGCAGAAGGCCTGGATCGCAGAGCAGGTGCCGCAGTGCGGCTACTGCCAGTCCGGGCAGATCATGAAGGCGGCCGAACTGCTGGCCGGGAACAAGTCGCCCTCGCGCGATCAGATCGTCGCCCACATGGACGGCAACATCTGCCGCTGCGGCACCTACAATCGCATCATCGCCGCCATTCAGCGCGCGTCGAAGGAGGCCTGATCATGACCGTGATCCGCAAGATGGGGATCCGCAAGATGGGTCCCGAAGTTTCCCGCCGCGGCTTTCTCGCCGGCTCCTCCGGCCTGACCTTCGCGCTCGCCTTCACCGGCACCGGCGCGAGCCTGATGTCCGACGCCCAGGCCTACGGCGCCACCAAGGACATCGGCGCCTGGGTTTCGATCGCCCGCGACAACACCATCGTCATCCGCACGCCCGGCGCCGAAATGGGCCAGGGCTCGATGACCGGCGTGCCGCTGGCGCTGGCCGAGGAACTCGACGCCGACTGGAAGAAGGTCCGGCTCGAATTCTCGCCCTCCGAAGTCGAAATTTACGGCTACCGCGTGCGTGATTCTCGCAGCATGGCCATCACCGGCTCGCGCGCCGTGATGTATTACTACAACGACGTGCGCATGGCCGGCGCGCAGGTGCGTCGCGTTCTGCTGGACGCGGCGGCGGCCAGGCTCAAGGTTCCGGTGTCGGAACTGACGACCGAGCCCAGCACGGTCGTTCACAAGAAGTCCGGGCGCAAGCTCACCTACGGCCAGATCGCGGCCTTCGCCAAGGTCCCGGCCGAGATGCCAAAGATCGGCAAGGGCGATCTCAAGAAGGCGTCCGAGTTCCGCCTGATCGGCAATACCAGGATGCAGCGCTACGATCTTCCGTCGAAGGTCAACGGCACGGCGCAGTTCGCCCTCGACGTGCATCTGCCGGGCATGGTCTATGCCACGACCGTCCATGCGCCGACCGTCAACGCCACGCCGGTCAGCTGGAACCACGCCAAGGTCGCGGGCATGAAGGACATCATCGGCACGGTCAAGCTCGACAAGGGCGTGGCCATCGTCGGTCGCACGTTCGAATCGGTGATCGCGGCGCGCGCCCAGCTCGACGTCAAGTGGAAGGCGGGCAAGTCCCGGACCTTCGATTCCGAGGCGCAGTTGCAGAGCGACTACGCCAAGGTCGCCGACGACGAGAGCGCGGAGAAGACCAAGGTCTATGCCAAGGGCGACATCAAGAAGGCGATGGCCGCCGGGGTGAAGAAGTACAAGGACGAATACCGTTCCGACTTCGCCTACCATGCCCAGATGGAGCCGCTCAACGCCGTGGCGCGCTTCAGCGCCGACGGCAAGAGCGTGGAAATCTGGGACGGCACCCAGGCGCCCGACCGCTGCCGCGCAGACGTCGCCAAGGCGCTCGGCTTCGAGGTTGCCCAGGTGGTCCATCACCAGTGCTTCATGGGCGGCGGCTTCGGCCGGCGCTCGCTCGGCGATTACGCGGCGGAAGCGGCGCTCGTCGCGCGTGCGGCCAAGCGCCCGGTGAAACTGGTCTGGACGCGCGAGGAAGACATCGCCTTCGGCATGTTCCGCCCGCAGGCCTTCCAGTGCATCGAGGCGGCGACCGACGCCTCGGGCAAGGTCTCCGGCTGGGAACACTGCATCGTCGGCGACGGCCGTAACCTCGTGACCGGCGGCATGGATATCAAGTCCTACTACGATATCCCCAACCGGCTCGGCGAATTGCGCGGCGTTTCGCACGGCATCCGCCTCAAGCACTGGCGCGCGGTCGCCCATCCGTTCAACATCTTCGCCATCGAAAGCAGCGTCGACCAGATGGCCAAGGCGGCGGGGATGGATCCGATCGAGTTCCGCCTGAAGAACATGTCGCCCACGCCGAAGATCGCCAAGGTCCTCGAAATGGTCCGCGACATGTCCGAATGGGGCAAGGCTCGTCCGGACGGCCGCGCCATCGGCGTCTCCATCAGCGAACGCTCGGGCTCGCTCGCCGCGGGCGTGGCCGAGATTTCGCTCGATCGAAACACCGGCAAGATCAAGGTCCACAAGACCTGGATGGCGGTGGACGGCGGCACGGTCGTGCTGCCGGACGGCGCGCGGGCCAACATCGAATCGGGGGTCATCTACGGCATTTCCTCGATGCTTTCCGAACGCATCACCATGAAGAAGGGCGTCGTTGAGCAAGGTAACTTCAACGACTACCACGTGGCGCGGATGTCGGATGCGCCCGAGGAAATGCACCTCCAGTTCGTCAAGACCGACCGCAGGCCCACGGGCCTCGGCGAAATCGGCAATCCCTGGATCGGGGGCGCCATCGCCAACGCCTTCTTCGCCATGACGGGCAAGCGGCTCACGCACATTCCGTTCACGCCGGAACGGGTGCTGGCCGCGCTCAAGGCGTAAGGCGCCGTCAATACCGGCAAGGGCAGGGCCGCGGGGGCAACCCCGCGGCCCTTTTCCTTTGGCGGCCCGGCGGACAGGGCTACGGGGCCGTCATCGCGCCTGCCGATCTGCCTTTGCGCGGGGGCGTTTGCGCGGGTATTCTCCCGGCCTGTCCTGCGACCCCGTTATTCAAGGAAAGCGCCATGCCCGACGCCGCCGGCAAGAACCGCAAATTCGACAAGGCCAAGCTGCCGTCCCGCCATACCACCGTGGGGCCGGAGCACGCGCCGCATCGTTCCTACTATTACGCGATGGGCCTGACCGAGGAGCAGATCGACCAGCCCTTCGTCGGCGTCGCCACCTGCTGGAACGAGGCGGCGCCCTGCAACATCGCGCTTTCGCGCCAGGCCCAGTCGGCCAAGAAGGGGGTCGCCGAATCGGGCGGCACGCCGCGCGAATTCACCACGATCACCGTGACCGACGGCATCGCCATGGGGCACGAGGGCATGAAGTCCTCGCTGGTCAGCCGCGAGGTGATCGCCGATTCCGTCGAACTCACCATGCGCGGGCACTGCTACGACGCGCTCGTCGGGCTCGCCGGCTGCGACAAGTCGCTGCCCGGCATGATGATGGTCATGCTGCGGCTCAACGTGCCTTCCGTGTTCATGTACGGCGGCACCATCCTGCCCGGCAAGTTCAAGGGCAAGGACGTCACCGTTGTCGACGTGTTCGAGGCGGTGGGCCAGCACGCCGCGGGCAACATGTCGGCGGCCGACCTGCACGAGCTTGAATGCGTCGCCTGCCCCTCGGCCGGCTCCTGCGGCGGGCAGTTTACCGCCAACACGATGGCTTGCGTGTCGGAGGCGATCGGCCTCGCGCTGCCCGGCTCGGCCGGGGCGCCCGCGCCTTACGAGTCGCGCGATGCCTATGCCGAGGCTTCGGGCCGCGCGGTGATGGACCTGCTCGCCAACAACATCCGTCCGCGCGACATCGTCACGCTTGCGGCGCTGAAGAACGCGGCCAAGGTCGTCGCGGCGACCGGCGGCTCGACCAACGCGGCCCTGCATCTGCCCGCCATGGCGCACGAAGCGGGGATCAGGTTCGACCTCGACGACGTGGCGAAGATCTTCAAGGAAACGCCCTACATCGCCGATCTCAAGCCGGGCGGGCGCTATGTCGCGAAGGATCTGTTCGACGTGGGCGGCGTGCCCATCGTCATCAAGACGCTGCTCGACGCCGGGATTCTCGACGGCTCGTGCCTCACCGTGACCGGCAAGACGCTCGCCGAAAACCACAAGTCCATCGTCTTCCCGACGGACCAGGACGTGGTGCGTCCGGCTTCAAATCCGATCACGCCGACGGGCGGCGTCGTCGGCCTCAAGGGCTCGCTCGCGCCGGAAGGGGCGATCGTCAAGGTCGCGGGCATGAAGAAGCTAGACTTCACCGGTCCCGCGCGCTGCTTCGATTGCGAGGAACAGGCCTTCGCCGCCGTCGTGGAAGGGCGCATCAGGGAAGGCGACGTCATCGTCATCCGCTACGAAGGGCCGAAGGGCGGCCCCGGCATGCGCGAGATGCTGTCGACCACCGCCGCGCTCTACGGCCGCGGCATGGGCGAAAAGGTGGCGCTGATCACCGACGGGCGCTTCTCGGGCGCCACGCGCGGCTTCTGCATCGGCCATGTCGGGCCGGAAGCCGCCGTGGGCGGTCCCATCGGCCTTCTGAAAGACGGCGACCTGATCCGCATCGATGCGGACAAGGGGATGCTCGATGTCGATCTGTCGGCCGCGGAACTCGAAGCGCGCCGAAAGTCCTGGACGCCGCGCAAGACCAACTACCAGTCGGGCGCCCTGTGGAAGTTCGCGCAGCTCGTGGGGCCCGCCTGCAAGGGCGCCGTCACCCAGCCCGGCGCCGAGGCGGAAACCCACGTCTACGCCGACATCTGAGCGGCGGCGGCGTATCAAAAAGGGCGGAAACCGGCGTTTCCGCCCTTTTTTCATGGAAAATTCACCATATCGGGCAATTCTTGTTTAACGCCCGCGTGGTGCAATGCAGCACGGGACGCTTTCGTCCCTTGCGCGGCCGACGGCCCCGCCGGTCAATCCGGCCCGGCGTGCAAGCCACCGTCGGCGTCGCCGATCAGGAGGCGCGACATGTCCGCATCTTTGCTGTCTCACTTCCAGACGCTTGCCCGTCACAACCGGCGCGCCAATCGCGCGCTCTACGGCGCCTGCGCCACGCTGCCGCGTGTCGAATTGCAGCGGCCACGGGTCTCCGCCTTCGGCTCGATCCTCGGGACGCTCAACTACATGCTGGTCGTCGACCGTACATGGATGGATCGCTTCACCCAGACGGCGCGGGAGCCGCCGCCGCCCGACAACATGCTCTATCCCGACTTCGACGAACTTCGCGCCGCCCGCAAGGCGGAAGACGACCGCATCCAGGAAATGATGGAGGGCCTCAAGATCGCCTTCCTGTCCTGCCGCTTCCGCTACAAGGATCATTTCGGCCAGTTCCAGCAGGACGGCGCCGACGTGCTGGTCGCCCATTTCTTCAATCACCAGACCCATTACCGAGGGCATGTGCACGACATGCTGATCCAGTCGGGCCTGACCGATCTGAATTTCGACCTTCACAGGCTGATGAAGCCGGTCCCGGCCTGATCCCGACGGTCAGTTCGCCGCGATCCTTCGCGCGATGTTTCGCACCCGCGCGGCATTGGTGCCGCCGTCGCGCGCGCCGACGCGCGACGTCGAGCGGATATCGACTTTCGCGCCCTCGGGCGCCGGAACGATCCTGATCGCGACGTCGTCCTTGAAGCCGAACCAGAAGGTGGTGTCGGTCGCCTCGATGCGCCCGGCCGCCTTGTCCGCGGCGATCAGCTCCAGTCCCAGGGCGCGAATCGCCGCGAGCGCCTTGTCGAAAGCGGCGTCGGGAGAAAGCCTGACGATCACCGGTTTTATGTCGGGATAGGCCCTGGCCTGGATCTCGGCCTTCTGGGGCGTGTAGTCGGTGGTGTTGCGTGCCTTGGCCCGCTTGCGGACATCCAGCGCGGCGACGAAGGCCGGCGGATTGACCGTATCGGTGCTGACATCGGGCAGGCGCGCGCTGGCGCGCAGGGTCTTCTGGCCGTGGTAGGGCATCCACGCCACGGCGCTGCCCAGCACCAGTCCGACGAGCGCGAGGACCAGGGCGCCGCGCCCTCGGCGCCACGCCATGACGATGCCGATCAGCGAAATGACCGCTGCCGCGCCGCCCACCCAGGCGATCCAGTTGAGCGCGGCGAAGCCCTCGCGATAGCTCCAGAAACCGTACCGGTTGCCGAGGCCGGCGCCGACAGCGAGGCTCGCGCCGGCGATGCCGAGGAAGCAGCCGAGCGCCGCGATCTTGCCGCCGATGCCGGCGCGTTTACGTCCTGCCATGATCTTTCTCCCCTGTTCGGCCCGGTTTCGGCCCGGGGTTCTTTCGCGCATCGTCGCCCAGGGCTCGCCGGGCGTCCAGCGGGTGTGACAACGCCTTGTTTACTGGCGGTTTTCCGGCGGCGCGCCGGGGGAATAAACTGTCATTTCCGGACGCGGCGCGGCGCGCGGGTCCAGCTCGACGACCGCCGGGGTGGCCGGCGCCATCGGCATGAAGCCGGATTTCTCGCTGTCGGGGACCGGCGGCGCCTCAAGCGCCCGCCACACGGCGAATCCGCCCAGCAGCGCCGCCATCGCCATGATCGCGGCGAAAAGCCCCTCGGGGCCGATCAGGCTCATCGTCATGGTGGCGACGATCGGGCCGAGCGTCGCCCCGGTGCCCGAGGCGAGAATCAGACCGGCGCTGAGCGCCACCGTCTCGCGCCGTTCCACCACGTCGTTGGCATGTGCCACGGCGAGCGGGTAGAGCGTGTAAGCGACGCCGCCGTAGAGTACCGCCGCGGCAATGGCGCCCCAGTGTCCGAGGCGGGAGGCGAGAATCATCGTCACGGCCGCGGCTATCACGGAGAAGGCGACGGCGGCGATCAGCCGTCGCCGGTCGATGCGATCCGACAGCCGGCCCATCGGAATCTGCACGGCGAGCCCGGCGAAGACGGCAAGCCCCATGAACACGGCGATGTCGGCGGTTTCCAGTCCGCGCGCGCGGGCGAACAGCGGCCCGGTGGAAACGAAGGCCGTCCCCATGAAACCGGCGGCGAAGCATCCGGCGGTGCCGAGCGGCGACAGTCGCCACAGACGGCGGAAGGACGGCAGGCGGGGCTCCGGGCGTTCCGGCTCGCCGATGCGCGTCGCGGCGACGGGCAGGAGCGCGAGCGCGAACAGCAGGGCGGAGTAGGAGAACAGCTCGAATCCCGACGGTTCCCCGGCCAGCAGCAGGAACTGGCCCGCGCCGAAGCCGAGGTAATTGACGCTCATGTAGACGCCGAGCACGCGCCCGCGCATGTCCGAAGCGGTGCGGTGGTTGAGCCAGCTTTCGAGAATCATGGCGCAGCCCGCGAGCGCGAAGCCGGTGATCATGCGAAAGGCGAGCCAGGCCGCGGGATGGATGGCGAGCGGATGGGCGAGCGTCGCCATCGCCGCGATGGCCGCCATCATGGCGAACAGGCGGATGTGGCCGACGCGGTGGATCAGCCGGGGGACGAAGAACGGGCCGAGCAGGAAGCCGAAGGCATGAGCCGACATGACGAGGCCGGTCGCAGACAGCGGAAAGCCCTCGATTCCCATGCGCAGCGCGAGCAGCGAATTGACCAGCCCGCTTGCCAGCATGAGCAGGCCGAAGCCGACGAACAGAGCCGCAAGCTGACGGATCTCACGAGTCATGGATTGCCGCCTCACGGCGCAAGCGCGCACCAGACCGGCGTGTGGTCGGACGCCTTGGCCTTGCCCCGCGGTCCCCTGTCGATGTCGCAGGCTTCCAGCCGGTCGGTCGCCTGGGGGCTCAGCAGCATGTGGTCGATGCGCAGGCCGAATCCCTTCTGCCAGGCGCCGCCCTGGTAGTCCCAGAACGTGTAGCGGCCGATTTCCTTGTGCAGGGTGCGATAGGCTTCGGTCCAGCCGAGGTTGAGCAGCGCGCGGAACTTGCGCCGCACTTCCATGCGGAAGAGGGCATCCTCGCGCCAGCCGTCGGGGTCGTAGACGTCGCCGTCCTCGGGAATGACGTTGTAATCGCCGGCCAGCACCACCGCCTCCTCAAGCGCCAGAAGATCGCGCGCGTGATCGGCAAGCGCGTCCATCCATTCGAGCTTGTAGGGGAATTTTTCCGAATCCACGGGATTGCCGTTGGGCAGGTAGATCGAGCCGACGCGCAACGGGCGCGAACCCTTGCCGCCAGCTTTGCCTGTACCCAGGTCGATGCTGGCCTCGATGTAGCGCGCCTGCTCGTCCTTCTTCAGGCCCGGCAGGCCTTCGCGCACGTCCTCGATGTTGCCGCGCGCCAGGATGGCGACGCCGTTGTAGGTCTTCTGCCCGAACACGGCGCAGGAATAGCCGAAATCCTCGAATTCGAGGCGCGGGAAGGCCTCGGTCACGCACTTGATTTCCTGCATGCAGAGGACGTCGGGTTCGGCCGCGCGCAGCCATTCGAGCACGTTGGGCAGGCGGGCCTTGATCGAATTGACGTTCCAGGTGGCGATCTTGGCCAAGGGCGACCTTCCGGTGAGAAAAAAGGCCCGCGTTTTGCGCGGGCCTTGATCTTAACAGGACAGGCAAGGCGCGTCAGCCCACCGGCCTTCGGCGTCAGCCCATCGGCCTTCGGCGTCAGCCCACAGAAAAAGAGTTGCCGCAGCCGCAGGAGGACGAGGCATTGGGATTGCGCACGACGAAGGACGAGCCGACCAACTCCTCGACGAAGTCGACTTCGGCGCCGCCGAGCAGGCCGAGCGAACAGTCGTCGACCAGCAGAACGGTGCCCTCGGGGCCGAAGGCATGGTCTTCGGCGCGCCGTTCGTCGTCGAAGGAAAATCCGTAGGAAAAGCCCGAGCATCCGCCGCCCGAGACGGCGAGCCGCAGCATCATGCCCCGGTTTTCGGGCTCGGCGGTCAGCTCGGCGATCCGCCGGACGGCGCGTTCGGGCAGGGTGACGATGGTCTGGGTGGCGCTCATGTGAATGACTTCCTCACGACGACAGGTTGCCCATGTTATCTGGGAATCGTTTGCAAATTGTCAAATGCCCATTGGCGCGGCGATCCCAAGTCCCCGGAAATGCTCGCTTAATCGGCAATTGCGCCGGGGGGACGCAAGTGGGACAGTGCGGGCCGAAAGGTCGATCATGGCGCCGGCGGACAACATCAAGACGCAGGAATCAGGCAAGGCGCAGGCCTACGGGCCCCGGCTGGCGCCCTATGCCTGCCATCCGGGCGAGAGCCGGGGGCGCCTGCATGCCGAGGCCGAGAGCGCCTCGCGCTCCTGCTTCCAGCGCGACCGCGACCGGGTGATCCATTCGGCCGCGTTCCGGCGTCTCAAGCACAAGACCCAGGTCTTCGTCTATCACGAGGGCGATTACTACCGAACACGGCTGACCCATTCGCTGGAGGTCAGTCAGATCGCCCGCTCGATCTCGCGGTCGCTCGGCCTGAACGAGGATCTGGCGGAGGCGCTGGCGCTCGCCCACGACCTGGGCCATACGCCCTTCGGCCATTGCGGCGAAGACGCGCTCAACGCGGCGATGAGCGATTTCGGCGGCTTCGATCACAACGCCCAGACGCTCGGCATCCTGACGCGGCTGGAGAAGCGCTATGCCGGCTTCGACGGCCTCAACCTGACCTGGGAAACGCTGGAAGGCGTGGTCAAGCACAACGGCCCGCTGGCGCGCCGGGGCGGGGAGGCGATCAAGGCCATTCCCGAAGTCATAGCGAAATTCGATGCGGAATTTTCGCTCGATCTCGCCACCTATGCTTCGGCCGAGGCGCAGGTCGCCGCGCTCGCCGACGACATCGCCTACAACAACCACGACATCGACGACGGCCTGCGCGCGGGCCTGTTCAAAGTCGAGGATCTGACCGACGTGCCGCTTGCCGGGCCGGTCTTCGCCGCCGTGGCGCGCGAGTACCCGGGAATCGAGCGCGGGCGGCTGATCCATGAATCGGTGCGCCGTCTGATCAACGCCATGGTGTCGGACCTGCTCGCCGAATCGCGGGCCCGATTGTTCCGGGCGGGGCCGGGCAGCGCCGATGAAATCCGGGCGCTCGACCATCCGGTCATTGCTTTTTCCGCCGCGATGGCCGAAAACGACCGCGCGCTCAAGCGGTTCCTGTTCGCCCGCATGTACCGCCACGATCGCGTCAATGCGATGACCGAAGTGGGACGGCGGGTGGTGCGGGAGCTGTTCGACCTGTTCCTGTCCCGCCCGGACAGCCTGCCCGACGACTGGCGGGCCGACGCCGGAGGGTTGGACCGCGCCGGGCTCGCGCGTCTCGTCAGCGATTACATCGCCGGGATGACGGATCGCTTTGCGCTTACCGAACACCGCCGGCTGATCGGCGGCGTCGAGATGCCTCGTTAGAAGAAAAATGAATCTGTTCAGAGATTTTCACGCTGAAGTTGCAAGAACGGTAGAGGACCTGGGCGAAGAAGGCCTGCTGCCCAAGGGGCTCGATTCCTCGCGCTTCACCTGCGATCCGCCGCGCGAGGCCGCGCATGGCGACATCGCCACCAACGCAGCCCTGGTTCTGGCCAAGCCGGCGGGCAAGAATCCGCGCGAGCTGGCGGCCCTGCTGGCCGACCGGCTGGGGCGGCACCATGCCGTGGAAAAGGCGGTGGTGGCGGGGCCCGGCTTCATCAACCTGACCCTGGCGCAATCCTTCTGGCACGGCCGCCTGCGCGATGTGTTGGAGGAAGGCACCGCCTACGGCGATTCGGACCTGGGCGCCTCGCGCAAGGTCAACGTCGAATATGTTTCCGCCAATCCGACCGGTCCGATGCATGTCGGCCACGCCCGCGGCGCGGTGGTCGGCGACGTGCTGGCCCGCCTGCTGGCCAAGGCGGGCTTCGCCGTGACGAAGGAATATTACATCAACGACGCCGGCGCCCAGGTCGACGTGCTGGCGCGTTCGCTCCATCTGCGCTACCGCGAGGCTCTGGGCGAGGACATCGGCCTCATTCCCGAAGGCCTCTATCCCGGCGAGTACCTCAAGGAAACCGGTCACGCGCTCGCCGGGCGCGACGGGCGCAAGTGGCTCGGCCTGCCGGAGGAACAATGGCTCGCTCCGGTGCGCGATTTCGCCATCGCCGGGATGATGGCGATGATCCGTTCGGATCTCGCCGCGCTCGGCGTGCGCCACGACGTGTTTTCCTCCGAACGCGCGCTGGTCGAAAGCGGGGGCGTAGACGAAGCCTACCGGCTGCTCGACGGCAAGGGACTGATCTATACCGGCGTGCTGGAGCCGCCCAAGGGCATGAAGCCCGACGACTGGGAACCGAGGCCGCAGACGTTGTTCCGCTCCAGCCAGTTCGGCGACGATGTCGACCGGCCGCTCAAGAAGTCGGATGGCAGCTGGACCTATTTCGCTTCCGACGTGGCCTATCATCTCGACAAGCACCGGCGCGGCTTCGCCTCGATGATCGACGTCTGGGGCGCCGATCACGGCGGCTACGTCAAGCGCGTGGCGGCGGCCGTGGAGGCCCTGACCGGCGTCAAGGGCGCGCTCGATGTCAAGCTCTGCCAGCTCGTCTCGCTGACCGAAAACGGCGAACCCGTGCGCATGTCCAAACGTGCAGGCACCTTCGTCACGCTGGCCGAGGTGGTCGAGGCGGTCGGCAAGGATGTCGTGCGCTTCATCATGCTGACGCGATCGAACGACGCGGCGCTCGAATTCGACCTCAGGAAAGTGCTCGAACAGACGCGCGACAATCCCGTTTTCTACGTCCAGTACGCCCATGCACGGATATGTTCGGTGTTCCGCAATGCCGCCCAGGACAATGCGGGCATGGCGACGGGCGCGGGGGATATGCTCAAGGTTCCACTCGACTCCTTGACCGCGAAGGAGGAGATTGATCTGATCCGCCTCATGGCGGGCTGGCCGCGCGTCGTAGAAAGCGCCGCCGAGGCCCATGAGCCGCATCGCATCGCGTACTATCTGCAGGATCTCGCGGCGGCGTTTCATGGGTTGTGGAACAAGGGGAACGCCGACGCCGATGCGCGTTTCCTTGTCGAGGACGAGGCGACTATGGCGGCACGGCTCGCGCTGTTGCGCGGCGTGCAGCTGGTGATCGCTTCGGGGCTCGATGTGCTCGGCGTGAAACCTGTCGAGGAGATGCGGTGATGCCATCCGATCAGGGACAGAACGAACCGCGGTTCGAGCCGCGCCTGTCGGCGCCGGTGACCGAAGTCTACGACCGCTCCGACCGGAGCGAGCGCCGTCCGCGGCGGGCGCGATGGTTCGCCGTCGTCGCAGCGCTTGTCGCGCTCGGCGCCTTCGCGGGCGTCGCCTGGTACGCCACGAACAAAGGCCAGAAGGATCCCGGCGCGACGGTGCCGGTGATCACCGCCGACCGCGATCCGGTCAGGGAAAGGCCGGCCGAACCGGGCGGCATGGACGTGCCCAACCGCGATCTGCAGGTATTCAACCGGATCACGCCCGATGCCCAGCCGCAGAAGGTCGAGCGGCTGCTGCCGCCGGCCGAAACGCCGGTCGCGCGCCCCGCGCCGGAGGCCAATCCGCCGGCGGGGCCGCTGGTTCCCGGCGCCCCGAGCGCGCCTGCCATAGCGCCTCGCGCGGACATGAAGGAGGCGGCGCCCGCCGCCGTCGCATCCGCGCCCGAACGTGTCGTATCGGAAGCCAAGGTCGCCACACCCAAACCTCCGGCCGAAATGTCTGAACCGAAGGCGGCGCCTTCCCGGCAGGCACAGGCGCGGACGATCGCACCCGGCGCCTGGCGCGTGCAGCTCGGCGCGGCCAAGGAAGAGGCGAGGGCGAAATCCTCGCTCGCGCGCATCGCCAAGGCCAATGCCGACGTGCTGAAGGACCTGAACCCGGAAATCGCGCGCGCCGATCTCGGCGCCAAGGGCGTGTATTATCGCATGCGCCTGGGGCCGCTGCCGGACAAGGCGGCTGCCGACGCGCTCTGCCGCAAGCTCGCCGATCGCAAGGTCGGCTGCATCGTCGTCAAGCCCTGATCCGGCCGTGAGCAAGGCACTCATCGTCGGGGTCGCGGGGACGCGGCTCGGCGCCAAGGAACTCACCTTCCTGCGGGAAACCGATCCCTGCGGCTTCATCCTGTTTGCGCGCAACGTCGCTTCGCCCGACCAGTTGCGGGCACTGACGACGGAAATGCGCAATGCCGTCGGACGCCCCGACGCGCCGGTGCTGATCGACCAGGAAGGCGGCAGGGTGGCCCGCTTGCGCGCGCCGCA
>CAXRES010000242.1:0-20479 GCA_964229575.1 Alphaproteobacteria bacterium
GCGAACATGCAGCACGCGCAGGGCAAGTTCGTCGACGGGCGCGCCAAGGCCGTCGCCGAGCGCGGGCCCTGGGAGGAGCTGCGCACCCACTGTGCAGCGCTTCGCGACCGCGTGATCGCGAACCTCGATGCGTATCTCGTCGAGTTCGAGCGCAACGTCGCCGCGGCCGACGGTCTGGCGCTTGCCGCCAGGGTGTCCTGCGAGGTCGACCCCGAAAACGAATATCCGGCCAACTATACCGGCCACCTGCGCGCCGTGCTGAAGGACGGCAGCGTGCGCGAGGAATGCCAGCCCTGCCTGCGCGGCGGCGCGCGCCAGCCGCTTGCACGCGCCGATATCGTGAAGAAGTTTCGCGCCAATCTCGCCTACGGCGGGATGGCCGCCGAGCGCGCCGAACGGCTGCTCGCGCTGCTTGAAGGCCTGCCCGCGCTCGCCGAGCTTGGCACGCTTTCCGCTTTCCGCGATTGAACGACGGAGATCCGACATGACCGCAAGCCGTGAACTCGACGGGCAGGTGGCCCTCCTTACCGGGTCGGCCCAGAACATCGGCCGCGCCACGGCATTGGCGCTGGCCGAAGGCGGCGCCGGCGTGGTCATCAATACGCGTTCCTCGATGGAACTGGCCGAAGGGTTGGCCCGGGAAATCCGCGATGGCGGCGGGCAGGCCGTCGCCATCCAGGGCAGCGTCGCCGATCCGGCCGATGTGAAGGCCCTCGTCCAACAGACGATGACCCGGTTCGGGCGCATCGACATCCTCGTCAACAACGCCGCCGTGCGGCCGCGCACGCCGCTTCTCGAACTGAGCTTCGAAGAATGGCGCAGGGTCCAGGGCGTCATCCTCGACGGGGCGTTCCTCTGCGCCCGGGCGGTCGCCCCGCACATGGTCGCGCGCAAATACGGCACCATCATCTCGATGGGCGGGCTGACCGCCCATGCCGGCGCCACCGAACGTTGCCACGTCACCGCGGCCAAGGCGGGCCTGGTCGGCCTGACCAAGGGACTGGCGCACGAACTGGCGCCGCACGGCATCACCGTCAACTGCGTGGTGCCCGGCCTGATCGACACCACACGCGACGGCACCAGCGCGGTGCCCCATGCCCACGGGCATCTGGCATCGATCGTCGGGCGGCACGGACGCCCGCACGAGGTGGCCGGAATGGTCCGCCACCTGTGCGGGCCCCATGCGCGCTACATCACCGGCCAGACCCTGCACGTGAACGGCGGCGCCTACCTGCCGTGAGCGCTTGAACCATTGTCGCGGCGGGCGTTATACTTTCGCAAAATCAGGTGAAAGCATGGCAACGGGCGGGTTAGGGCAGGCCGCCCCATTTTTCGGTCGGGTATTCCGCGCGCATGTCGGAATCTAGTCAGGGGCCGGGTTTTCACCCCCTGTACCAACAGATCAAGGAACTGCTGATCCAGCGCGTCCTGTCCGGCGACTGGAAGCCCGGCGAGGTTTTGCCGAGCGAAGCCAAGCTCGCCGCCGAATACCAGGTCAGCCAGGGCACCGTGCGCAAGGCCATCGAGGAGATGGCCGCCGATCATCTCGTCGTCCGCCACCAGGGCAAGGGTACCTTCGTTTCGGCGCGGGGTTCGGAATCGCCGCTTCATTTCTTTTCCATCGTCACGCCCGATAACCGGATCGCCACGCCGGGCAAGGCCCTCAAGTTCGAATGGACCGAAGGACCGATCGACGAGGTTGCGCGCAAGGAACTCCGCCTGCCCGCGGGCACCATCGTCTATCGCATCCATCGCGTCCGTCCCGTGGGCGGCATGCCCGCGCTGGTCGAAACCATCACGCTGGCGCGCGACCGTTTCCCCGGCCTGCCGCAACTGATGCGCGATGCCGTGCGGATGAACGCCTACCTGATCATGGAAAAGGATTTCGGCGTTCTCGTCGTGCGGGCCGATGAATGGCTCGAAGCGGTGTCCGCGACGGCGGAAGAAGCGGTCGAGCTTGGCGTCGCCGTCGGCGCGCCGCTGATGAGCATCCACCGCATCTCCTACGCGCTCGACGGCACGCCCGCCGAAACGCGGCGCATGCGCTTTCCCACCGACAAGCTGCGCTACCGCAATACGCTGCGCTGACCTCTAGAGATCGAGAACCAGGCGCGTGCCGGGCAGGCCGCGCGATACGCAGGTGATGATGCGGTCGCCCCGCTCGCGCTCCTTCCGTGTCAGCACCCGGTCGCGGTGATCGATCGGCCCGGCGAGAACATGCGCGAGGCAGTTCGAGCAGGTGCCTTCCATGCAGCTTGCATAGTGATCGACGCCCGCCGCCCGCAACGCGGCATAGAGCGTCGTTCCCGCCGGCACCACGAATTCGACGCCGCGCCGCTTGAGGTGGACGGTGAAAGACCCGTCTGCCCGGCCGGGCCTGCTGACCGGGGGCACGCCCGTCACGGCCGCCCCCGGCGCGCCGTCACTGCCCCTTGGCGTCTTTCTTCGCCGGCGCCTTGGCCGCCCCGCCATCGCGCGGCTGGGTCATGCTGGCCATGGTCTTGTTGAGATTCTTCGTCTCGAAATCGTTGAGCGTATAGGCCCAGCCGCCGACCACGCCGTTGATCTTCGCCACGTCGGCGGCGATTCTGGCGGCATCGACCTTGGCCTGGTCTTTGGGCGCGGGATCGGGGCGCGCCTTGATGGCGACCCACAGCTTGCCGTCTTTTTCCCTGGCCCAGACGTCAACGATCAGTCCGTCGAAAGTCACGTGGCGGGTTCGCGGGGTGGCCGCATAGTCGAAGCCGATGTCCGAATCCCGGGTCACTTCCTCGAAGGCGAGGTTCTGGATGGCCCGCGAAATGTCCTCGGCGCCGAACAGCTCCTTGAGTTCGCGGTCCTTGGGCAACCCTTCCAGCGTGAAGTCGCGGTCGTCGCTCGTGTTCTTGAAGACGCGCAGCGGCTTTTCGCCGGGCACGTTGAGCGTCGTTTCGCGCACGCGCGGCAGGTCGACCTCGACGATCATCTGGTTGAGCCAGCCTACCTGCTTGTCCGGCACCGCGACCTTGCCGCGGGCGAGCCAGGCGCGTTCCTCGGCCGGACGGCGCACGTAGATGTCGCCGACGCTGAGCACGCCGCCCTTGTCGAGACCGACGATCAGTTCGGCCATTTTCTGGTTGCTGCCGTCGTAAAGCTCGACCAGGGCGCCCTTGGCCTTCTTGTCGGCGCGCGGGTCGCCGACGTGGATGCGGCCGTAGAGCCGCGGCCGGGCGGTCTTGGCCTCGACCTGGCGCAGTTGTGCCATGCCGGCGGCCACCGCGCGGACGATCTCGATGGGCACGGGATAGCCGTAACGCTCCTTGAGCGACCACGCGATCTTGCCGCCCGATTCCCGGCTTTCCAGCGTCGAAGTGTAGTCGGCCCTGATGACCTTGATGGTGCGCACGTCGTTCACGCGGTCGGCAAGACCGGGGAACATGATGGCGCCGTCGCCGCGCAGGCCCGAGCCGACGTCGCGCGTGACGGTGATCCACGCCGCGGCAAGAACCGCGACGAGCGTGATGGCCAGCAGGGTGGCGAAGGATTTCAGCGACATGATCTAGCCCCTCGCTTCCGTTTCCATGCGCTGGCGGCGCCGGCGCATGCGGGCAAGGCCCAGCGCCACGGCGGCGAAAGCCACCAGCAGCGGGATCAGCCCGATGTTGAACAGCCACAGGCGGCCTTCCAGTTCCTCGATGTCCTTGCGCAGGCCGAGCTGCACGGCGCGCAGTTCCTTGCGGATGGACAGCAACTCGCCCTTGAACTTGTTGATCTCGCGGATCTGGGCCGGGCTGAGGATCGTGCGCTCGGCATTCGCGCCCTGCTGCGGGCCGCGGCCGGGCGTCTGAAGCTCGGCGAGCTTGCGCTCGGTCTCCTCGCGCCGCTTCTGCAATTCGCGTTCCTTGGCGCGCAGGTTCAGTTCCGCCTTGCGCGTCAGGTCCTCGACCAGGATGAAGGGGCGGCGCGACACGCCGCGCGAGCGCAGCCCGATCAGCTCGTTCGAGCCGGTCAGGTTGTCGATCGCGTTGGTGGTCAGGTTCATGTTGTCTGATACCGGCACGGTGATCGCCTGGCCGAACAGGTTCTGCGCCTGCACCCAGAAACGGTCCTGCAGCATGTCGGCGTCGGTGACGACGACGGCGTGGACCGGCTGGGCGCTTTCGCCCCGGTGCGCCTTGGCGAGCCGGGCGCGGATCGCTTCCGCATCCTGGCGCTTCTCGGCATCGGTCTTCTTGGCCGGCAGTTCGTCGTTCTTTTCCCGCCTCCAGCGGTCGCCTTCCGGATCCTCGGCCATGTAGTCCTCGGCCGCGGGCGGGCCCTTGGGGAAGGCCGATTTGGACGGGCCGCTGATGCGCGCGGCGAGGACCAGCCGCTTGCCGGCCGGCTTGAAGTTGCGGACGATCCCCTCGAAGTCGGGCCGCCCGCCCTTGAGTTCTTCGGCATTGAGCAGCATCGACTGTTCCGACGTCGCCACCAGCGGCGTGAAGGTCATGCCCGTGCCCGCCTTCATCGACAGCGCGCCGGCCGTCGCCATCACCATGTTGTCGATCTCGCTGGTGATCAGGTCGCGGCCCACCACGTTCGACTGGTCGAGCCTGAGCCATGCCGGATAGGACATGGGCACCGGCCGGGCGTCGTTGCCGGCGTTGATCTGGTAGGCCGCGACCATGTCGGCGGCGACCTTGCCGGCGTCGTATTCGAGACCCCACTGATCGAAGATCGGCTTCAGGTCCGACGACGTCTCGACGAACTTGCCGCCCGGGCCGGGCACCTGCTGGGCCACCTCGGCCAGCGGATCGACGAAGATCAGCGCACGGCCGCCGCGCATCATGAACTGGTCGATGGCGTAAAGGGCGCGGTTCGACGGCTTCGCCGGATGGATGACGAACAGGACATCGATATCGGCGGGAATCTCGGCGGCCTCATAGGAGACGTTCTCGACCTTGAAGAGCTGCGCGAGCTGGGCGTTCAACTGCCAGGCCTGGCCCATCTGCGACATGCGCGCCATCATCGAGCCGGGGAAGCCGCGCACCGGCAGCCAGCTCATCAGTCCGATGACCTTGCGTTCGGGATTGGCCAGCCGGTAGACGGCCTTGGTCAGGTCGTATTCGAGGAAGGCTTCGCGGTCGGGGGAGAAGAACGCGATGACCTCGTTCTCGTCCGTCGAATTGCTGCCGGCCAGGCCGAAGTAGACCATTTCCCCGGTGCGATCGAGCGGCAGGCCCTGCAGGCCGGCGGCGACCGCTTCGTCCTCGGCATCGGAAAACGCCACCGGGTCGATCTCGATCAGCCGGATCTTGCCGCCCGAATTGGCGACGTATTCCTTGAGCATGTCGCGCACCCGCCCGGCGTATTTCGACAGCGCCGGCAGCTGCTTGCCGAGCGAACTCGAAAAATACAGGCGCAGCGTCACCGGCTCGTCGATCTGGCCGAGCACCTTGTGGGTGCCGGGCGACAGGGTGAACAGCTTGTCCGCGGTCAGATCGACGCGCGCGCCGACCAGCGTGCCGCGGGCGATGATGTTGGCCGCGATGAACAGCACGATCGCGAGCGCGATCGTCCAGCCGGCAAGGGACCGGCGGCCGGCGAGCGTCGACAGGAAGGAAGAATTGGCCATCGGTCTTCTCCTATCGCGCCTTGAGCGTGTTGACGAGTACGACGTTGATGAACAGGAACAGCGCGATCACGGAAATGAAATAGACGAGGTTGACGAGATCGAGCACGCCTTTGGATATCGCGTCGAAATTGGCGATGAACGACAGGCTGGCCACGACGTCGATGACGCGCTGCGGCGCCCAGCCCGAAACGAATTCGAGCACCAGCGGCGTTCCGGCGACGGTGAACAGGAGGCACGCCATCACGGCCAGCACGAAGGCGATGACCTGGTTCTTCGAGGCGGTCGAGAAGCACGAGCCGATGGCCAGGAACGCGCCGGCCATCACCAGGCTTCCGACATAGCCCGCGACGATCACGCCGTTGTCGGGATTGCCGAGGTAGTTGACCGTGATCCACATCGGGAAGGTGAGCGCGAGCGCGATGGCGGCGAAGGCCCAGGCGGCGAAGAACTTGGCGAGCACCGCCGCGGTCGGCGAAATCGGCAGGGTCAGCAAGAGCTCGATGGTGCCGGTCTTGCGCTCGTCGGACCACAGGCGCATGGACACCGCCGGGACCAGCAGCAGGTAGAGCCAGGTGTGGAAGGCGAAGAAGGGCGCCAGATCGGCCTGACCGCGCGAGAAGAAGCCGCCCAGGAAGAACGTCATCGCGCCGAGCAGCGCAAGGAAGATGACGATGAATACATAGGCCACGGGCGTCACGAAGTAGCTGACGAACTCGCGGCGGAACAGGGTCAGGGCCGTGCTCATCGGGTGCCTCCCAGAGTGTTGCCTGCGGCGCCCCTGCCGGTGGTCACCGCGCGGAAGACGTCTTCCAGCCTGCCGCGTTCGAGCCTCACGTCCTCGACGAAGACGCCTTTCTGGCGGACCAGGGCGCGCACATCTTCAAGCGCGTCCATCCCCGGCGCCGGCACAGCGATCAGGCGTCGCCCGTCGATCTCCACGCGGGCGATCTTGTTGAGCTGCGAAATCGCGTCGCTCAGCTGCGCGAGGGTTTCCATGCCCGCCGTCACGGAGACCACGTTGTGGGTCGCCGATTTCGCTTCCAGTTCGGCGGGCGTGCCGTCGGCGACGATGCGCCCGCGCGCGATGATGATGGCGCGCGAGCAGACGGCGTCGACTTCTTCGAGGATATGGGTGGAAATGATGATCGCCTTCTTCGGCGCCATTTCCTGGATCAGCGTGCGAATCTCGTGCTTCTGGTTGGGATCGAGCCCGTCGGTGGGCTCGTCGAGGATGAGGACGTCCGGATCGTGCAGCAGCGCCGCCGCCAGGCCGACGCGGCGCTTGTAGCCGCGCGACAGCGTGTCGATCGGCTGGTACATGACGCTTTCGAGCTGGGTACGCCGGGCGGCGAGCCTGATGCGGTCGTCGGCCTCCTGGCCGGAGAAGCCGCGCACGCCCGCGATGAAGCCGAGGAAGCCGAGCGGCGTCATCTCGTGATAGCTCGGCGCGCCTTCGGGCATGTAGCCCAGATGCCGCTTGGCCTCGATCGGCTTCTCGCGGATGTCGAAGCCGCAGATGCGCGCGGTGCCGGCGTCGGGTTCGAGGAAGCCGGTGATCATCTTCATCGTCGTCGACTTGCCGGCGCCGTTGGGGCCGAGGAAGCCGAGGACCTCGCCCTTTTCGACCGCGAGCGAAATGTCGTCCACTGCCTGGATCGCGCCAAACCGCTTGGCCAATCCGGCAACTTCGATCATCGCTGCCATGCTTTCTCAACTCCCTGGTTTGCCCGTGGCGGCTTGTCCCGCCGTCCTTTGCTCGCCCGCAGCCCCGCCGCGGCTATTTTTTTAGGGTCGCTTCGCCGGATTTCAAGGGCCAATTTTCGTTAATTCGGAAGGGGATGCAGGTTGGCCGGATTCGTGGCGGGAATCTATGTCGAAATTGTGTCGGGTCCGGCGACGATGCCGGCATCGTGCAGGCGGCCGATTGCGCCCTCGGGCAGGCCCAGCACCTCGGCCAGCACGCGGTCGGTATCGGCCCCCCGCCCCGGCGCGGGCCGCGCCGGACCGCGGCCCACGGCGCCGAAGGCGAGCGGCGAGCCGGCCGCCGGGTAGCGCCCGATTCCGGGCTGATCTAGAATTGAAATCAATGGGTTGACGGGCGAGCAGCGGGGGTCGCCTTCGACCAGCTCGCCGAAGGTCTGATAGGGGCCCCAGCAGACGCCGTAGATCTCGAACTCGGTCGCCACCTCGGCCAGCGTGCGCTCGGCGATCCACGGGCCGACCAGTCCGGCGATTTCGGCGCGGGCCGCGAAACGCTCGCCCTGGCGGGCCAGGTTGCGCCCCGTGCGCGCTTCCAGCGCCGCCACCTTGTCCTTGATGCCGGTGGCCTTGACCAGGCCCTGCCACTGGCGCCCGGTGAGCCCGACCACCATGACGCGCCGGCCGTCCCTTGTCGCGAAATCGCGGCCGAAGCCGCCGAACAGCTCGTTGCCGTGCCGCGCCCGGCTCTCGCCGTTGATCGCGACCTCCGCCAGCACGCCGAGCGCGCCGGTGACGGCGAGCGCCACGTCGGAAAGGGCGAGCGTCACCAGCTGGCCTTCGGCCGTGAGCCGCCGGTGGCGCTCGGCCGCCAGCAGGCCGGTCGCCGCCCACAGGCCGCAGACGGCGTCCCAGGCGGGCAGCACGTGGTTGACCGGGCCTTCGGTGCCCCTGGGGCCGGTGGCGTAGGGCCAGCCCATCGCCGCGTTGACGGTGTAATCGACGGCGCTGCGTCCTTCGTGGTCGCCCGTGATGTTGACCATGATCAGGTCGTCGCGGAATTTTTTCAGCCGCTTGTAGTCGAGCCAGCCGCGCGCCGGGAAGTTGGTCAGGAAAAGACCGGCGTCGGGACCGTCGCCGGCGATCAGGCGGGTGGCGATCTCCACCCCTTCGGGCCGCGCGAGATCGATGGCGATCGATTTCTTGCCCTTGTTGAGCCCGGCCCAGAACAGGCTGCGGCCTTCCTTCGTCACCGGCCAGCGCTCGTAATCGAGGCCGCCGCCGATGGGATCGAAGCGGATCACTTCGGCGCCAAGCTCGGCCAGCGTCATGCCGCCCAGGGGTGCTGCGACGAAGGCCGAGCCCTCGACCACGCGCAGGCCTTTCAGGATCTGCGCCGGCTGCGCCGGCGGTTCGTTGTCGGCATCGGCACCGGGCGGGGCCGGCGCGGGATCGTCGCGCTTGAGGCGGCTCGCCATGTCGTCCTCAGGAGCCTTCGGAACCGGCCGCGGGGCGCAGGCGCCGGCCGGCCCAGCGGCCCATCAGGAAGATGTGCTGCGCGCCCATGTTGACGACGATGACGCGGAAGAAATGGAAGGCGACGATCAGCGGCACGCCGATGCCGAGCGCCTGGGCGACCAGCGTCATCTCGGCCAGCCCGCCCGGCGCGGTGGCGACCAGCATGGTGGCGATCGGCATGCCGAAGGCCCAGGCGAGCGCCAGGCCGGTCAGCGCCGACAGGACCAGCACCAGCACGGCGTTGATCAGCGCGAAGGGCACGAACAGCTTGTAGCGGATGAAGAACTCGCGGTCGTAGCGGGCGCCGAGAACGAGGCCGAACATCAGCTGGGCGAAGTCGGTCAGCCAGTGCGGCACGCCGGAAAGCTCGACGCCGCTCACGGTCAGGCCGGCGCCGAGAAAGATCGGCAGCAGCAGATAGCCGTTGTGGAATCTGAAATGCTCGGCGATGCCGCCGATCACCGCGCCCGCCAGCATCCACACGACGAGGATCATCGGGACGACCGGCACATCGGGGCGCACCGGGCCGAAGCCTTCGAGCGGAATCCCGCTGTAGGTGACGAAGAACGGCACGGCGATGACGACGAAGGACACCCGCAGGCTGTGGGCGACGGCGACGGCCGGGACGGAAGCGCCGTAGCGTTCGGCCAGAACCGCCATGGCCATGGCGCCGCCCGGAATCGAGGCGAAGAAGGTCGACTTGCCGTCGACGCCCGAAACCCGGTGCAGGATCGCCGCGCCGACGCCGCCGACGACGAAGGCGGAGATGGTCGAGGCGACGATGGCGCCGAGATGCGAGGCGAGTGCTGCCAGCACCGCCGCGGTGAAATAGAGCGACACGGCGGAACCGAGGATCACCTGCCCGGTCTGGCGGGCGAAGGGCGGCGATTGCAGCCTGGCGCCCATCAGGTTGCAGGCCGCGATGGCGACCATCGGCCCGATCATCCAGGGGATCGGCGTCTTGAGCCACGCGAACAGGGCGCCCGCCGGGATGCCGATGACGAGCGCGAGCAGGATCTTGGGCAGGCGTTGGCCGAGGTTGGAAAACTCGCTCATGGGCGAAGACGCATATCCTTCCCGGGCTGTGGATAATTCCACCGGTCCCGGCACCGTATAGCCCATGATCGCCGCCAAGGCGAGCGCCGTTCGCCCCTGAACGAGTGGCGCGCAAGCGGCCCGCCCGCATTTTTTCCGGCGCCGCCGATTCGTCATGGACTCCAAGCGCGCGATTGCTTATCAACCAGTGTCGCCGGCGGCTCATCGGCCGGCCGATTTCATCGAATGGGGGCGTCAAGCGTGTCCACGAGGTCTGCGCCGGAGGCGGCTATTCCCGGTATCGATCCCGCACTCCATGCCCGCATGGCCAATGCCATCCGTTTCCTCGCCGCCGACGCGGTGGAGGCGGCCAAGTCGGGCCATCCCGGCATGCCGATGGGCATGGCCGATGCGGCGACCGTCCTGTTCACGCGCTTTCTCAGGTTCGATCCCGCCGATCCCGCCTGGCCCGACCGCGACCGCTTCGTGCTGTCGGCCGGCCACGGCTCGATGCTGCTCTATTCGCTATTGCATCTGACGGGCTACGCCGATTTTCCGATCGAGCAGCTCAGGAACTTCAGCCAGCTGGGCTCGCGCACCGCGGGCCATCCCGAATACGGCCACGGCGCAGGCATCGAGACCACCACCGGCCCGCTCGGCCAGGGCATCGCCAATGCCGTCGGCATGGCCTTGGCCGAACGTCATCTCGCGGCGCGCTTCGGCGCCGATCTCGTGGATCATTACACCTACGTCATCGCGGGCGACGGCTGCCTGATGGAAGGCATCAGCCACGAAGCCGCCTCGCTCGCAGGCCACCTCGGCCTTTCGCGGCTGATCGTGCTGTTCGACGACAACCACATCTGCATCGACGGCCCGACCGAACTGACCACCGGCGACGACGCGCGCAAGCGGTTCGAAGCCTACGGCTGGGACAGCTTCGCCGCCGACGGCCACGACCCGCAAGCGGTGGCGGCGGCCATCGCCGCGGCGCAGAAGACGGCCAAGCCGTCGCTGATCGCGCTCAGGACCACCATCGGCTATGGCGCGCCCAAGAAGGCGGGCAGCGCTGCGACGCACGGCTCGCCGCTCGGGCCCGAAGAAGTGAAGGGTGCCCGCGAAAAGCTCGGCTGGCCATACGCGCCGTTCGAAATTCCGGCCGACGTCGCGGCCGCCTGGAAGGCGGCAGGTGCCCGCGGCGCGGGCGCGCGCAAGGCGTGGGCGGAGCGTCATGCGAAGTCGGCCAACCGCGCGGCCTTCGATGCGGCGCTCGCGGGCGATCTGCCGGCGGCCTTCGACGGCGCGCTTGCCGATTACATCAACAAGATCGCGGCGGAGAAGCCCAACTGGGCGACGCGCAAATCGTCGCAGGAAGCGCTCGAAGCGCTGACCCCGGTGGTCCCCGAAATGATCGGCGGCTCGGCCGACCTGACCGGCTCCAACAATACGAAGTCGAAGGTCCAGTCGGTGCTCGACCGCGGCAATTACGCCGGGCGCTACATCCATTACGGCGTGCGCGAGCACGGCATGGCCGCGGCCATGAACGGCATGGCGCTGCACGGCGGCGTCATTCCCTACGGCGGCACCTTCCTGGTGTTCACCGATTACTGCCGCCCGTCGATCCGGCTCTCGGCGCTGATGGGCCTGCGCGTGATCTACGTCATGACGCACGACTCGATCGGCCTCGGCGAGGACGGCCCGACCCACCAGCCGGTCGAACACCTGATGAGCCTGCGCGCCATGCCCAACCTCGCGGTGTTCCGTCCGGCCGACGCGGTGGAAACGGCGGAATGCTGGGCGCTGGCGCTCGCGCGCAGGGACGGGCCTTCGGTGCTGGCGCTGACGCGCCAGAACCTGCCGGCCCTGCGCACCGAAAAATGGGTCGCCAACCGTTCGGCCGAAGGCGCCTATGTGCTGGCCGAATCGGACAAGGGCCCGCGCAAGGTGACGCTGCTCGCCACCGGTTCGGAAGTCGAAGTGGCGATGAAGGCGCGCGATCTGCTCGCCGCCGACGGGATCGGCGCTGCCGTCGTTTCGATGCCGTCGTGGGAACTGTTCGACCGCCAGCCGCAGGCCTCCCGCGAAAAGGTCTTGGGTGCGGGAACCGTGCGCATCGCCATCGAGGCGGGCATCGCCTTCGGCTGGGAACGCTATCTCGGCGCGCGCGGCGCGGCCGTCGCCATGACGACGTTCGGCGCATCGGCGCCGGCGGAAGAATTGTACAAACACTTCGGCATCACCGCCGAAGCGGCGGCGAAGAAGGCCAGGGACCTTCTCGCCGGCTGAAACTCACCAACGGGCGTCATCAGGATAAGGAGCAAGACACGATCATGCCGACACGGGTCGCGATCAACGGTTTCGGACGCATTGGCCGCCTGGTTCTCCGGGCCATCGTCGAGCAGGGGCGCAAGGATCTGGAAGTGGTCGCCATCAACGACCTGGGCTCGGTGGCCACCAACGCCCATCTCCTGCAGTACGACACCGCTCACGGCCGGTTCCCCGGCAACGTGAAGGCCGGCAAGAAGGGCATCGATTTCGGCCGCGGCGAAGTGCCGGTCCTGGCCGAACGCGACCCGGCAAAGCTGCCGTGGAAGGACCTCAAGGTCGATGTGGCGCTCGAATGCACGGGCATCTTCGTCGATCGCGTCGGCGCGTCCAAGCACCTTGAAGCCGGCGCCAGGCGCGTGCTGATCTCGGCGCCCGCCACCGGCGAAGACATCACCGTGGTGCGCGGCGTTAACCACGCGAAGCTGAAAAAGTCGCACCGCATCATTTCGAACGCCTCGTGCACGACCAACTGCCTCGCGCCGGTGGCTTACGTGCTGCACAAGGCCGTCGGCATCGACCGCGGCTTCATGACGACCGTTCATTCCTACACCGGCGACCAGAGCATCCAGGACACCCTGCACAAGGATCTGCGCCGGGCGCGCGCGGCGGCGATGAACATGATCCCGACTTCGACGGGCGCGGCCAAGGCCGTCGGTCTCGTGCTGCCGGAACTCAAGGGCAAGCTCGACGGCACCGCCGTCCGCGTGCCGACCATCAACGTCTCGATGGTCGATCTCACCTTCGTCGCCAGGCGCAAGACGACGAAGGAAGAAATCAACGCCGCGATCAGGAAAGCGGCCAACGGTCCGCTCAAGGGCGTGCTCGAATACATCGACCAGCCGCTGGTGTCGGGCGATTTCATGCACAACCCGGCAAGCTCGATCTTCGATTCGCTCGAAACCCAGGTTATCGGCGACGATTTCGTGCGGATTCTCAGCTGGTACGACAACGAGTGGGGCTTCTCGAACCGCATGGTCGACGTCGCCGCCCTCGTCGGCAAGCTCGGCTGACCGGCGTCCGGATCGTCCCATGGCCGGCGCCATCGCCTTCAATTCGCTGGACGGCGTCGATGTCGCCGGCAAGCGGGTCCTTGTCCGTCTCGACCTGAACGTGCCGGTGCGCGACGGGCGCGTCAGCGACATGACGCGCATCGAGCGCGCCGCTCCCACCATCCGCGAACTGGCGGGCAAGGGCGCGCGCGTCGTGGTCCTGTCGCACTTCGACCGTCCGGGCGGCAAGGTCGTGAAGGAGATGTCGCTGGCACCCATCGCCGAAGCGCTCGGCCGCGCGCTCGGCCGGAGCGTCGGTTTCGGCGCCGACTGCATCGGCGCGCCGGCGGCGGCCGTGGTCGGCGCCCTTCGCGACGGCGATGTGGCGGTGCTGGAGAACCTGCGCTTCCATCCGGGCGAGGAAAAGAACGATCCGGCCTTCGCGCGCTCTCTCGCCGAACTCGGCGAGCTTTACGTCGATGATGCATTTTCCGCGGCGCATCGCGCGCATGCCTCCATCGAAGGCATCACTCATCTGCTGCCGGCCTACGCCGGGCGGCTGATGCAGGCCGAGCTTGAAGCGCTCGGCGCCGCGCTCGAAAAGCCCGCGCGTCCCGTGGCGGCGCTGGTCGGCGGCGCCAAGGTTTCGACCAAGCTCGACCTGCTCGGCAATCTCACGGGGCGGGTCGACAAGCTGGTGATCGGCGGCGGCATGGCCAACACGTTCCTGCACGCCAGGGGCGTCGAGGTCGGCGCCTCGCTGTGCGAGCGCGACATGGCCGATACCGCGCGCGACATCATGGCGAAGGCGAAGTCGAACGGCTGCGACATCCTGCTGCCGGTCGATGTCGTGGTGGCGCCGGGCATCAAGGAAGGGACGGCCGCGCGCACCGTCGCCATCGGTGCGGTCGGGCCGAAGGACATGATTCTCGACGTCGGTGCGCAAAGCGTGCGCGACCTGATCCTGGCGCTCGGCGAATGCCGCACCGTGGTGTGGAACGGCCCGCTCGGCGCGTTCGAATTTCCGCCCTTCGATGCCGGCACCAACGCGGTGGCGCGCGCCGTGGCCGACATGACGCGGGCGGGAAAATTGCTGTCGGTGGCTGGCGGCGGCGACACGGTGGCGGCGCTGGCCCATGCCGGGGTGGGGGATGCGTTCTCCTATGTCTCGACCGCGGGCGGCGCTTGCCTCGCATGGCTCGAAGGCAAGACCCTGCCGGGCGTCGCGGCGTTAAGCCGCGCAGCGAAATAAGCGGCGTTAAGCCGCGCAGCCAAGTAAGCGGCACGCAAGCAACCCGCGATCGGATGAACAATCCGATTGCGGAAAAGTCGCTTGCCTTCGACAAGAGGGCGCGTTGGCCTGCGCCCTTTCGGGTGCAACTCGTTGGTCCGCGCCCCTTCCGGGCGCACAACGCGCCGGGCCGCGGCAGCCAAGTAAGCGGCGTCAAGCCGCCCGAACTCCGGGCGCGTTTCAGCCATGAAAAAGGCGGCCCGTGGCCGCCCGTTCGCTTTCTGCCCGCCGCGTCAGCGAAGCGAGCGTTCCGGCGGGAAACAGGCGCTGACGCGCGTGCCCTTGCCCGGTTCGCTGTCGAGCTGGAGGCGCCCGCCGTGGCGCTCGACCAGCGACTGGGTCAGCGGCAGGCCGAGGCCGGTGCCTTCGTAGCGGCGCGACAGGCTGCTTTCGACCTGGCCGAAAGGCGCGAGCGCGCGTGCGATGTCTTCCTTGCGGATGCCGATGCCGGTATCGACGACGGTCAGGGCCAGGCCGCCGTCCTCCGCCATCGTCGCGGTGACGTCGACCTTGCCGCCCGGCGGGGTGAACTTGATCGCGTTGGAAACGAGGTTCAGCAGGATCTGGCGGATCTTGCGGCGGTCGGCCGACAGTTTGGCGATCTCCCCCGGGGGATGGATGTTCAGGGCGACCTTGGCCTCCGCCGCCTGTTCGGCGAACAGGCGCCCGGTCAGGGCCATTTCTTCCTCGACGTCGACGACTTCTTCGTAAAGGTCGAGCTTGCCGGCCTCCGACTTGGCGACATCGAGAATGTCGTTGATGACGCCCAGCAGGTGTTCGCTCGATTCGATGATGTCGTCGAGATATTCGAGATAGCGTGGGCTGCCCACGGGGCCGAGCGTCTGCGCGCGCATGATCTGCGAAAAGCCGATGATGGCGTTGAGCGGCGTGCGCAACTCGTGGCTCATGTTGGCGAGGAATTCGGACTTCGACCGGCTGCCCTGTTCGGCCAGTTCCTTGGCCGCGCGCAGGGTTTCCTCGCGATCCTTGATCTCGGTGATGTCGGACACGATGCTGACGATGCCGCCGCCTTCGGTCGGCCTGTCGTGGACGCGCAGCCAGCGCCCCGTACGCAGGGCGATCTCGATCGAGGCTTCGCCGTCGCGTTCGGCGCGTTCACGCAAGGCCAGCCACTGTTCCATGGCGTCGGCCGGCGCGCGAATCATGTCGCGTTCGGCGAAGCCATGCAGGATTCCATGGAAGGGCGCGCCGGGAAACAGAACGCGGGCCGCCCCCGCGAGGTATTCGCGCAAGCGGTTGTTGCACAGCACAAGCCGGTTATGGCTGTCGTAGAGGGCGAAGCCTTCGGAGATGTTCTCGATCGCCATGGTCAGGCGGTCGCGCGACAGAATGGCGCTTTCGCGCGCCTCCTGTTCGGCGCTGACGTCCGTGGCGGTGCCGCGGAAACCGCGGAAGGCGCCCGATTCCTCGGCAAACATCGGCAGGCCGGACAGCTTGAACTGGCGGATGCGGCCGTCGCGATGGGTGGCCGTCAGCGGCAGGTTGCGGAACGGCGAGCGGCGCTCCATCGTCAACGCTTCTCCGCCGCTTTCGACGGTGCCGAGCGAAAGCAGGCTGCGGCCGTACATCTCGCGGGGATGATAGCCGAGCGCTTCGGTGACGCGCGGGGACATGTAGGTCAGCCTGAAATCCGCGTCGGTTTCCCAGATCAGGTCGAAGGACAGGCGCGAAATGTCCTCGTAGCGCTCCTTGACGTGGTTCATTTCCCGCCACTGCAGCGTCGATTCCCGGTAGATGCCGCCGATGGCGACCAGCGTTCCGGCCTCGTCGCGGATCGGGAAGTGGCGCGAATGAAGCGTCACGTCGGCGTCATTCCGGCACAGGGGGACAAGGACGGCGATTTCTTCTTCGCCGGCGATGATGCGCGTGACGATTTCGCTCAGGTCGAAGGCCGGCTCCAGCGGGTCGCGCACGGGGCCGCGTACTTCGTCGGCCAGCTGTTCGTAGCGGGGAGAGGCGTAGACGATCCTGCCGTCGAGGTCGACGACGTAGCTCGGCGGGCCGGATTGAACCAGGCCCTCGATGGCGCGGGTCCTGGTCAAACGGGAAAGCGTGGCCGCGCCGGAAAGCGAAGTGACGGCCGCGAGCGCCATGCGTTTGTTCGATTTTCTCGGCTTGTGCCCCGATTTCATGGCCGGCGGCCCGTTTCCCTCGTGGCGCTACGGCGTGCGGCGATCGATGCCCGCGCGGCGATCGTTGGCATCCGCTTCCAGCTCGCCGGTGCTTTCCAGCACGCGCACCGCGTTGAGAAAATCCGAATCGCGCTGCCAGCGGACGATCATCGCGTGCGCCGCTTCGGGACGGACGCGGTCGTAAAGCGCAAGAACGCGTGTCAGTTCCCGCGGGTTCATCACGCCGGATGCCGAGCGCGCCTTGCGCGTCAGCATGAAAATCGTGGCGAAATCCGACTTCGGGATCTCGATTCCCTTGCAGGCGACGGCCAGCGCTTCCCCGCCCGGTTCGAACAGCAGGCGACGCAAAAGACGCAGACGCAGGCCGCTGCGCCGGGCGAACATCGCCTCGAACAGCGGCACTTCCCCCTGGCGCAGGACCTTGACCATGAGGTCGGCGGTGATCTTGCCTTCCTTGTCGAGGTGTTCGGCCAGTTCGATCGGCTTGGAATCGGAAATTTCCGGCACGACCTCGGTCGTCATCAGGTCCTTCACCGTCGTTTCGATGGTCGCATCAAGCTCGGACGCATCGATATCGAAATGTTCGACGATGTGCTGGCGCAGGGCGGCGGAAACCCACCAGTACATGCGCTTGGCCAGTTCGGGTTCCAGATCGGGGCGGCGCAACAGCGGATTCTGGTAGGTATCCATGCGCTTGGCCTGCTCGACGAGGTACTCCATCGTCGTCTTGGACAGGCGCGCGTTGGGGTTTTCCAGCATCGTCTTGATGACGTCGCTGTTGCCGGTTTCGACCAGGGCCTCGGTGACGCTTTCGCTCAGGTTCTTGCGCATCGCGATGGCGAGCTGGTGCTGCATGGTCCGGTGCTGGATGATTTCGACAAGGTCGGCGTCGTGCAGGATGTCGCTGCCGATCAGGATCGGGTGGGCGACTTCGATCTCGTCGTTGGCCAGCGCGATCACCAGATCGTGCGGCGCATCCTTGATCCTGACCAGGCGGCTGGCCAGTTCGCGCCGCACCGACATTTCCACGTCGTGGATGATCTGGCGCAGGATGTCGGACATCAGCGCCCGTTCGCGGTCGCTCAGCACTTCGCCCTTGTTGAAGAAAAGATCGCTGACCGCGGTCATCAGCGTCTTGCGGCCGGCGGCGGACTTGTCGCGCGCCATGGCCAGCAGGAGTTCCAGGTCGTCCGTGTCCGGTGTGTCGCTCATGTTCGCCGAGCCGAAGCCATCCCCGCAGAAAACAAGACAAACCGCGGCGCGTTTCCCTTCTCCGGGGGCGCGCGCCGCCATCGCCCATTGATAGGCTTCCACACTTAACCGAGGGTAAACAAATGGTCGTTCGTTTCTAGTACTTTAGTTATGTATCCGGCCGCCCCGGTTTTCCCGGTTAAGACTGCCTTAACCGGGGACTTGTTAGGCTCCGCGCGGCGTTTCAGGACGGCAACGCCATCGCATCGGATACGGGTCCAGGCAGGTCTCCCGTTTCCGCCAGCACCGCCGGCACCCCCGGCCACCAGGCGAAGACCCGCCCATGCAGATTCCGCCGACTTCCGCCCTTCTTCACGCCCTTTCGAGCCTGCCGACGGCGCCTGCGCGTCCGGCCGCGCCGCCGCCAGCGGCGGCCCCCGCCGAGCCGGCGCGCGCCAGCGGGGCGCTCGCCGCGGCCGAACGCGCGCTGGCCGCGCGGGCTTCGGCCAATGTGGCGACGCTGCCCGCGGGCGAACCGCCGCGCAACCTGCCGCGCGGATCGATCATCAATATCGTCGTCTAGCGCGTCCCGCGCTGGTTCGGCTCAACGCGCGTCCTGCGAATTGCTCTAACGCGCGTCCCGCGCGGGCAGGCCCACCAGCGAACGGGCGAAGTCGTCCGCCGAAAACGGCCTGAGATCGCGGATCCCTTCGCCGACGCCGATCGCATGAATGGGCAGGCCGAGCCGGTCGGCGAGCCCGACCACCACGCCGCCCTTGGCCGAACCGTCCAGCTTGGTGACGATCAGCCCGGTGACGTGCGTGATGTCGCGGAAGGTCTGGGCCTGGGCGTGGGCGTTCTGCCCCGTCGTGGCGTCGAGCACCAGCAGCGTGGCGTGCGGCGCGCTTTCGTCGGCCTTCTTCAGCACGCGGTCGATCTTTTCCAGTTCCGCCATCAGGTCGGCCTTGTTGTGCAGCCGCCCGGCCGTGTCGATCAGCAGCACGTCGACGCCCGCCTTGCGCGCCGCATCGAGCGCATCGAAGGCGATGGCCGCGGCGTCCTTGCTCTCGCCCGCGAAAAACGCCGCGCCGGCGCGTTCGGCCCAGACGCGCAACTGTTCGATGGCGGCCGCGCGGAAAGTATCGCCCGCCGCCACCATCACCGTTTTGCCGCGCGCTTTCAGTTCGGCCGCGAGCTTGCCGATGGTCGTCGTCTTGCCGCTGCCGTTGACGCCGACCACCAGCACGACATGAGGCTTCGCCGCGGTGGCGAATTCGAGCGGCCGGGCGAGCGGCGCCAGGATTTTCGCGATTTCGCCCGCCAGCGCCTCGGCGACGACCGTGATCTCGGCCTCGCCTTCGAAGCGCCGGGCGCGGATCGCTTCGGCAAGTTTCGCCGCCGTCGCCGGGCCGAGGTCGGAGGTGATCAGCAACTCCTCCAGCTCGTCGATGGTCGCCGCATCCACCTTCCTGTGGGTGAAGATGCGCGCAAGCCCGCCGGTAATCGCGGTGGAGGATTTCCTGAGCCCGGCGCCGAGGCGGGCGAGCCAGCCCCTGGGGCTTTCCTCGCTCACGCGAGGCTGCCCTGCAGGCGGCCGTTGGCCGCGCCGGTGATGCGCATGGCCGCGACGCTGCCGGTTGCCGCTTCGTGCGCACATTGGGCGCCCGAAATTTCCACGTGCGCGTAGCGCGGCGTGCGGCCGAGACCGGGCTGCTCGATCAGGACCTGTTCGATGCCGCCGACGCAGGCGGCGAGGAAACGGTCGCGCGCCCGCTCGCCTGCCTCGCGCAACAGGCGCGCGCGTTCGCGCACGACATCGCCCGGCAGCGAGGGCATCTTCGCCGCCGGCGTGCCCGGCCGGGCGGAAGAGGGAAAAACGTGCAGCCAGGTCAGTCCGGCCACGTCGATCAGGCGCCGGGTGTTTTCGAACATGTCGTCGGTTTCCGTCGGGAATCCGGCGATCAGGTCGGCGCCGAAGGCGACGTCCGGTCGTTCGGCGCGTACGCGGGCGCAGAAATCGACGGCCTCGGCGCGGGAATGGCGGCGCTTCATGCGCTTCAGGATCATGTCGTCGCCCGCCTGGAGGCTCAGGTGCAGATGCGGCATCAGCCGCGGTTCGGAAACGATCAGGCGGTAAAGCCCGTCGTCCACCTCGGCGACGTCGATGGACGACAGCCGCAGGCGCGCAAGCCCCGGCACGGTGGCGAGCAGGCGCTTCACCAGATCGCCCGGCGCGGGCGCGCCCGGCAGGTCGGCGCCCCAGGCGGTCAGGTCGACGCCGGTCAGCACCAGTTCCTTGTAGCCGGCATCGACCAGCGTCGCGGCCTGGGCCACGACGTCGGCGATTGCGGCCGAGCGCGACGGCCCGCGGCCGAAGGGGATGATGCAGAAGGTGCAGCGATGGTCGCAGCCCTGCTGGACCTCGACGAAGGCCCGTGCGCGGCCTTCGAATCCTTCGACCAGGTGCGCCGCCGTCTCGCGCACCGACATGATGTCGTTGACGACGACGCGCGCCTCCATCTTGCCGCGGGCGATGGCGGCGAAGGTTTCGGCCTTCATCTTCCCGCCGTGGCCGATGACGTGATCGACCTCGGGCATGGCGGCGAAGCGCGCGGCATTGCTCTGCGCGGCGCAGCCCGTCACCACGATGACGGCGTTGGCCAGCCCCGCGGCTTCCGCGTGG
>CAXRES010000243.1:0-8646 GCA_964229575.1 Alphaproteobacteria bacterium
CGTCGTCATCGGCATCATCGTCCTTTCGGGCCTGTTCGCGCTGGCCCGCGGCCTGGTGAAGGAGCTTCTGTCCATCGGCAGCTGGGTCGGCGCGGTCATGGTGACCTTGTGGGGATTCATGCCGCTGCGCTCCGTCGCACGCCGCTTCATCACCTGGGAACTGGCCGCCGACATCGTCACCGGCGCCGCGCTGTTCTTCGGCAGCCTGATCCTTTTTTCCATTCTCGCCCACCTCGTCGCCAGGGCCGTGCATGGCTCGGCCATGGGGGCGGTCGACCGTTCGCTCGGCTTCGTCTTCGGCCTGGTGCGCGGCCTGCTCATCGTCATCGTCCTCTACATGGCGACCAGTTGGGCCATCGGCGAGCGCGACCAGCCCAACTGGTTCCGCAACGCCCGCGCCGTGCCCGTCGTCGCCACCGGGGCCCGGCTGGTGCTGACCCTGGTCCCCGAAGACGTGCGCAAGCTGTTCCCGCCCGTCGTCCGCCCGGAACGGCGGGCCGGTCCGAAAGCCGCGGAAACCGCGGCGCGCGAGGGTTATCGCCCGGCCGAGCGGCGCGACATGCAGCGCTTGATCGAGACCAGCCAATAGGTCATATAAAGCACGCCAAATCGGAGACACCGTGGCCCCGACTTCCCTAACCACCGATCCCTTCGACGACGCCTTCCACGAGGAATGCGGCGTCTTCGGCGTCTTCGGCCATACGGATGCCGCGGCGCTCGCCGCGCTCGGCCTCCACGCCCTTCAGCACCGCGGCCAGGAAGCCTCCGGCATCGTCACCTTCGACGGACGGAACTTCCACTCCATACGCGGCCTCGGCCACGTCGCCGACAACTTTTCCTCCCAGTCGGCGATCGACCGCCTGCCCGGCGAACATGCCGTCGGGCACAACCGGTATTCGACGGCCGGCGACACGATCGAGCGCAACATCCAGCCGCTTTTCGCCGACTTCGAATTCGGCGGTTTCGCCATCAGCCACAACGGCAATCTGACCAATGCCGTGACACTGCGCCGCGAGCTGGTTCGCCGCGGCAGCCTGTTCCAGTCGACCACCGACACCGAGGTCATCGTCCACCTGATCGCCACGTCGAACTACGTCACAGTGGTCGACCGCATGATCGACGCCCTCAAGCAGATCGAGGGCGCTTATTCCCTGGTCGCGCTCAGCCGCGACAGCATGATCGGCGTACGCGACCCGATGGGCGTGCGCCCGCTGGTGCTGGGAGTTCTGGACAGCAGCTGGATTCTCGCGTCGGAAACCTGCGCTCTCGACATCATCGGCGCGCGCTTCGTGCGCGACCTGGAGCCGGGAGAAATGGTCGTCATCAGCGAGAGCGGCATCGAAAGCCTGAAGCCCTTTCCGCCGCAGCGCTCGCGCAATTGCATCTTCGAATACATCTACTTTGCCCGGCCCGACAGCGTCATGCAGGGCCGCAGCGTCTATGAGGTTCGCAAGCGCATCGGCGCGGAACTGGCGCGCGAGAGCCACTGCGACGTCGACGTGGTGATCCCGGTACCCGACTCCGGCGTCCCGGCGGCCATCGGCTATGCGGCGGAGGCGAAGGTCCCCTTCGAACTCGGCATCATCCGCAACCACTACGTCGGGCGCACCTTCATCGAGCCGAGCGATCAGATCCGCCACCTCGGCGTGAAGCTCAAGCACAACGCCAACCGGGCGCACGTCGAAGGCAAGCGCGTCATCCTGGTCGACGACAGTATCGTGCGGGGCACCACGTCGGTGAAGATCGTCGAAATGATGCGCAACGCCGGCGCGCGCGAAGTGCACATGCGCATCGCATCCCCGCCGACGACCAACCCCTGTTTCTACGGCGTCGATACGCCGGAGAAATCCGAGCTGATGGCCGCCAAGATGTCGATCGAGGAAATGCGCAAGGTCATCGGTGTCGATACGCTGGCGTTCCTCAGCATGGACGGGCTCTACCGGGCGATGGGCGAATCCGGGCGCGACGCCCGCCTCCCGCAGTACTGCGATGCCTGCTTCTCCGGGGAATATCCGACGCGACTGACCGACCGCGAAGACGGCGGCGGCGCCGCGCAGCTCTCCTTCCTCACCGAAATCACCGGCGGCAAGCGATGAGCGCGCCCGCCGGTCGGCTGGCGGGGCGGCTCGCCCTCGTCACCGGCGCCTCGCGCGGCATCGGCGCCGCGGTGGCGCGCCTGTTCGCCCGCGAAGGGGCGCATATCATCGCCACCGCGCGCACCCAGGGCGGTCTTGAGGACCTGGACGATGCGATCCGGGCCGAAGGCCTGGCGCCTGCGACCCTCCTGCCGCTCGACCTGGCCGAGCACGACTCCATCGACCGCATGGGCCGCGCCATCTACGACCGCTTCGGTCGTCTCGATATCCTCGTCGCCAATGCCGGGGTACTCGGCCCTCTCACGCCGGTTTCGCACATCGATCCGGCCGAATGGGACGAGGTCATGGCGATCAACCTGACGGCCAACTACCGACTGATCCGCGCGATCGAGCCGCTGCTCAGGCTCTCCGATGCGGGACGCGCCATCTTCGTCACCTCGGGCGCCGCCGACGGCAAGCATGCCTATTGGGGCCCCTACGCCGCGAGCAAGGGCGGACTCGAAGTCCTGGTCGGAACCTGGGCGGCGGAACTGGCGAATACCAATGTCAGGGTCAACCTGATCAATCCCGGCGGCACGCGCACCCGCATGCGCGCCCAGGCCTTCCCCGGCGAAAACCCGGCGGTCCTGCCTCCGCCGGAAGACGTCGCCCCGGCCTTCCTGGCGCTTGCCGAAGCATCGTGCAAGCTGCACGGCGCGCGTATCGAGGCGCGCGAGGCGCTCGCCCTCAAGCGTTCCGGCTGAAACTCAGTCCCCGTCGGGGTCGAAGGGATTGTCGCTGCCGCGCAGCGCAATGCGAATCGGCGTGCCTTCGAGGTCGAAATCGCGGCGCAGGCCGTTCTCCAGATATCGCAGGTAACTCTCGGGCATCGCGTCCGGGCGGCTCACGAACAGCACGAAGGTCGGCGGTCGCGCCTTGCTCTGGGTCATGTAGCGCAGGCGGAGCGCCCGGCCGCGCACGGCCGGCGGCGGATGGCGTTCGGAGAGGTCGGCGAGCCAGCGGTTGAGCGCGCCCGTCGACACGCGGCGATTCCAGGTTTCGTAAGCCGCAAACACGGCGCGCACCAGACGCTCCCTGTTGGCGCCGGTAAGCGCCGAAACGGTCACTGTCGGCACGCCCTTGATCTGCGGGAGGCTGCGCTCGATGCGGTCGTCAAGACGGGCGAGCGCGGCGGGCGCATCGTCGATCAGGTCCCATTTGTTGGCGGCGATGACCAGGGCCCGGCCTTCCTCGACCACCCGGCGGGCAATGGTCAGGTCCTGGCGTTCGAGCATCACCGTCGCATCGACGACCAGCACCACCACCTCGGCCAGGCGGATGGCGCGCTCCGTCGCCTCGACCGACATGCGCTCGATGCGCTCGATCACCTGTGCGCGCCTGCGCAGGCCCGCCGTATCGACGAGCCGGATGGCGCGGCCTTCGAAACTCCAGTCGACCGGAATGGCGTCGCGCGTGACCCCCGGTTCCGGCCCGGTGAGCACGCGCTCCTCGCCGAGCAGGCTGTTGACCAGCGTCGATTTTCCGACGTTGGGCCGCCCGACGATGGCCAGACGCAGCGGGCCCGACGGCGCCTCCCCGGCCTGTTCGTCATCCAGGGCCCCTTCGCCGGTCGCCCCGGCGGACGCGGAATCTTCACCGGGCGCGTCCGCTTCGATAAAGGGCGCCAGCGCCTCGTAGAGGTCGGCCATGCCCTCGCCATGTTCGGCCGAAATCGCCACCGGGTCGCCGAGACCGAGCGCGTAACCTTCCATGGCGCGGGCGACGCCCTCGCGCCCTTCGCATTTATTGGCGATGACGATGACCGGCTTTCCCGTCGTACGCAGCCAGTTGGCGAAGTGGGCATCGAGCGGCGTCATGCCCTCGCGCCCGTCGAACATCAGCAGCGCCACATCGGACTTCGCCAGCGCGCGCTCGGCCTGCACCCGCATGGCCGCCTCGATGGTGCCCGCTTTCGCGTCCTCCAGACCCGGCGTGTCGAGAAGGCGGAAACGCACGCCGGCCAGATGGGCCTCGCCTTCCTTCCAGTCGCGGGTGACGCCCGGCTCCGGCTCGACGATGGCGAGCCGCTTGCCGACCAGGCGATTGAACAGGGTCGACTTGCCCACATTGGGGCGCCCGAGAATGGCCACGGTTGCGGTCATGGCGGTCTAGCGCAACGCGACCAATTGCGCGCCGTCGGTGAAGACGTAAATCGTGTCGCGCGCGACGATCGGCGCAACCGACACGGGATCGGGCATGCGCAGCTTGCCGAGCAGGTTGCCCGTGAACGGCGAAACCGCGAGCAGATCGCGGTTGGAGCCGGCGAGCAGCAGCCGGTCGCCTGCCAGCACGGGCCCGGCCCAGGTGATCGGATCTTCCTGCTTCTTCGGGTTTTCCCAGCGCGGGACCGAACGGGACCAGCGTATCCGGCCGTCGGCGCGGCTCAGGCAGACAAGCACGCCGTCGGTGGTCACGAGATAGATGAAATCGCCCGCCGCCCACGGCGTCTGGATCGAGGCGATCTGCTGTTCCCATAACCGGCTGCCGGTGAGGACGTTGATCGCCACCATGCGACCCGAATTGGATACCGCAAGCACGCGCCCGCGATCGATGACCGGCGACGCGCGGATGTCCGAAATCTGCGCCGCCGCGCTGGTCCGTCCGGCGCGCGAAAGATAGTCGGACCACAGCTCGGTGCCGCTTGCCGCGCGCAGGCCGAACAGTTCGCCGGTCGAATAGGCGATGACGACGATGCCCGAATCGTAGGCCGGCGACGCCCCGCCGAGCAGCGAGGCGAGTTCGCTCGCGCCGCGGTGCGTCCACAGGATGTTGCCGCTGACGGCATCGAGCGCGTGGGTCTGGTTGTCGCTGGAAACGGCGAACACCCGGCCCTCCGCCACCGTGGGCGCCGAGCGGAACGGCGCCGAGGTGCCCTGCCGCCAGAGTATCTTTCCGCTCGCCGCTTCAAGGGCGACGATCTGGGCCAGACCGGTGGTGACGTAGACCCTGCCGTCAACCACGGCGAGCCCGCCACCGAGAGTCGTGTCGCCCTCCTCGTCGCCACGAAGCGGCCGCGACCACAGGCGCCGGCCGCTGGCTCCGTCGATGGCCGTAACGCGCGCCTCGACATCGAGGACGAAAACGCGGCCGTCGGCATCCATCACGGGCTGGGCGAGGATGCGCATTTCCTTGTCGGCGCCGTCGCCCGCGCTGGTGCGCCAGGCCTGGCGCGGGTTGGCGCCGAGCGCCAGGTGGTAGGACGTATGCGTCGAATTGCCGCCGAGTTGCGGCCAGGACTCGATCCTCGCCGGCGGCGCCACCGCGACGGCGACATTGGCCAGCGCCGCATCGGGCGTAAGGCTGTTCTCATGGAGCATGACCGGCAGCCGATCGCCCTGGAGCGGCGCCTCCCTGTGCTCGATAAACGCACAAGCTGAAAGCAGAGCCGCCGCGGCCATTGCGGCAATCGGGCCGGCGTAACCGTGCCGTCTTTTCATCGCGCCGGCCTACTTCCCGCCAAGCGCCAGAAATTCCGCGGCACGCGCCCGCACGGAGGGCGGCGTGGCGGCGTCGTCGGAAAGACGCTTGAAGATATCGCGCGCCGATTTTTCGTCGCCGCGCTTGCGCGCGAGAAGCGCGCTCAACTCCTGCGCCGAATAGCGCCAAGGGCTGGTCGCCGCGGTGAGCGGCTTGATGCGTTCGGCCAATTGCGCCGGATCGGCGCGGTCGAGAACGGCGAGCGCATGCAGCAGCGTCGCCAGATTCCGGAAGGGTTCCGACACCGAACCGTCCTTCGACATCGCATCGTAGACTTCCGCCGCGGCGGCCTCGTTGCCCTGACGGGCCAACAGCGCCGCCTGCTGAAGTCGCGCCAGTTCGGCAAAACCCGCAGGCGCGTCGCCAGCCAGCTTACGGAAGGCCGCGAGAGCGTCCTCGGCCCGTCCGGCCGAAGCGGCTTCCATGGCGGCGACGTAGGCGAGGCCGGCCTCCGAGCGCCGGTTGTCCTGCCAGGTCCGCCAGCCGACCGTCGCGGCGACACCGATGACGACGGCCAGCGCAACGCCGACCGCCAGCCGGCCGTACTTGCGCCACAACGCCAGTTGCCGCTCGCGCTTCAGTTCCTCTTCGACTTCGTCGATGAATTGGTCGGTCGTCATGGTCCTGGCTGCCTGAAATTTCCGTCCCGGGCCCGCCGGGCCGGCCCGGGCCTTCCGGGGGCGCTACAATAGCGGCCCGGCCGGGTGGAGGCAAATGGCCTTGCCCGAAAGCCAAAGCCAGGCCCGCAGGCGGGTTCGCGGTGGAAAACCGTCCCGAAATGATCCAGAGTCGGGCTGGCCCCGGCCATCCGGGGGTGGACAGGAACCGTTACGGCGCCAAGGCGCAGGATGACCGACCAGTCGATCGCCACCGTCGTCCGGATCAGGGATTTCCGGCGACAGAGGAAATTGACCGCCTTTTCCCGGCAGGAGCTGAACCTCCTGCTCGCCGTTTATTCGCGGCGGGTGATTTCGGGCGAATGGAAAGCCTATGCGCTTGACCATGGGGAAACGGCCGCGCAGTTCTCGATCTTCACCAACGCCCATGCGCAGCCGGTTTTCGCGGTGGTCAAGCTCGCCCATCCCTCGCGTCGGCGGCGCCGTTTCACCCTGAATCAGGGCGCGCGCAAGGTGGCCGACGGCGAGACCCTCGCCGAGGTGCTCGCCTTCTTCGGACGCAATCTCCGACTGATTTCCGGCTAGGCGATCTCAGGCACGGCCGATGCGCGGCGGGCCGCCGACGGCGGCCTCGCTCGGCCCGATGCTGTTGAGCACGCGGGTCGAATCCTGCGCCTTCTCGATGCACCTGGTGAGCATCCCGAGAATTTCGAAATTGTTGTGCAGGACGCAGCGTGCTTCCGGGCGGTTATCGCCCACGACCTTTTCACAGCGGCGCACGATGTCGTCCTGGATCACCGAAAGAATATCTTCCAGCTTCCAGCCGTCGGGCTTTTCATCGGTACGCAGGAACCGGGTCATGGCGTCTCTCCGCGGGCAACGGACCTGCCCGTGTGCCATGATCGCGGATGCCGGTTAAGGGCCGGTAAACGGGATCAGCCGGTGCGCTGGATCAGGTGGTAGCCGAAATCGGTCTCGATGACGCCGGAGGTCTCGCCGACCGCCATGCCGAAGGCCGCGTCCTCGAACGGCCTGACCATCTGGCCGCGGCCGAAGCTGCCGAGATCGCCGCCGCGTTGGCCGGACGGGCAATCGGACAGCTCCCGGGCGATGTCGGCGAAATCCTCGCCGCCCTTGATGCGCGCGGCCAGGGCCTCGATCTCGGCGAGCGCTTCGTCCTTGCTGCGGGTCGCGCGCGAACGGGCGGAGCCGGCATACATGAGAAGGATGTGGGATGCGCGTACCTGGTCGGCCATGTGTGTTCTCCTTTGGCTGCCCGTGAAACCGGGAATGGGATCAGGGCTGCGGGCCTTCCGGCGGCCGGTTGCGCCGGCGCCGGGCCCCGAATTCCTCAAGATCGGAAAGATGCAGGTCGAGCGCCGTGTTGGCAACCTGAACCTCGACCACGAACAGGGTCATCGACACCATCATAAGCACCAGAACCGCGCCGAACAGTCCGAAGGCGAGGCCCTGCAGCTTGGCGTAAATCGCCAGCATCACGCCGAGGTTGAACAGGAATGCGACGCCGCTTGCCGTCTGCATCACGCCGATCAGTCGCAGTCGGCGGCGCAGGGTGCGAATCTGCGCGATGTAGCGTTCGCGGCCCTCGTGGCGCTCGCCCTGCAGGTATTCGTCGTGCAGGCGGCGGATCAGCGTGGCGATCAGCGCGTAGCGATTGCCGAAGTTGATCATCATCAGCGGGATCGCAGGGAACAGCAGGGCGGGAACGACGTAGTCCACGATCGGCCCGCCCTATTCCCACTCGATGGTGCCGGGCGGCTTCGACGTGATGTCGTAGACGACGCGGTTGACGCCGCGCACCTCGTTGACGATACGGTTGGCGACGCGGCCGAGGAAATCATGATCGAAGGGATAATAGTCCGCCGTCATGCCGTCGGTGGAGGTCACGGCGCGCAACGCCAGCGCGTAGTCATAGGAGCGCTCGTCGCCCATAACGCCGACGGTGCGCACCGGCAAGAGCACGGCGAAAGCCTGCCATATATTGTCGTAGAGGCCGGAACGGCGGATCTCGTCGAGATAGACCGCATCCGCCCGGCGCAGGATGTCGAGCTTGTCCCGCGTGATCTCGCCCGGCACGCGTATGGCGAGGCCAGGACCGGGGAACGGGTGGCGCCCGACCATGGTATCAGGCAGGCCAAGCTCGCGTCCCAGCGCCCGCACCTCGTCCTTGAACAGGTCGCGCAGGGGTTCGACCAGCGCCATGTTCATGCGTTCGGGCAGGCCGCCCACGTTGTGATGCGACTTGATGGTGGACGACGGCCCGCCGAGCACCGAAACCGATTCGATGACGTCGGGATAGAGCGTGCCCTGGGCAAGGAAATCGGCCCCGCCCACCTTCTTCGCTTCGGCCTCGAACACGTCGATGAAGGTCGCGCCGATGATCTTGCGCTTCTTTT
>CAXRES010000244.1:0-17254 GCA_964229575.1 Alphaproteobacteria bacterium
CGCCTCGTCCAGGTCGCCGGCCCGCGCCATGAGGGCGTCGTGGAATTCGCCGTACCTGCCCTGCATCGACGCGGCTATCGCCGCGCGCGCGGCAAATACCGATTCGGGACCGAGCACGGGAAACTCCTTGAGCACGAAACGGATGCCGCGGTCGGCGGCCAGCAGCGCCTTGACCTCGCCCGCGGCTTGCCGGCAATAGGGGCAGCGATAATCGAAGAACTCGACGACCGTGACGTCGCCCGCACGATTGCCGGATACCGGCAGCGGACCGGCGTCGACGATGGCGGCGCGATTGGCCCGGATCGCGGCGCGCTGGCGCGCCTCCTGCAAGGCCGTGTCGCGCCGCCGAAGGGCCTCCACCGCTTCCATGATCACTTCCGGGTGGCTCGTCAGGTAGCCGCGCACGCGCCGGTCGAAGTCGCCCGGACCGGCCCCGGGGCCCGACGGCAGGCCGAGCGGCACGAGCGCCGCCGCCGCGGCGATGGCGATGGCGAGAAGCGCGAAAAGAATGGGCGGACGCACGGGCATGTCGGAACTCTTTCTCCCTGAGTGGACGGCCCGGGGGCTACCGAGGCGGGCCGCACGATACTACCCCACGGCCGGGCGAGACGGGTTAATATGGCGCGGGGCCGCGCCCGGGGGATCGGGCGGCTCCGCGACGGCAAGAAAACGACACCTCGCTTCGAAGGGGCGATCGGCTCGAATGAAACGCGTGATTTCGGCGCTGCTATGGCCGGCATTGATGGCCGCCTGCATCGCGCTCAACGCCTGGGCTCTCGAAAGTTCGCGGCCCATGCTGTACTTCAACATGATCTACTTCGGTCTGGCCGGCCTGCTTTTCGTGCTCGAGCGCGTCATGCCTTACGAGCGGGCCTGGTTGCAGAACGACGGCCAGATCGGCCCCGACCTCGCCCATACCCTGCTCAGCAAGGGCGTGATCCAGGCCTTTGCCGCCGCCATCACCGCGATGGGCGTCGCCCAGGCGGTCGACGCGGGCGCGAGCGGCCACTGGCCCGCGCGCTGGCCCCTCGCCGCCCAGGTCGTGCTCGGCCTGGTGATCGCCGAGGCCGGCCTCTATGCGGCGCACCGCCTCGGCCATGAATGGCGCCGCCTGTGGCGATTCCATGCCGTGCATCACAGCGTCACGCGGCTGTGGATCGTCAACACGGGCCGCTTCCACTTCGTCAACACGATCGCCGCCGTGGCGCTCAGCCAGCCGCTTCTCTATTTCGCCGGCGCGCCGCGCGTGATCTTCCTGTGGGTGGCGGCGATCACCGCCTTCGTCGGCATCCTCACCCATTGCAACGTCGACATGCGCGCCCGCGCGCTCGCCTGGCTGTTCAACACGCCCGAGCTGCACCGCTGGCACCATTCGCGCATCCCGGCCGAAGGCAACAGGAACTACGGCGAGAATCTGATGATCTTCGATCTCCTTCTCGGCACGTTCTATTTCCCCAGGCGCCGTCCGCCGGTGAACATCGGCATCGACGAACCGATGCCCGAAACCTTCGTCGGCCAGTTGCGCCATCCCTTCCGCCCGGTCCCCAGGGCCGCGGCGGAAACCGTCTGAATCTGAAGAAAATCCGGGAGAGCTTTAATGTCGGAGAAAAAACACGCCATCGCCGAGGTTCGCGTCGACCCCTGCATCATGCCCAAAGACGACCCGGAGTGGAAATTCGCGCTCGCCGCCAACCCCAATTCCGAAGGCTGGACCGTGGCGATCACCACGGAGGCGGGCGACCGCGGCTACGGCTATGCCTCCGCCATGCCGCACTACGGCGCGCCGCTCGAAGCCGTGCGCGCCAACATCCAGGATTTCGCCAGGTCTATGGTCGGCAAGGACAGCCGCGCCATCGCCGCGATCCTGCACAGGCTCGACCGCCAGGTGGTCGGCAACAACCAGGCGAAGTCGGCCATCGACTGCGCGTTGCACGACCTGATGGCGCGCCGGCTCGGCGTGCCGCTGTGCGAGCTGTTCGGCGGCGCCATGCGTACGGAATTCGAGAGCTTGCGCATCCTGCCGATCAAGAAGCCCGCCGACATGGCGGCCAACGCGCGCAAGCTGATGCAGAAGGGCGTGCGTCACTTCAAGATCAAGGTGCACGGCGAGGTCGAACTCGACATCGCCCGCGTCGCCGCCATCCGCGAGGAATGCGGCCCCGACGTCGGGCTGACCATCGACGCCAACCAGTCCTACACGCCGAAGGACGCGATCCGCGCCATCACCGGCATGGTGCCGTTCAACATCGCGCTGGCCGAGCAGCCCGTGGCGGCGAGCGACCTGCGCGGGCTCAAGCTCGTCACCGATTCGGTGCCCGTCGTGGTGGAAGCCGACGAGGCCGCCGATTCGCTCGACCAGGTGTTTACCCTCGTTCAGGGGCGCATGGTCGACGCGGTCAGCCTCAAGATCACCAAGCTCGGGGGCTTGCGCAACACCATCGCCGCGGCGCGCATATGCGAGGCGGGCGGCGTGCGCTACCGCATGGGCGCGCATGTCGGCTCGCGCCTGCTCGCGGCCAACGCGGTCCACATGGCCGCCACCCTGCCCGGCATCTGGTACACCTGCGAGCTGACGGAATTCGACCGCCTGCTCGACGATCCGTTCGAGGGGCTCGAGGTCGACAACGGCAAGGTCCGCCTGCCGACCACGCCCGGCGTCGGCGTCAGCCCGAAACCGGGCACGCCGCAGGCGCGATAGTGCCATGAGCGGCGAGCGCGGTAGCGCCATGAAGCGGAGACGCGGTAGCGCCATGACGGGCGCCGCCGACAGCGCCCGGGGCTTCGGGCGTGCCGCGCTCGATGCCTTGCTGCGGCCGCGTTCCATCGCCGTGGTCGGGGCATCCGACCGCGCCAACGTCGGCGGGCGCATCTTCCGCAACGTCCAGTCGCGCGGCTTCGCCGGCCCTCTCTACCCGGTCAATCCCAATTACGCCGCCGTGGGTGGCGGGCGCTGCTACGCCGACATCGGCGCGCTGCCCGAAACTCCCGACTGCGTCGCCATCGCCGTGCCCTGGACGGCCGTGTTCGAACCGCTGGAAGCGGCCGCGGCACGCGGCGTCAAGGCGGCGGTGGTGGTGGCCGAAGGCTTCGCCGATGCGGCCACCGCGGCCGGCCGCGCCCGCCAGCAACGCCTGATCGACATCGCCCGCGCCCACGGCATGGCGGTGAGCGGCCCCAATTGCATGGGCAACCTCGGCCTCAAGGCCCGCCTCGGCACCGCCTTCACCAACCTGCCCGCGGGCGTGGTCGAGGGCGGGGTTTCGGTCGTCTCGCAGTCGGGCGGATTGCTCAACGCCGTGATCGAGCTCGGCCACAACCGCGCAATCGGCTTCAACTACCTGATTTCGGCGGGCAACGAAGCGGTGGTCGACGCCGCCGATTACATCGACTGGCTCGCCGCCGACGACGGCACGCGCGTCATCGTCAACATCGTCGAAGGCGTGCGCGACGGCGCGCGCTACCGCGCCGCCGTCGAACGCGCGGCGCGGCGCAAGCCCGTGGTCGTACTCAAGCTCGGCCGCACGAAGGCGGGAAGCCGCGCCGCGACGGCGCACACCGGCAGCCTGGCGGGCGAGGCGGCCTGCTTCGATGCCCTGCTCGATGGCAGCGGCGCCACCCAGGTCGGCACCATCGACCAACTGGTCGAAACGGCGATCCTGCTCGACCGCGCGCCGCTGCCCAAGGGCGAGCGCGTCTTCGTGTTTTCGGTTTCGGGCGGCGCCACGGTGCTGTCGGGCGACCTTGCGGAACGCGCCGGACTGAACCTGCCGCCGCTCGCGCGCAGGACCGGCCGGGTGCTTGGCAAGATCCTCGGGGTCGAGCGCGACTTCCACAACCCGATGGACGTGGTCGGCGCGCCGCGACTGGTGAAGGACGACAACCTGACGCGCTGCCTCGGGACGCTCGATGCCGATCCCGCCATCGACGCGGTGGCCCTGGTCATGGTCATGCAGCGCGAGACGTCGGCCAGCCACAAGGTGCTGCTCGACCAGTTCCGCGCCGTGCAGCCGGGCCTCGCCAAGCCCTTCGTGCTGATCTCGGAAATGGCGTGGCACCCGCATGTGCGCCCGGCGCCCGGCGATGTGCCGATCGCGGGCACGCTCGCCGACGGCATGGCCGCGCTCAAGTCTCTCGTCGATTACGCGGCCTTCCGACGCACGAAGCCGCGCAGGGACGCGCCGCGCGCGATGAAATCCGCGCCGCCGCTCGGCATCGCGGGGCAACCCCCGCTCGACGAAGCCGCGAGCGCCGCCCTGCTGGCGAAGGCCGGCCTGCCCTTTGCGCCTTACGCCGTCGCGCGCACCAGGGCCGAAGCGCTTCGCCATGCGCGCAAGCTCGGCTGGCCCGTCGCGCTCAAGGTCGTCTCGCCCGACCTGCCGCACAAGAGCGATGCGGGTGGCGTGCGCCTCGGCCTGCGCAATGCCGCGGGGGTCGGCGCGGCCTTTGACGCGCTCCGCCGCGAGGTGCGCCGCCGCGCGCCCGGGGCGCGCATCGACGGCGTGCTGGTCCAGAAAATGGTCGAGGGCGGCATCGAGATGATCCTCGGCGGCCGGGTCGATCCCCAGTACGGGCCGATGGTCCTCGTCGGCGCCGGGGGAACCTTGACCGAACTTCTCGCCGATACCGCCATGGCGCGCGCGCCGCTCGATCCGGCGGGCGCCCGCCGGCTGATCCGCCGCCTGCGCGCCGCCCGCCTGCTGGCCGGCTGGCGGGGGACGCCCGCCGCCGATGAGGCGGCACTCGCCCGCGCGGTCGTGGCGCTGTCGCGCTTTCTCGCCCGCCACGCCGGGGAGATAGCGGAAGTCGACTTGAATCCCGTTATCGTGTTACCAAAGGGCAAAGGCGTCAGGGTGGTGGACGCGCTGGTTGTACCCGCCGCTCCCGCACGCCGATAAACCGCCAGGTAAGAACCGAACTGCGTGGAGGCTCCGATGTCGAAATTTCTCCGTATTCCCAGATCCGCCCTGCCGCTCATGGCCGGCGCCGTGTTGGCCTTCGGGCTGATCGCCGCGCCGCCCTCCATTCCCGCGGCCGCCGCGCAGGACGCGCTCCTCTACAAGGGCGCCGACCGCCAGAAGGTGCTGGAGGCGGGAGCGAAGAAGGAAGGCAAGCTCGTCATCTACTCCTCGCTCACGGTGAACCAGGCGCTGCGCCCGATGGTGCAGGCCTTCAACAAGAAATATCCCGCCGTGAAGGCCGAATTCTGGCGCGGCGACACGCGCCAGATTTCCCAGAAGGTGCTGGCCGAGATCCGCGCCAACGCCCTGCAGGCGGACGTTCTCGAAAGCAGCGGGCTGGGCCAGATCATGGTCGCGGCCAAGATGCTGGAGAAGTTCTCCTCGCCGCTGTTCGCCAAGATTCCGGCGCAGTTCGTCGACAAGAACCAGCTTCTGGCGCCGAGCCGCTTCTCCTACATGGGCACCGCCTACAACACCAAGCTGGTGCCCACGGGCAGCCAGCCCAGGACCTTCGAGGACCTGCTGGACCCGAAGTGGAAGGGCAAGCTCGCCTGGCGCGCCCATTCGGAAAGCGGCGACCAGCTGTTCGTCATCAACGTGCTGCAGGCGATGGGCGACCAGAAGGGCGAAGAGTACCTGAAGAAGCTCGCCGGCCAGAAGATCGTCAACTTCGACGGCTCCGCCCGCACGCTGGTCAACCGCGTGATCGAGGGCGAATATCCGGTGGCGCTCAATATCTTCCTGCACCATCCGCTCATCAGCGCCGGCAAGGGCGCGCCGGTCGCCTCCTTCCCGATGGAGCCGGTGCCCTCCATCGCCGGCCACCTGATGATCCCGAAGGGCGTCAAGCGTCCGCACGCGGCCATGCTGTTCATCGACTTCTACCTGTCCGATGAAGGCCAGAACGTGCTGCGCAAGGCGGAATACTACCCGGTGGTCTCCCACATCCGTCCGGAGGAGAACATCGCCGCGGTCTCTCCGCGCGTGGCGAACCTGAAAGAAAACTACGTGAACGTCGAAGACATGTTCGAGTTCGACAAGAAGGCGACTGCCATCCTGAAGAAGTACTTCTACTAGAACCCCGGCCGTCCCGCGCCCGCCGCGGGACGGCTTTTTTCATTCATCTCCCAGGACCTTCGCCTTGTCCGCCATGATCGAAAGCGACAAGCCTCCCCGCGCGGCGCCGGACCGGCCGGCGGGCGGCCTGCGCGCCATGCTGTCGATGTCGCCGCTTGCCGCGATCATGGCGGCGGTCCTCATCCTGCTGATGCTGCCCGCCGTCATCTATCTGGTGCAGTCGAGCTTTTACGAGACCAAGTTCGACGGCTCCTTCGGCGCCTTCACCTTCCGTCACTATGTCGAGCTGTTCACCAACGACCGGTTCCTCAAGAACCTGGTCAACGCCACGATCTACGCCTCGGGCTCGGCGGCGGTCGCCATCTTCCTCGGCGTCGTGCAGGCCTGGATCGTCGAGCGCACCAATACGCCGGGCCGGTCCTTCGTCCTGATCATTTCGATCATCTCGCTCGGCGTGCCCAGCGTGCTCTACACCATTTCCTTCCTGTTCCTGCTCGGCAAGACGGGGCCGCTCAACCAGCTCCTGATGTGGATGACGGGTTCCGCGACGCCGGTTTTCAACATCTATTCCCTGTGGGGCATGATCGTCATCGAGGGCATCGAATTCGCGCCGCTCTCGTTCCTGCTGCTGTCTTCGGTGTTCCGCTCGAACGACGCCGCCTTCGAGGAAGCCTCGATGATGTCGGGGGCCGGCATCGTCACGACCTTCCGGCGCATCACGCTGCGCCTTGCGCTGCCCGGCGTTCTGGCGCTGCTCATCCTCATCTTCATCCGCGCCTTCGAATCCTTCGAGACGCCGGCCCTCGTCGGCCGTCCCGGCGGGGTCAACGTGCTGACCACCGACATTTACGCCGCCATCCAGGTCGAAATTCCGGCCAACTACGGCCAGGCCGGCGCATTTTCCGTGATGCTCCTGCTGATCGTCGTGGTGCTGCTCTACTGGTACGGGCAGCTTTCGCGCCATGCGGAGAAATTCCAGACCATCACCGGCAAGGGTTTCCGCCCGCGCGTCATGGATCTCGGCCGCTGGCGCTGGCTGACGGCGGGCATTCTGGTGCTGATGTTCTTCGTCATCATCGGCTTCCCCGTCGGCATCGTGTTCTGGGTGTCGCTGGTGCCCTACTATGACGGCGTTCACATGGCGGCGCTCAAGCTGATGTCGTTCGCCCATTACGGCACCGTGTTCACCAGCAACATGTTCCAGGGCTCGCTCGCCAACACGCTGATCCTCGGCGCCGCATCGGCCAGCATCGTCGCTCCCTTCACCGCGCTCTGCGCCTGGTTCGCCGTGCGCCGCCAGAAGGGGGGCGCCGTCCTAGACCAGCTCGCCTCGCTGCCGCTGATCTTCCCGGCCATCGTCATGGGCGTGGCCTACCTGCAGGTATTTCTGCACATGCCGATCCTCTACGGGACGCTGCTCGCCATCATCATCGCCTCCAGCGTGCGCTACCTGCCCTACGGCATGCGCTATTCCTATGCGGGCATCCTGCAGATCCACAAGGAGCTGGAGGAGGCCTCGGCGCTGTCGGGCGCGCGCCAGGCGACCACATTCCTGCGCATCGTCATGCCGCTGGTCGCGCCCGCGATGGTCACCTGCTGGCTGTTCGTCTTCCTGGTGGCGGTCAAGGCGGTCTCCGTTCCCATCCTGCTCGCCGGGCCCAATTCGCAGGTCGTCGCCGTGACCATCTTCGATCTGTGGCAGAACGGCGTGATCGGCGAACTGTCCGCCATGGGCATCATCTGGACCCTGATGATGACCACCGTGTCCGTCGGCTTTTCTCTTCTCGCCCGGCGTTACGGGCTCAACGTCAGATAGGATTCGGCCGTGCTCGAAGTCCGCGACCTGTTCAAGCAATACACCACAGCCGACGGCACGCCCGGCGGCGGCGTGTTCGGCGCCACGTTCGATATCCGCGAGGGCGAATTGTTCACCCTGCTCGGCCCCTCGGGCTGCGGCAAGACGACGACGCTGCGCTCCATCGCCGGCCTGGAAAAGCCCGAAGGCGGTCGCATCGCGCTGGCCGGAACGCCGATCTACGACGCCGGCCTTCGCCTCAACGTGCCGATGTACGAACGCGACATCGGCATGGTGTTCCAGTCCTACGCCATCTGGCCGCACATGACGGTGTTCGAGAACGCCGCCTATCCGCTCACGGTCGGCAAGAAGCGCATGGGCGGCAAGGAGATGCGCGACAAGGTCATGGGGGTGCTTGACCTCGTCGGCCTCAAGGCCTTTGCCGAACGCCCGGCGCCGCAATTGTCGGGCGGCCAGCTGCAGCGCCTGGCGCTGGCCCGCGCGCTTTGCCGCGAACCGGCATTGTTGCTGCTCGACGAGCCGCTTTCGAACCTCGATGCCCAGCTGCGCGAACAGATGCGCGCCGAACTCAAGCGCCTGCAGAAGGAAACCGGCGTCACCGCCATCTACGTTACCCATGACCAGTCGGAGGCGCTGGCCATTTCCGACCGGATCGCCGTGATGAAGGACGGTCTGATCATGCAGCTTGGGGCCCCGCGCGAAATCTACGGCCGGCCGACCTCGGAATTCGTCGCCCAGTTCATCGGCCGCACCAACCTGCTGCACGGCAGGCTCGACGCCGACACGCCGGAGGGCGCCACGGCCCGGCTGGAAACGGCCATCGGTCCGGTCGTCTGCACCTTCCCGGCGGCGGTCAAGGCAAGCCCCCGCATGGGCATCGTGATCCGCCCGGAAAACGTGGCCATCGCGCGCGCGGGAAGCCCGGCGGCAGGCGCCCTGCCCGCCGAGAACCGCTTCGAAGGCCGGGTCAGGAGCGAGACGTTTCTGGGCGAAATCGCCGAATACGAGATCGATATCGCGGGCCAGGCCATCCTGGTGCGCGCCCGCCCAGATACCGAAGTGCGCCCGGGCGATGCGGCCGTCGTCGCTTTCCCCATTGCCCAGACGCTCGCCTTGATCGAGGATTGAGAAAACCCGGTCCCACTCCTGCGATGGAGGTCATGATGTCCAGCCAGATCGAAGCCGCGACCAACCCCAGGCCCTGGGACGGCGGCGACGCCATAAAGCCGTCGTTTTTCCGCATGCGCGCCCAGATGCTCGATTCCGGCAACACCGAAACGCCGCTCGCCGTGGGCGATCACCTGTGGCTCAAGATCAAGGTCTACGCCAAGGGCGGCGAGAACAAGCTGCACGCCCATCCGTACCAGGACCACAGCTTCATCGTGCTCGCGGGGCGCGCGCGCTTTCACGGACCCAGGGGCGAAACGAAGGAACTTTCGGCCAACGACGGCATCTTCCTGCCCAAGGGGTGCTTCTACTGGTTCGAAACGATCAGCGAGGAGCCGCTCGTCCTGCTGCGCGCCGGCGCCACGGTATCCGACGACAAGCACCCCGACATGCGGATCATGGATGGCGACCAGTGGAAGGTGCGCCGCGGGCGCGAGGAAACCTACATCTCCCCCGACGTCAGGTACCGCGAAGGCGCCTTCTACGGCTGACCGCCGGGACGGGCTCGAAGAAAAAGGGCGCGAGGAATTTCCCGCGCCCTTTTTCTCGTTCCGTCATGCCCCGACTTGTTCGGGGCATCCATGCCCGGATCGCCCGGACATAAGGGCCGCGCTTCGCGCGGGCCAAAGGGCCCGGCGATGACGATCCATGTTCACTAAATGCCGTACAGCGCCCGCGCGTTCGCGTCGAGAATCCTGTCGGCGACGGCCGACGAAATCTTGCCGTCGTCCTTGATCTTGCGCAGCGCCTCGATCTCGGTCGAGGTATCGGCATGGCCGTAGTCGGTGCCGACCACGAGCTGGCCTTCGCCCGCATGTTCCAGGACATAGGGCAGGTCGTCGGTGACCTGGCAGGCGACGAAGAAGTTGTTGTCGGCCATGATGGTCCTGGACATGCGCTTGCCCTTGCGGCGGAAGCGGATTTCGAGATCGTTGAGCGCGTAGGGAATCCACTGGGCGCTGACCTCGACGAAGCCCCAGCGCAGCTTCGGGAATTTCGCCGGGATGTTGTTCATCAGGAGCGAATGGAAGGCCGAAACCACCGGTAGTTTCGAGCGGCCGAAGCCGCCTTCCGATGCGTAGATGTCGCGCACGTTGAAGCTGTTGTTGCCCGAATGGAAGCACATGGGCAGGTCCAGCTCTTCCGCCTTCTTGTAGACCGGGAAGAAGTACGGGTTGTCGAGGCGCCGTTCGCATTCGAGCCCGCGCAGGAACACGCCGCAGGCGCCGTGCGCCTTGGCGAATTCCATTTCCTCGATCGTCTTTTCGATTGAAAGCAGCGGCGGCATGACCACCCACTTGAGGCGGTCGGGCGCCATTTTCCAGATATCGGCGAGCCAGCGGTTGTAGGACTTGCAGATGGCGTATTCGGCGGTCGGGTCCTGGGTCCAAGCGCGCAGGAAGACGGTCGGATACAGCACCTGCACGTCGATCTTGAGTTCGTCCATGTGGTCGAGCCGGACCTTGGCGTTGGCCATTTCGCGCGATTCCTGCGTCGTATTGTGGCCGATGTTGCCTTCCTTGGGCTGGAGACGGCCGTCGATCACCCAGAATTCCTTCTGGGCGCGGGTGCCTTCGTTGTCCAGGACCACCACGTCGGAGGTCTTCTGGACCATCACCCGCGGCTTGTATTCCCGATACTCGGGATCGATGTATTCAAAGGTCTTTTCGCATTCCACCACGTGGGCGTCGGCGTCGATGGCTCCCATGACTTTCTTCCTTCTGGTTGAGGCTTGCAGCCCGTGTCGCGCTCAATGCGCGCTAAAGTCCGTAAAGCGTGCGGGCGTTGGAATCGAGGATCTTGTCGGCGATGTGCCCGGCGACCTTGCCGTCGGCCTTGAGCTTGCGGATCGCCTCGATCTCGGTCGAGGTGTCCGAATGGCCGTAGTCGGTGCCGACGACGAGCTGCCCTTCGCCCGAGTGCTGCAACACGTAAGCGATGTCGTCGGTAACCTGGCAGGCGACGAACATGCGGTTATCGGCCATGACCGTGTTCGACATGCGCTTGCCGCGGCGCTTCATGCGGATATCGAGGTCGTTGAGCGCATAGGGCACCCATTCGGCGCTGACTTCGACGAAGCCCCAGCGAAGTTTCGGGAACATCGCCGGCACGCCCTTCGACAGCAGCGAATGGAAGGACGAAACCACCGGCAGCTTCGCCTTTCCGAAGCCGCTTTCGGTGTTGTAGATGCCGTGCTGGGCGAAGCTGTTGGTGCCCGAATGGAAGCCGATGGCGAGGTCGAGGTCCTCGGCCAGCTTGTACATCGGATAGAAATACGGGTTGTCGAGACGCCGTTCGCATTCGAGTCCGCGCAGGAACACGGCGCAGGCGCCGTTGTCCTTGGCGAAGCGCAGCTCTTCTTCCACCCGGTCCATGCTGAGAAGCGGCGGCATCACCGCCCAGCGCAACTGGTCGGGCGCGTGCTTCCAGATATCCGCCATCCAGCGGTTGTAGGAATAGCAGAGCGCGTATTCGGCCGTCGGGTCCTGTGTGATGGGGCGCAGGAACACGGTCGGGTACAGCACCTGCACGTCGATGCCGAGTTCCTTCATGTGGCCGAGCCGCGCGGCGATGTTGGCCATCTCGCGCGATTCCTTGGTCGTGTTGTGGCCGATGTTGCCTTCCTTGGGCTGGAGGCGGCCGTCGATCACCCAGAATTCCTTCTGGGCGAAGCCTTCGTTGTCGAGCACCTGCACGTCGGAGGTCTTCTGGACCATGACGCGCGGCTTGTAGTCCCTGTATTCCTTCGGCATGTACTCGAAGGTCTGCTCGCATTCGACGACGTGGGCGTCGGCGTCAATCGCTCCCATGGTGCGTATTCTCCGGTTACGGCCGCGTCGAAGCGGTCTTGCTTGTGGAATTGCTAAGAAATCGAATGATAGCCTCCCGCCGCTCCGGCAACAAGCGGCTGAGGCCGAAAAAAACCCGGCCTGCCGCGGCTTCGCCCCTGTTGTTCCGCCCCCGCCCAGGGGATAACCTGAGGTCCGTCCGGCGGCTCCGCCGGGCGGGGAAAACGAACAAGACAACCGGCAACCTGCACGGAGGAGGCGTCCCGTGACCCACGCCCTTGACGGCGTCACCGTCCTTGAATTCGCGAGCTACGTTTCGGGCCCCTATGCGGGGATGCTGCTCGGCGATCTCGGCGCGGAAATCATCAAGATCGAGGACCCGAAATCGGGCGATCCCTTCCGCGGCTGGGGCGCGGCCGACTATTCGGCCACTTTCGGTTCGGTCAACCGCAACAAGAAGAGCGTCATCCTCGACCTCAAGTCGAAGGAGGGCCTCGCCGCCGCCCGCGCGCTCGCGGAAAAGGCCGATGTCGTCATCGAGAACTACCGCACCGGCACGATGGACCGCCTCGGGCTCGGCTGGGACGAACTTTCGAAGAAGAATCCGCGCCTGATCTACTGCTCGATCACCGGCTTCGGCACCACCGGGCCTTATGCCCAGCGGCCGGGCTACGACACCGTCGGCCAGGCGATGGGCGCGCTCCTGTCGGTGCTGACCGACCTCGACGATCCCAAGCCGATGGGCGTGTCGCTGTCGGACCACCTGACCGGCATCATGGCCGCCTACGGCATCCTGGGCGCGCTGATGGCGCGCGAACGCACCGGGCGCGGCCAGCGCGTCGAAACCTCGCTGCTCGCGGCCACGCTCGCCTTCCTCGGCGAGAATGCCGCGCGTTACTTCGAGGAAGGCAACATCCCCAGGCGCAAGACCCGCACCCAGACGGCCCAGGTCTATGCCTTCGTCGGCGCCGACAAGAAGGCCTTCGTCGTGCACCTGTCGTCGCCGCCGAAGTTCTGGGAAGGGCTCTGCCGCGTCGCCGGGCGCCCCGAATGGATCGAAGACGCCCGCTTCAGGACCAAGGCCGACAGGCGCAAGGCCTACGACGTGCTGCACAAGGGCTTCCAGGATATCTTCTCGACGCAGCCGCGGAGCCACTGGCTGGATGCGCTGCTCGCCGCTGACGTGCCGTCGGCGCCGATCTATACGCTGGACGAGGCCCTGGCCGATCCCCAGGTCGAACACCTCGGCATGGTCAAGGAACTCGACCATCCCAAGGTCGGCAAGATCAAGCTGCTCGGCGGCGCGGTCAGCTACTCCGACACGCCCTCGGAGATCGTCTCGCCCGCCCCCACCCACGGCCAGCACACGGACGAAATCCTCGCCCGCGTCGGCATGAAAAGCGGAAAGGCCCCAGAATGAAGGCAGAGCCCAATACCGCCTGGCGCGACAAGTACGCCATCGTCGGCGTCGGCAATTCGCCGCTCGGCAAGGTACCGGACATGAGTTCGCTCGGACTCGTCGAACAGGCCTGCGTCAACGCGCTGGCCGATGCCGGGCTGAAATCGCGCGACATCGACGGCGTGCTGCTGCGCGGGCCCGACGACATCTACACCTTCCACCAGGTGATCGGCGAAAGGCTCGGTATCAACGCCAATTTCTCCACCACGACGGCCAACGGCGGGGCAAGCCAGATCCTGTCGGTGATCATGGCCGTGATGGCGATCGAGGCCGGGCTCTGCACCACGGTTCTGTGCGGCTACGGGCGCGATTCGTGGTCGCGCACGCATCGCTCCGAAGAAGCGCGCATGCGCTCGGCGACGCGCTCGGAGGAAATGGATTCTTCCGAATTCGGCCCCGAATACGGCCTGTTCGGGGCGCCGGCCATGCACGGCTTCGGCGCGCGCCGCCACATGCACCTTTACGGGACGACGCGCGACCAGTTCGGCGCCATCGCGGTGGCCTTCCGCGAACACGCGCTGCGCAACCCGGAAGCGATGATGAAGAAGCCGCTGACGCTGGACGACTACCGCGCGGCGCGCATGATCGTCGAGCCTTTCGGACTGCTCGACTGCTCGCTGCGTTCCGACGGCGCGGGCGCCGTCATCGTCACCAGCCGCGAAAGGGCGAAGGATCTCCGCCGCCGCCCGGTGCTGATCAAGGGCTTCGGCACGCACAACAACCTCAAGGGCTGGTTCGCCGACGACAACATGGTCAACACGGCGGCCGGGCCGTCGTCGGCGCGCGCCTATGCCATGGCCGGCATCGGCCCGGGCGACATCGACTGCGCCCAGATCTACGACTGCTTCACCTACATGGTGCTGACGCAGCTCGAAGACTACGGCTTCTGCAAGAAAGGCGAAGGCGGGCCCTTCGTCGCCTCGGGCGCGCTGCGTATGGGCGGGCGGCTGCCGACCAACACCTCGGGCGGCCAGTTATCGGAAGCGCATTGCGAAGGCGTGCTGCAGATCGTCGAAGGCGTGCGCCAGTTGCAGGGCATCTACGGCGCCGACCGCCAGGTCGGGGGCGCCGAAACCTGCATCGTTTCGGGCCACGGCGGCAACACCGTGTGCCATTCCACCCTGATCCTGGGAACCGCCACATGAGCGACTACGCAAAGCCCCTGCCCCGGCCCTCGGCCGAATCGAAGCCCTACTGGGATGCGGCGCGCGAACACCGCCTGGTCATCCAGAAGTGCAATTCCTGCGGCCGGTTCTGGTTCCCGCCGTCGCAGCGATGCGCCCATTGCCTGTCCGACGACTACGCCTGGACGAGCGTGCAAGGCACCGGCAAGGTATTCAGCTTCGTCACCTACCAGCGCCTCTACCACAAGGGCTGGGACGGCGAGGTTCCCTACGTCGTCGCCGTCATCGAGCTCGACGAGGGCCCCAGATTGCTCAGCAACATCACCGGCATCGCCCCGGAAAAGGTCGCCTGCGACATGCGGGTCAGGGTCGTCTTCGACGACGTGACCCCCGGCGTCGCCCTGCCCAAGTTCACCCCCGCCTGAGCGTTTCCGCGCCTTTCAGGCTGGCCACCCTGGCTGGCCGCGATGTCGCGGCCTGCTTTGGCTTGGCGACATAATTCTGATTATCAGAATTATGATTCAAAAATAGAAATTATGCTTTTCAACAGGCGTAATCTTCTCATATTATCCGCCAAAATTTTTATATATCGGGAGACCTCCGGTGGACGACCTAAACGAAATCGCCATTTACGCCCGCGTGGTGGAGCGCAAGAGCTTTTCCGCGGCGGCCAAGGAACTTCATCTCTCGCCCTCCGTCGTGTCCAAGCGCGTCACCGCGCTCGAAGAACGGCTCGGCGTGCTGCTGCTCAACCGCTCGACACGGCGGCTGTCGCTGACCGAGGCGGGCAACCAGTTCTATCGCCGCTGCGCCAAGGCGCTTTCCGACATCAGCCAGGCCGCCGGCGAGGCCGCGTCCCTTTCGGAAAAGGTCACCGGGCGCATCAAGATTCATTCGACGCTCGGCGTCGGGCTTCGTTCCATCGCCAACAGCCTCATCGCGTTTTCCGAAGCCTATCCCGAGGTTTCGGTGGAACTGATGATCGGCATGGAGCCGGTCAACCTGATCGAGCACGGCGTCGACATCGTCATCCGCAGCGCGGACCTCAAGGACGCTAGCATCGAATCGCGCGTGCTCATGCCGATCGACTATCACATCGTCGGCGCGCCGGAGTATTTCGACAGATACGGCATGCCGGAAACACCGGCCGATCTCGCCCATCACAACTGCATGCTGCACCAGGGGCGGCGCGCGCCGAACGAATGGACCTTCAACGGGCCGGAAGGCCCCTATGTGGTGCGGGTCAGCGGCAGTTTCTCCACCAATTCCGGCGCCGTGCTGCAGCAGGCGGCGCTCAAGGGCGTCGGCATCTGCCACCTTCCCGCCTATACCGTGCAGGAGCATCTGCGCGACGGCCGGCTGATCTCGATCTTCGACGGCCTGCATTCGTCTTCCCGCTGCCTCAGGGCGTTCTACACCCGGACCCGCTATCCGCAACCCAAGGTCGTTCTGCTGCTCGATTTCCTCGAAAAGCACCTCGGCAAGGGGCTGGAAAAAAAGCCGGTGGTCAGGCTCGCCCGGGCCTGAAAACCCCGGCTTCGGGCGGTTTTCCGGATACGCCGCGGGCGGCAAATAGTAACTTTCGCAAATAGCAGGTTCCGCGCCCTGCCCCGGCGGGGCTATCCTGTTCAAAATGCGCGGAAAAGCGCGGCCACGTCGCCGAACGGACCGGCGGCGCGTCCCCGGCTGGGAGGCCGATCGCGATGATCGACGGGTTTTCTCATATCGTCCTGCATGTCACCGACCTCGACCGGTCGGAGGCGTTCTACCGCGACGTTTTCGGCCTCGACGTGATCGGGCGCGATCTCGTCGCCGACGAGGGCCGCAATTCGCTGCTCGGCACCAACACCCGCCAGCGCGTGCTGCTGGTCGAAGTCCCCGAGGTCGTCGCCATCCGCCCCAATTCCTCCTCGATCCACCACGCCTGGCTGATGACCATGGACGAGTTCGAGCGCGCCAAGGTCCGCTTCGCCGGGGCGGGCTTCGACATCGCCGACAGCCGGGCGCAGTTCCGCGCGCGGGGCGAAAACTCCGTCGACATCTTCGATCCCGACGGCCACCGCTTCCAGGTGCAGGCCTACAGCCCCGCGGCGACGGAAGTGATCAGGGAAGATGCGGGGCCGATCGCCTGCGGACATCTCGACGATTACGCCGTCGGCGCGGTCAAGGCCTTCGTCAAGGGCAAGTTCTTCCTTGTCCGGCTGGAAGAAGGCTTCCTCGCGCTCTCGCGCTGGTGCACGCACTTCAACGGCATTCTCACGTGGAAGCAGGAACACTGGCATTTCTACTGCCCGATGCACGGCGCGATGTTCAACCGCAAGGGCGAGTCCCTGCCCTGCTCCAGGCCCTGCGCGCCCTTGCGCCTGCACCCGATCAGCATCGACGCCGAAGGCGCCATCACCGTCGAGCCCGACACCGCGATCAGGCGCGATGCCTTCCGTCCCGACCAGGTCGTGCCCGCCCGCGCCGGCGCGCAAAGCCGCTTCGAAGAAACCGAACTCGCCTGAAACGGAGACCGTCATGGCCGATGTCGAAACCCTGTCCCACTCCGGCATTTCCGTCCACGACCTGAAGGAGGCCGAGGATTTTTACTGCGGCATCCTCGGCGCGCATGTGCATGGCGCGGTCAACTTCGTCACCGAGGACACGCTCAAGGGGCGCTCGGTCCACCAGAGCTACACGCTCGGCGACTTTCTCTTCGCCCTCGTGCTCGCGCCCGATTTCATGCCGATGCCGCCCAAAGACAAGCTGATGGGCGTCAACGGTTTCCGCCATGCCTTCGCCGTCCGCCGCGCCGACTTCGACCGGGCCATGGCGAAGCTGAAGGCGGCCGGAGTGGCCTTCAAGGGGCCGGTCGATCACCC
>CAXRES010000245.1:0-20902 GCA_964229575.1 Alphaproteobacteria bacterium
CGCCGCTTCGGCGCGCGGCGGCGAAAGGCGCGGCAGCGTCCCCTTCTGGGTCAGTTCGACGTAGTCGACCAGCGCGCCGGCGGCGGCGAGGCCGGCGCGCGAAAACGCGCCGTATGCATCGAGCGCGGCGACGGCGAACAGGCGCTTCAGGCGCCGCTCGCCGTTGGTCGAATCGAACAGGCTCGCCGGTTCGACCGTGATCGCCGTGGCAGCGTCATTCCGCAGGGCGCGCAGCAGGCCGGCCACGTCGTCGCGTTGCGCCAGGCGGTCGGAGACCAGCAATTCGCCGGGCGCGAGGCGCGCGATGGCGGCGGCGAGCCGTCCCGCGTCGACGTCGCCGATGACGAAGGCGCCGGTCGAAATATCGAGCCAGGCGAGCGCCAGCGCCCCTTGCGCCTCGCCGAGAGCAGCCAGGAAATTGTTGCGCGCCGAATCGAGCAGCGTGTCCTCGGTCAGCGTGCCCGGGGTGATCACGCGCACCACGTCGCGCGCCACCACCGACTTGCCGCCGCGCTTCTTCGCTTCCGCCGGATCTTCCGTCTGCTCGCAGACGGCGACCTTGAAACCCTGGCGGATGAGGCGGGCGAGATAGGTATCGTGCGAATGCACCGGCACGCCGCACATGGGGATGTCGGCGCCCTGGTGCCTGCCGCGGTGCGTCAGCGTGATGTCGAGCGCGCGCGCGGCGGCGACGGCGTCTTCGAAGAACAGCTCGTAGAAATCGCCCATCCGGTAGAACAGCAGGCAGCCCGGATGCGCGGCCTTGATGGCGAGGTACTGGACCATCATCGGCGTCACATCGCGGGCCTGGGCGTCGCGCAAGGCGACTTCGGCCGCGCCGGGAGAGGCGCCCTTTTCCGGCGCCGTGTCGTCCTCGCCTGCCAGCGTGTCTTCGCTCACGTTCCTGTCCCTTTTTCGGCCCTTGCCCGAGACGGCCAAGGCGACCCTAACACATCGCCGGGACCCCGCCGAAGGCCTTGGACGCGCTCGACTTATCCTCGGCAACGGCTGCCCGCCGGGGCGGCGCGCGCGCCCCTTTGGGCTTGGCAAAGAGGGGAAAAGGGGTAAGTTTCTCGGGTTTTTTGCCCCCCGGGGCCCGCGCCCTGGGGCGCCGGTCCAGGGCGGGCACAGCGCAGGACAGGGAATCCGCCTATGCCCAATTCGACGGACCGCATGCTCGACCAGGAAGCGCTCGCGTTCCATGCCCAGGGACGGCCCGGCAAGATCGAGATCACGCCGACCAAGCCGCTGGTCACCCAGCGCGACCTGTCGCTCGCCTATTCGCCGGGGGTGGCCGCCCCCTGCCTCGCCATCCAGAAGGACCCGGCGCGCGCCCACGATTACACGGCGCGCGGCAACCTGGTCGCGGTCATTTCCAACGGTACGGCGGTGCTGGGGCTGGGCAATCTCGGCGCGCTCGCCTCGAAGCCCGTGATGGAGGGCAAGGCGGTGCTGTTCAAGCGCTTCGCCGACGTCGACGCCATCGATCTCGAGATCGGCACCGAGGACGTCGATGAATTCGTCAACGCGGTGCGCTTCCTGGGCCCGAGCTTCGGCGGCATCAACCTCGAAGACATCAAGGCACCCGAATGCTTCATCATCGAGCAGCGCCTGCGCGAGCTGATGGACATTCCCGTGTTTCACGACGATCAGCACGGCACGGCGATCATCGCCGCGGCGGGGCTGCTGAACGCGCTCGACATCACCGGCCGCAAGCCGAAGGACATCAAGATGGTCGTGAACGGCGCCGGCGCCGGCGCCATCGCCTGCGTGGAGCTGGTCAAGCGCATGGGCGTCCCGCACGGCAACGTCATCATGTGCGACACCACGGGCGTCATCTACCAGGGCCGCGAAAAGGGGATGAACCAGTGGAAATCGGCGCATGCGGTGCCGACCGCGGCGCGCACGCTGGCCGAAGCGATGAAGGGCGCCGACGTTTTCTTCGGCCTGTCGGTGAAGGGCGCGGTCGATCAGGACATGGTCAGGTCGATGGCCAGGAACCCGATCATCTTCGCCATGGCCAACCCGGAGCCGGAGATCCGACCCGAAGAAGTGCACGAGGCGCGTGACGACGCGATCATGGCCACGGGCCGGTCGGACTATCCGAACCAGGTCAACAATGTGCTGGGCTTTCCCTACATTTTCCGTGGCGCGCTCGACGTGCGGGCGCGCGCCATCAACGACGAGATGAAGGTGGCCGCCGCCGAAGCGCTCGCCATGCTGGCGCGCGAAGACGTGCCCGACGAAGTGGCGGCCGCCTACCAGGGCGCGCGCCTGCGCTACGGCGCGAATTACCTGATTCCGGCGCCCTTCGATCCGCGTCTCATATCCGCGATTCCCTCGGCCGTGGCGCGCGCCGCCATGCGCTCGGGCGTCGCCACCCTGCAGATAGAGGACATGGACGACTACAAGGCGAGGCTGTCGGCGCGTCTCGATCCGACCGCGGATTCCCTCGCCCAGATATTCCGCGAAGTGCGCGCCAATCCGCGCCGCGTCGTGTTTGCCGAGGGCGAGGAAGAAAAGGCCATCCGCGCCGCGGCGTCCTACAAGGCGGCGGGCTACGGCACGCCGATCCTCGTCGGCGTCAAGGACCGCGTCATTGCCGCGATGAAATCCATCGGCATCATGAATCCCGACGAGTTCGAGATCATGAACGCCGCGCTGTCGACGCGGAACAAGGAATACACCGACTACCTGTATTCGCGCCTGGCCCGCCGCGGCCTGCTGCACCGCGACTGCCAGCGGATGGTGCATCTGGACCGCAACGTGTTCGCCTCATGCATGGTGGCGCACGGCGACGGCGATGCGCTGATCACCGGGCTCACGCGCTCGTCGTTCACCTCCTACAGCGAAGTGCGCCGCGTGTTCGACGCGCGGGCGGGCGAGCGGCCCTTCGGCCTGACCATGCTGATCGCGCGCGGGCGCACGGTTTTCATCGCCGATACGCTGGTGCATGAGGTGCCGACCCAGGAAGAGCTGGCCGATATTTCCGTGCAGGCCGCCGCGAAAGCCCGACAGATGGGGCACTTCCCGCGCGTGGCGCTGCTGTCGTTCTCGACCTTCGGCGATCCGCTGCGCGACAAGGGCAAGCGCATCCGCGAGGCGGTCGACATCCTCGACACGCGCAAGGTCGATTTCGAATACGACGGCGAAATGGCCGCCGACGTGGCGCTCGATCACGACCTGATGCGCCAGCACTATCCGTTCTGCCGCCTGACCGGCCCGGCCAACGTGCTGGTCATGCCGGCGCTCGATCCGGCCAACATCGCCGCCAAGCTGATGCAGGAACTGGGCGGTGGCACGGTCATCGGGCCGCTGCTGCTCGGCCTCGAACGGCCGGTGCAGATCGTCCCCATGGGGGCGAGCGTGTCGGAAATCGTCACCATGGCGGCGCTGGCCGCGCACGAAACCCTGCGCTAGCGCGCGGCGCGCCATCTTGGGGCGGCAGGCAACTTTCTGCGATCCGATGATTCCATCTGATCCCGGGTTGCTCTAGCCTTTGTCCCGTCCCGCGCTTTCGTGGGCAAGAGAGGCATCGTTTGACCCTATCCCTGCCAGGGGTGCCGATCCGGCGGCTCGTTTTCACGGCGATGATCTTCGCGGTGCCGGGCCTGGGCGTGGTCGCCGCGCTGCTCTTCCTCGATATCATCACCCTGTCCTGGGCGATCGGCGCGGCGGGCGGCTGCCTGTTGATCGCCGCCATCGTCGCCACGCCGATCGCACGCGATCTCGCGCTGGTCCGCCACTACGGCGAAAGCCTGGCGGATGGCGCCGGGCCCCAGGCGCCCGAACTTTCCGGCTGGGCGCCGGCCGAGGAGCTCGCCACCGTTCTGCGCCGCATCGACCGCCAGGCGGCGGCGCGCGAAAGGGCGGGCCAGGCATCGGCGGTGCCCGGCCACGAACTGTTCGACGCCCTTCCACAGCCGCTCATCCTGCTCGATGCCGGGCGGCGCATCCTCGCGGTCAACCTGCGCGCGCGCGAACTGATCGGCGCCGCCCCGACCGGCGGCGATCTGGCCGCGGCGATCCGCGATCCCCGTGTTCTCGACGCTGTCGATCACACCATCGCGCATCACGAACGGCGGGCGGCCGGTTTCACCATCGCCGCGCCGGTCGAGCGCTATTTCTGGGCCGAGGTGCTGCCGTTCACGGGCGCGGGCGAAAGCGGCACGCGCGTGCTGATCGCGCTCTCCGACATGACCGAAAGGCGACAGATCGAGCGCCTGCGCGGCGACTTCATCGCCAATGTCAGCCACGAATTGCGCACGCCTCTCGCCACGCTGATCGGCTTCATCGAAACCCTGCGCGGCCCGGCGCGCGACGACGCCGAGGCGCGCGAAAATTTCCTGGCGCTGATGCATGAACAGGCCGGTCGCATGTCACGCCTTGTGCGCGATCTTCTGTCGCTTTCGAGCATTGAAATGAACGAACGCACGGCGCCCGAGACCGAGGTCGACGTCGCTGCCGTGATCGAGCGCGTCGTCGCCACCCTGCGGGGCGAGGCGGAGAAGCGCGACGTCACGCTGCACGTCGAAGGAACGGCGACGGTCGGCCGGGTCATGGGCGACGACGACCAGCTGGCCCAGCTGTTCACCAACCTGATCGACAACGCGATCAAGTACGGGCGGCGGGGCGGCACGGTGCGCATCGCCATCGGCGAAAGCGCCGAAATTCCCGCCGCCATGCCGAAGCCGGCGCGCGGACGGCCGATCGACAAGGTGCTGAGGATTGCCGTCAGCGACGAGGGCGAGGGCATCGCGCCCGAGCATCTGCCGCGCCTGACCGAACGGTTCTACCGGGTCGATCCGGCGCGCTCGCGCGCCGTGGGCGGCACGGGGCTCGGACTTGCCATCGTCAAGCACATCGTCAACCGCCACCGGGGCACCCTGCAGATCGCCAGCCGGGAGGGGATAGGGTCCACGTTCACCGTTACCCTTTACCTGCTCGCGTAACCGGCTCGCGTAAAAAAATTGTAACCAATTGATGTAATGCTGAAATTCCCGTAACTGGTCGGAATCGTGCCCCTGTAACGGGGCTGTCATTTGCCTGTAGTATTGGTGTCCCGATCCCCCGGCTAGGTTGCGCCGCGGGGAACGGAGGCTGGTCCGGTCCCCTTCGCTTGATCTTCCGGACACCAGTCCTAACCACTACGGAGCCAACCCAATGCTGAAAAAGACCCTTGCCCTGACCGCCGTCGCCACGATCGCCGTGGCCGGCGCTGCCCAGGCGCGCGATCAGATCAAGATCGTCGGTTCGTCGACCGTGTTCCCCTATACCCAGGCTGTCGCGGAATCGTTCTCGCGCGAGACGCGGCGTCCCGCCCCGGTCGTCGAATCGACCGGCACCGGCGGCGGCATGAAGGTGTTCTGCCAGGGTATCGGCACCAATCATCCCGACATCACCGGCGCGTCGCGCGCGATGAAGAAGGCAGAGTTCGAACTTTGCAAGAAAAACGGCGTCACCGACATTACCGAAGTGCTGCTCGGCTTCGACGGCCTGAGCATGGCGGTATCGCAGAAGGGCAAAGATATCAACATCACCAAGAAGCAGCTGTTCCAGGCGCTGGCGGCAGAAGTTCCGGTCAACGGCAAGATCGTCGCCAATCCCTACAAGAAGTGGAGCGACGTCGATTCTAGGCTGCCTGCGACAGAAATTCGCGTCTACGGCCCGCCGCCGACGTCGGGCACCCGCGATGCCTGGGTCGAACTGGTGATGGAAGAAGGCTGCGCGGCGTTCCCCGAAATCAAGAAGCTGCCTAAGGCCGACCATCAGCGCGTCTGCCAGCGCATGCGCACCGACGGCCCATTCATCGAGGCGGGCGAGAATGATAACCTGATCGTGCAGCGCCTGACGGCCGACCCCAGCGCCTACGGCATCTTCGGCTATTCGTTCCTGTACGAAAACCAGGACAAGCTCAAGGGCGTGAAGGTCGAAGGCGTGGCGCCGTCGACCGAAACTATCGCCAACAGCACCTACAAGGTGTCGCGGCCGCTGTTCATCTACATCAAGAACGCGCACCGCAAGGCGATCCCGGGGCTCAACGAGTTCGTCAAGGAATACGCCAGCGAACGTTCGATGGGCGAGCGCGGTTACCTGTCCGAGCGCGGCCTGATCCCGCTTTCGGTCGAGAAGCGCAAGGCCGTCCGCGAAGCGGTCGAAAAAGCCAAATCGCACATGATGTGAAAACCGTCGCCGGCCGCGGTCTTTTTACCGCGGCCGGCTTTTTTTGACATGTCTTTTCTTTTTTCCGCTTCTTCGCCGATCGATTTTCGTTTCGTGATTGCATACATGTGCCGAACGCCGGGGAAAGGCGCACGAACAAATATGGAAGCACCAGCGTGACGTTTTTCGAAGCCACCCTTGCCCTGCTCGCGCTCACGGCCCTCGGCTATTACTTCGGACTGCGTCGTTCTCCTGCCCGCGTGTCGGGCGGCGGCCTGCGTTCGCAATCGCCCAAGGGATACTACGGCACATACGTCGCGTTGTGGTGCGGCCTGCCATCGCTGCTGATCCTGCTGGCATGGGTGGCGCTGCAACCCGTCGCCGTGGATGCCATCGTCCTCGCCGGCATGCCGGCGGAATATTTCGCCGACAAGTCCGCGGCGGCGACCAACCTGATCAAGGCGCAGATTCACAATCTTGCGGCGGGCCGCGACTTCGGTCAGTCGGATGCGACCCTGGTGCAGGCGGCGGCTCAGCTGAACCGGGTGCGCCGCCTGGCCCATATGGCGATGTTCGTCGTCGTGCTGAGCGCCGCGATCGGCGGCATGACGTTCGCGCTGGTTCGCATCCGGGCGTATTTCGGCGTACGGACGCACGTCGAACGGATCACAACGGTGATCCTGATCGCGAGTTCGACCATCGCCATTCTGACCACGGTCGGCATCCTGGTTTCCCTGCTGTTCGAGAGCGCCCGCTTCTTCGCGGCGGTGCCGGTGACCGAATTCCTGTTCGGCCTGAACTGGGAGCCGCAGATTCCGATCCGCGAGGGCCAGGTCGCGGCTTCGGGCGCCTTCGGCGCCGTGCCGGTGTTCACGGGCACGATCATGGTTTCCGCCGTGGCGATGCTGGTCGCGATCCCGGTCGGCCTGATGGCGGCAATCTACATGAGCGAATACGCAACGCCGGCCTTCCGCAAAGTGGTCAAGCCGGCCCTTGAGATCCTCGCGGGCATTCCCACCATCGTTTACGGCTTCTTCGCGGTGCTGACGGTCGCGCCGTGGATGACGGAGACGGCCAAGGCCCTCGGGTTCAGCATGGAGCCCAACAGCGGTTTCGTTGCCGGTTTCGTGATGGGCATCATGATCACGCCGTTCATTTCCTCGCTGGCCGACGACGCGCTGACGGCGGTTCCCAACAGCCTGCGCGACGGCGCCGCGGCGCTCGGCGCGACCAGGGCCGAGACCATCAAGCAGGTTCTGCTGCCGGCGGCCCTGCCGGGCATCATGGGCGGAGTGCTTCTGGCGGTCAGCCGCGCGATCGGCGAAACCATGATCGTCGTCATGGCCGCCGGCATCGCCGCCAAACTGACGGCCAATCCCTTCGAAGCGGTGACGACCGTGACGGTCCAGATCGTCACCTTGCTGATCGGCGATTCGTCGTTCGACAATCCCAAGACTTTGGCGGCCTTCGCGCTCGGCCTGGTATTGTTCCTGATCACCCTGACGCTCAACATCCTGGCGCTGCACATAACCCGGAAGTACCGAGAACAGTATGACTGACATCGCCGCCCGCACGAATCCGTCCAGGATGGACGACGCCGACGCCGTCCGCCGACGCCGACGCCGCCGGAGCGCCGACCGCCGCTTCCGCTTTTATGGACTGCTGGCGATCATTTTCGGCATCGGCATGCTGGTCGTGCTTGTTTCCTCCCTGGTGCGCTCGGGCGCTTCCGCCTTCGTGCAGACCCAAATCCGCATCGAAATCGCCGTGCCCGCCGGCGCCGTCGACCCGGCAAAACCCGCGGACGCGAATTACCGCGCGATGTTTCTCGACTCGGTCTATGCCCTGTTTCCGGAGGTCACCGCGCCGCCGCTTCGTCGGCGGCTGTTGCAGCTGTTCACCCAGGATGGGCCGTTCATGCTCCGCGACCGCGTCGTCGCGGATCCGTCCCTGATCGGCAAGACCACGGCGATGACGTTCCCCGCGGCCGACATGGTGGACCAGTTGCACAAGGGCGCCATCAAGCGTTCGCTGCCGCCGGATCGCAGGTCCATCACCGATCAGCAGATCGCCTGGTATGACAAGCTGGCGGCAGATGGACGCATCACCAGCCCCTTCAACACGCGCCTGCTGTTCGGGGCCGACAGCCGCCATCCCGAGATCGCGGGTCTGTGGGGCGCCGTGGCGGGTTCATTCTATTCCCTCCTCGTCTGTTTTCTGCTGAGCTTTCCCTTCGGCATCGCCGCCGCCATATACCTGGAGGAATTCGCGCCCAGGAACAGATGGACCGATCTTATAGAGGTCAACATCAACAACCTGGCGGCGGTGCCTTCGATCGTGGTCGGTCTGCTCGGGCTCGCTGTCTTCATCAATTTCTTCGGCCTGCCGCGTTCGGCGCCGCTGGTGGGCGGTCTCGTCCTCGCGCTGATGACGCTGCCCACCATCATCATTGCCGGGCGCGCTGCCATCAAAGCCGTGCCGCCCTCGATCCGGGAGGCGGCCCTTGGTCTGGGCGCGTCGGGCCAGCAGGCCGCCTGGCACCATATTCTGCCGCTGGCCATGCCCGGCATTCTCACCGGCACCATCATCGGACTGGCGCGCGCGCTCGGCGAGACCGCGCCGTTGCTGCTGGTCGGCATGAACGCCTTCATCACCGCGGCGCCGGGGGGAATCCTCGATCCCGCCACGGCGCTGCCGACGCAAGCCTATATTTGGGCCGACAGCCCGGAACGGGGATTCGTGGCGCGCACCTCGGCCGCCATCATCGTCCTCCTTGGTTTCCTCGTACTGATGAACGCGCTGGCCGTCTGGCTGCGCAAGAAATTCGAGCGGCGCTGGTAGCCCGAAGGGAGATAACAATGTCTTATGTCGACGGACACATCGCAGCGACCGCAACGCCCGAGGCAGCGCCGGCGGATGCAGCACTCGCGCGCGGGCGGGCCGGCGTATCGGTTCGCGGGCCCATTGTGAAGGAGACGGCGAAGTCGGCCCGGGATGAGGCACCGAAGATCAAAATGACGGCAAGCGCCCTCGACGTCTTCTATGGCGAGAAACAGGCGCTGGTCGGCGTTGACCTGGAGGTGATCGAGCATCAGATCACCGCCCTGATCGGCCCTTCCGGCTGCGGCAAGTCGACTTTCCTGAGCTGCCTCAACCGCAGGAACGACACGATCGAGGGCTGCACGGTCAGGGGCCGGGTGATGGTCGACGGGCACAACATCTACGACCCGTCGGTCGACGTCGTCGAATTGCGCCGGCGCATCGGCATGGTGTTCCAGAAGCCCAATCCCTTCCCGAAGTCGATCTACGACAATGTCGCCTACGGGCCGCGCATCCACGGATTGGCCGCGAACAAGGGCGAACTGGACGAGATCGTCCATTCCTGCCTGAAACGCACGGGGCTTCTGTCCGAAGTGCATGACCGGCTGGACGAACCCGGCACGTCGCTGTCGGGCGGACAGCAGCAGCGGCTTTGCATCGCCCGCGCGATCGCCGTCAGCCCGGACGTCATTCTGATGGACGAACCCTGCTCCGCCCTAGACCCGATCGCCACGGCCCGCGTCGAAGAACTGATGGAAGAGCTGCGCGGGCAGTACACGATCATCATCGTAACCCACAACATGCAGCAGGCGGCGCGCGTGTCCCAACGCACCGCGTTCTTCCATCTGGGAACGCTTGTCGAATGCGGCCCGACGGAAGACATTTTCACCAGCCCCAATGACGAGCGTACCCAGGGCTATATCACCGGGCGTTTCGGCTGACCCGCGCGAGGAAGCAAACATGAGCTCCGAACACATCGTTCGTTCCTACGACGAAGAACTCAATCATCTGAACGAAGCCATCCTCAAGATGGGCGGCCTGTGCGAGGCGCAGTTCGCCGCGGCGATCGAGGCTGTGGCCAACCGCGACCCGGAGATGGCCGCCGGGATCGCCAAGGACGACGTCAAAATCGACGAGATCGAGATGGAGGTCGACAGGATGACCGTCCGCCTGCTGGCGCTGCGCCAGCCAATGGCGACGGATCTGCGCGAAATCATCGCCGCGCTCAAGATTTCGTCGGCCATCGAACGCATCGGCGATTACGCCGCCAACGTCGCCAAGCGCGCCATCGTGCTGGCCGAATCGCGCGCCATGCGCCCGGCCAACGGCATTCCGCGCATGGGCCGCCTGGTGCAGCGCATGATCAAGGACGTGCTCGACGCCTATGTGCAGAAGGATGCCGAGGCGGCCAAGGCGGTCTGGCTGCGCGACGCGGAGGTGGACGATCTCTACAGCAGCCTGTTCCGCGAAGTGCTGACCTACATGATGGAAGACCCGCGCAACATCACGCCCTGCACGCATCTGCTGTTCATCGCCAAGAACATCGAACGCATCGGCGACCACACCACCAATATCGCCGAAATGATCTACTTCATGGTGACGGGCCGGCCGCTGATGGAAACCCGCCCCAAGGGCGAGGAAGTTCTGACGGCGCCCACCGTCGCGCCGAGGGACGGGCAGGGCTGATGCCGGCCGCGGCGCCGAAACCCCGCGTGCTGGTGGTCGAGGACGAAGCCGCCCTCGTCACCCTGCTGCGCTACAACCTGGAGAAGGCCGGTTTCGAGGTCGCCGCGGCGATGGACGGCGAGGAAGCGCTGCTCAGGATCGCCGAGAGCCCGCCCGACCTCGTGCTTCTCGACTGGATGCTGCCGCTGGTTTCGGGCATCGAGATCTGCCGCCGCCTGCGCCGCGATCCGGCGACCCGCGGCCTGCCCGTCATCATGCTGACGGCGCGCGGCGAGGAAGCCGATCGTGTGCGCGGCCTGAACTGGGGGGCGGACGACTACATCACCAAGCCGTTTTCGCCGGGCGAACTGATTGCCCGGGTGCAGGCGGTCCTGCGCCGCGCAAGGCCGGCGCTCGACGGGGACGTGCTGAAATACGGCGACATCGTCATGGATCTTGCCACCCATCGTGTCACACGCGCGGGCAAGCCGATCGAGCTGCGCCCGGCCGAGTTCCGCCTGCTGCGCTTCTTCATGGAACATGCGGGCCGCGTGTTCACGCGCGAACAGCTTCTCGATCTTGTCTGGCGCGACGACGCGCTGCTGGAGCCGCGCACCGTAGACGTGCACATCCGCCGCCTGCGCAAGGCGCTTGGCGCCCACGGCGGGGCCGACATCATCCGCACCGTGCGTTCGGCCGGCTACGCGCTGGATTCCGAAGCGGCCTGAGACCGTGGGCGTTCGCACGCGCCGTCAGAGAACGTCTTCGGGCGGCGTATACGGAAGGCCGAGGTCGTCGGCCACCGCCTTGCAGGTGAGCTTGCCCGCCATCACGTTGAGCCCGGCGCGCAGGTGCGCATCGGCCGCAAGCGCCGCCTTCACGCCCTTGCCTGCGAGGGCGCGAACGAAAGGAAGCGTCGCATTGTTGAGCGCAAAGGCCGAAGTGCGCGGCACCGCGCCCGGCATGTTGGTGACGCAATAATGCGTCACACCTTCGGCGACGAAGACGGGATCGGCGTGGGTCGTCGGGCGCGAGGTGGCGATGCAGCCGCCCTGATCGATGGCGACATCGACGATGACAGAGCCTTTTCGCATGCGCGCCACCAGTTCGCGGCTGACGATCCTGGGTGCGGCGCCCCCCGGCACCAGCACTGCGCCGACGACGAGATCGGCATCGGCGACGAAGCGCTCCACCGTCGCGGCGTTGCTTTGCACGGTGCGCAGTCGATTGCCGAAGACGAGATCAAGCTCCGCCAGCTTTCCGACGCCGCGGTTGAGCACGGTCACTTCGGCGCCGAGGCCGATGGCCATGCGCGCCGCTTCGCGCCCGACCGATCCGGCGCCCAGCACGCAAACCTTGCCGGGCGCCACGCCCGCCACGCCGCCGAGCAGGATGCCTTCGCCGCCCTGGGCCTTTTCCAGGTAATGGGCGCCCACCTGCGTCGTCATGCGGCCGGCGACCTCGCTCATCGGCGCAAGCAGCGGCAGGCCGCCCGCCGCATCGGTCACCGTTTCATAGGCGATCGCCGTCGCGCCGGACGCCAGCAGGCCCCTGGTCTGCTCCGGGTCCGGGGCGAGATGAAGATAGGTGAAGATCGTCTGGCCCGGGCGCAGCATGGCGATTTCCGCCTTCTGCGGCTCCTTCACCTTGACGATCAGTTCGGCCGCGGCGAACACCGCCGCCGCATCGGGCGCGATCCTGGCCCCGGCCTTTTCGTAGTCGGCGTCGGAAGCGCCGATTCCGGCGCCGGCGCCCGTCTGCACCAGGACCTCGTGCCCGGCGCGCGCGAGTTCGGCCACCGAATCGGGCACCATGCCGACGCGGTATTCGTGAATCTTGATTTCCCTGGGCACGCCGATCTTCATGACGCGTCCTCTCCGGTCGCATCGAAGTCCCGCCGCAGGAACCATACCAGCACGATCAGGCCCGGCAAAGCGCAGACGGCCGAGACAACGAAGAACCACACCCAGTCGAGCTTGTCGGCGAGCCAGCCGCCGCCCGAGGACAGTACCGTGCGCCCGACGGCGGCAAGCGAGGAGAACAGCGCATACTGCGTCGCCGTGAAGGCGACCGAGCAGAGCCGCGACAGAAAGGCGATGAACGCGGCGGTGCCCATGCCGCCGGAAAAGTTTTCGACCGCAATCGTCGCGGTCAGCATCCACGGATCGGCGCCGACCACGGCCTGGGCGGCAAACATCAGGTTGGAAACCATCTGCAGCAACCCGCAATACAGGAGCGCGCGGAATATTCCCGCCTGCGCCACCAGCAGGCCGCCCGCCGCGACGCCCAGGAGCGTCGCCACGACGCCGAAAATCTTGGTGATCGACGCGATGGCCGTCAGCGAAAAGCCGATCGAGATGAAGAACGGATTGGACATGACGCCCGCGACGGCGTCGCCGAACTTGTAGAGAACGATGAACAGCAAGATTGCGGCCCAGCCCGGCCGGCGCAGGAAATCGGCGAAGGGCGCCACGACGTGCGCGGCGATCCACGCGGCAGGGCCAGAGCGGCGGATCGACCCTTCGCCCTGCGCGCCCGCGGCCGGCTCGGGCGCGATCAGCGTCGCCGCCAGGCCGACGGCCATGCCCGCGGCCATGACCATATAGGCCGCGGCGAAGCCGAAGGCATCGGCGATATAGAGAGCGCCCGCTCCGGAGACCAGCATGCCGATGCGGTAGCCGAACTGCACGGCAGCCGCGCCCGCGCCCTGTTCGCGCGCCTTGAGTATCTCCACGCGCCAGGCATCGAAGACGATGTCCTGGGTCGCCGACAGGAAGGACACGGCAAGCGCCAGCGCCGCCGTCAGCCAGGGGCTTTGCGCCGGATCGGAAAGCCCGAGACAGCCTATGGCGATCGCCACCAGCACCTGGGAGAGGAGCAGCCAGCCGCGACGCCGCCCGAGCCGCTGGCCAAGCACCGGCAGGCGCAAACCGTCGATCAGCGGCGACCAGACGAACTTGAATGCGTAAGGAAGGCCGACCAGGGCGAACAGGCCGATCGCCGTGCGGCTGACGCCGTCCCTGGCGAGCCAGGCCGAAAGCGTGGAAACCGTGAGCGCGAGCGGCAGGCCGCTGGCGAATCCCAGCACCGCGATCAGCGCCATGCGCGGATCGCGGTAGACCGCGAGGCCCGCGACGAGGCGCATCGCCGTCATGTCAGCCGAGCGCCCGGGCGACCAGATCGGAGAGCGAGGCCTCCGGCCGCGCGCCGTAATGGGAAATGATTTCGCCCGCGCAGAGCGCGCCGATGCGCCCGCAATCGTGCAGCGAACGTCCCCGGGTCAGGCCGAACAGGAAGCCGGATGCGAAGAGATCGCCGGCGCCGGTGGTGTCGACCACCCTGGTGACCTTCACCGCGTCGATCACATGCACCTCGTCGCCCGCGACGATCACCGCGCCCTTTTCCGAACGGGTCAGCGCCGCCACCTGACAGTGGCCGCGCACGCGCTGGAGCGCCGCGTCGAAATCGTCGACCTGATAGAGCGATTTGATTTCCGATTCGTTGGCGAAAAGAATATCGACGTAGCCTTCGACCAGGCGCAGGAAATCGGCGCGATGACGATCGACGCAGAAGGCATCCGACAGGGACAGCGCCACCATGTTGCCGGCGTCATGGGCGATGGTGGCGGCCTTCTCGAAGGCCTGCTTCGCGGGCGGCGGATCCCAGAGATAGCCTTCCAGATAGGTGATGGCGGCGGCACGCACCGCCGCTTCGTCGATGTCATCGGGCGAAAGGCCGGCGGAGGCCCCGAGGAAGGTCTGCATGGTGCGCTGCGCGTCGGGCGTGACGAAGATCAGGCAGCGCGCCGTAGGCGCACCTATCGTCGCAGGTGGCGTGGCGAAGGCGACGCCAAGGGTGCGGATGTCATGGGCGAAGATGCCGCCCAGCTGGTCGTTGCGCACCTTGCCGACGAAAGCGCCCCGCCCGCCGAGCGCGGCGAGGCCGGCTATGGTATTGGCCGCCGAGCCCCCGGAGGATTCGACCGCCGATCCCATGCGCGAATAAAGCCGTTCGGCCGCATCGGCGTCGATCAGGGTCATGGCCCCCTTGGCCAGCCCGTTGGCGTCGAGAAAAGCGTCATCGGAATGGGATATGACGTCGACGATGGCATTGCCGATGCCAAGCACGTCGTATTTCCGGCTTTCGACCAGGGTGCCGCCGATAACATTCATGGACGTGCCGGGCAATTTCGTCTCCGCCTCCTGTTGGTGCGAGCCGAGTATACATGGCGCTTTTCGCCCGACAACCGGCGGCGATGGTGCAAATCCAACGCTTGCGCTTTGTTGTTTCCGTCCGAACGGCGGAGTATTCTGCCTCCGTTTCGTACCAGCATCGCCACCGCAAGATCGAAGGACGCCCACCATGTTGTTCGGCCGCAAGAAAACCGACGCCGCCAAGGACCCGAAAGCCGCCAACGGCGAGGCGAAAACGGGCGACGCCAAGGCCAAGACGCCGGTTGCGCTGTCGCCGTCGCTGAACCTGCGTCGCCCGATGCCGGCGCAGCCGACCAGCGCATCGACCAATCGGCTGGGCGACATTCCCGGCATCCTGCCGCCGCGCAGCGACGTGCGCCCCTACGGCGTCGAAGGCAAGACGCTGGTCGTCGGGCGCGAAATCTCGCTCGCCGGCCAGATCGCCGCCTGCGACAAGCTGGTGGTGGAAGGCCGGGTCGAAGCCGATCTCGAACACTGCCGCCAGCTCGATGTCGCCCCGACCGGCTTCTTCAAGGGTTCCGCCGACATCGACGAGGCGGAAATCTGCGGCCGTGTCGAAGGCAACCTGATCGTGCGCAAGCGCTTGAGAATCCGCGCCACCGCCCGCATCAGGGGCTCGCTCACCTACGGGCAGATCGAGATCGAAGCCGGCGGCGAGATCGTCGGCGACATGCAGCTCTACCGGCCCGAAGGTGCTGCGGCCGCCAAGGTGCCGCCGCGGATGCCGGCGCGCGAAGGCAACCAGCACGCTGAAGCCGGCGAGTGAACCGCCGTCCGCCGTTCTGCCGCCTCCTGTCTGGCCGTCGCCGCGCCCCCGCGGCGGCGGTAGTTACCTTGGCGCTCGCCGCCTGCGGCACGCCGGCGCCCGACGCCAGCTATGCCGATGGACGACGCCTCAGCGAAGCCGCTCCCCGCGCCGTTGCCGCGCCGCCCCCGGCCGTCGCCGCAGTGGCGCCGCAGGCGCCGGCGCTGCCGGATCCAGCGGTGCTGCGCGGGCTTGACGGCGCCCAGGTGACCCGATTGATCGGTGCGCCACGCTTTCGCCGCGCCGATGAACCGGCCGCCCTGTGGCGCTACGGGGCGAAGGGCTGCGTGCTCGATCTCTTCATGCGCGCCGACGGGCCGAGCTGGCGCGTCGTCGAGTACCAGTTCCGCCGCGACCCGAAAGCGCCCGCCGCCGACAGCGTGGACGCGCGTGCCTGCTTCGCCCTGCTGAAAGAGGCGGCAGGCGCCGGAGCCGGCGGATGAGCGCGACGGGCGACATCGAGACGCTCGCACCGGTGGCCGGCGCCGATTACGCGCTGCGCGGACTGTGGTACTACGCGCTGCCCGCGAGCGCGCTCAGGACCGGCAAGCTCGCGCCGCTCACCCTGATGGGCGAAGACCTGATCTTCGGCCGCGGGCCCGACGGCAAGCCCTTCGCGCTTGCCGACTGCTGCCCGCACCGCGGCATACCGCTGCGCTTCGGCCGCTTCGACGGCGGGGAAGTCGAATGCTGCTATCACGGCTGGCGTTTCGCGCCTGACGGCAGGCTGACCTGTATTCCTTCGCTCATCGAAGGACAGCGCTTCGATTACGACCGCGTGCGCGTGGCGGGCTATCCCTGCGAGGAGGCCGACGGAAACATCTGGATTTTTCTGGGGGACAATCGCGCCGGCGAACAACCCGACCGCCCCGCGCCGCGTATCCCCGGCATCGGCGCCAATTTCCACCGTATTTTCGAAACCCAGGTTTTTCCCTGCCCGCTCGACCACGCGGTGATGGGCCTGATGGACCCGGCGCACGGGCCCTTCGTGCATGCGTCGTGGTGGTGGCGTCCGTCGACTTCGGCGCACGAGAAGGCCAAGCACTTCGCGCCGTCGGAACTGGGCTTCACCATGACGCGCCACAAGCCGTCGAGCAATTCGCGGCTCTACAGGCTGCTGGGCGGCGCGCCGGAAACCGAAATCAGCTTTCGCCTGCCCGGCGTGCGCGTCGAGCACGTCAGGGTCGGCCGCCACCATGTCGTCAGCCTGACCGGGGTGACGCCGGTGGGCCCCAGGGAAACCCTGGTCAACCAGGCGATCTACTGGACGATCCCCTGGCTCACGCCGTTCCGTCCCGTTCTCGCCCGGGTGATGAGCAAATTCCTGGGCCAGGACCGCGACGTGGTGACCAAGCAGCAGATCGGGCTGGCGCGCAATCCGCCGCTCCGGCTGATCGACGACGCCGACACCCCGGCCAAATGGTATCTCAGGCTGAAACGTGAATTCGGCCGGGCCCGCGCCGAAGGCCGCGCTTTCGTCAACCCGGTGCCCGACACGACGCTGCGCTGGCGCAGCTGATTTACACCGGCGCGGCCATGCCGCGTCAGGCTGTCAAAGCGACGCCGCGCTCAGGCCGTCGTCTTTCCCTTGAAGCCGCAGACTTCGCGCACCGGGCAGTCGGGGCATTTCGGCTTGCGCGCAAGACAGATGTAGCGCCCGTGCAGGATCAGCCAGTGATGGGCATGGGGAAGATATTTTTCCGGCACGGCCTTGAGCAGCTTCTCCTCGACCGCGAGCGGCGTCTTGCCGGGAGCAAGTCCCGTGCGGTTGGACACGCGAAAGACATGCGTGTCGACGGCGATGGTCGGTTCGCCGAAGGCGATGTTGAGCACGACATTGGCGGTCTTGCGCCCGACGCCGGGCAGCGCCTCCAGCGCCTCGCGGTCGCGCGGCACCTTGCCGCCGTGCCGCGCGATCAGCAGTTCGGAAAGCGCGATGATGTTCCTGGCCTTGGTGTTGTAGAGGCCGATGGTCTTTACATAATCCTTCAATCGGCCGAGGCCGAGGTCGAGCATCGCCTGCGGCGTCCTGACCTTGGCGAACAGCGGCCTTGTCGCCTTGTTGACGCCGGCGTCGGTGGCCTGCGCCGACAGCACAACGGCGACCAGCAGCGTGTAGGGGTTGACGTAATGCAGCTCGCCCTTCGGCGCGGGCTGCGCCGCCGCCAGCGCGGCAAAGAATTTTTCGATGTCGGCCTTCTTCATCATCCTGTCAACCGCGGCCTTCGCCGGCGCGCTCGCGTCGCAACCGGCGTCGCGACACGTTCGAGTATACGCAGGCTTAACCAATATCACCTCGGCGATTTTACCGCGAGGCTATGAATCGCCTGCGCCTGCGTTTAAGCTGGCAACATGAACGCGAACGCGCCCGATCCGATCGCCGAGCCGCCGACCGATGGCGACGAGGTGCTGTTCGATGCGGTGATCACGCCGCATCGCAGCCTTTCCCCGCGCGGCTTCATGATGCTGATGATCCTGATCGGGACCATCGGTTTCATCTGCGGCATCGCCTTCATGGCGGCGGGCGCATGGCCGGTGCTGGGCTTCCTGGGGCTCGATGTGGCGCTCGTCTATCTCGCCTTCCGGCTCAACTACCGTTCGGCGCGCTCCGTCGAGCACGTCAGGCTGACGCGCCGCGCGCTGCTGATCCGCCGTCTCGACCATCGCGGTCGGGGCATCGAGATCGAGATCCAGCCCTACTGGCTGCGCGTCGAGGTCACAGGCAACGAAGAGGCCGAAGAAATACGCCTGCGCAGCCACGGCGAGGTCCATACCGTCGGGGCCCATCTTTCCCCCGCCGAAAAGATCGCCTTCGCCGATGCCCTGCGCGACGCCCTCGCCGGCCTTCGACGCGCGCCGCACCTTGACGCGCCTGCGGTGCCCAGTCCGGCCTGATGTCGATCCCGCACCGGCCACTGCGCGATTATTCCCTTCTCGTCGTTCTGGCCGCCATCTGGGGTGGGGCGTTTTCGCTGATCAAGATCGCCGTCGGCTCCGTGCCGCCGGTCACCGTGGCGGCTTCGCGCATCGCGCTCGCCGCGATGATCCTTTACATGATCGCGCGCGCCGCGGGCGAGAACCTCCCGCGCTTCACGACGGCGGCGGGACGACGCACCTGGGCGCATTTTCTCGCCGTCGGCATGCTCGGAAATGGCATTCCCTTCAGCCTGATTTCCTGGGGCGAAATCGAGGTCACGTCCTCGCTCGCCGCGATCCTGATCGGCGCCATGCCGATCTTCACCGTCGCGCTGGCGCGTGCAACCGGCACCGAAACCCGGATCGGAACGCGACGCATCGCCGGAATCGGTCTCGGCTTCGGGGCGCTCGTCCTGCTGATGGGGCCCGCGGCGCTCAGCCAGCTCGGCGGACGGGCCTTCGCTGCCCAACTGGCCATCGCCGCCGCCGCGGCAAGCTACGCCGCAACCGCCGTCTACGCCAAGCGCCTGTCGCTCAGCGTGCCGACGCTGACGCTGGCGGCGGGCACCATGACCGCCTGCGCGATCGTCATGGTGCCGCTGGCGCTGGTCTGGGACGCGCCCTGGCGCCTGGCACCGAGCGCGGGCGCGATCGCTTCGCTCGCCGCACTCGCGGTGTTCCCGACGGCGCTCGCTTCGATCGTCTATTTCCGGCTGCTGGTTTCGGCGGGCCCGACCTTCGCCAGCATGATCAATTACCTGATCCCCGCCTTCGGCGCGCTGGTCGGCATCCTGTGGTTGGGAGAAAGCCTGGGCGCGGCCGAGATCGCGGCGCTGACCCTGATCCTCGCCGCCATCGCGCTGGTCCGCAATCCGGCGCCGGCACCTTCGCGCTAACGGGCGCGCTAACGGGCGCGCTAACGGGCGCGTCAACGCGAGAAACCCGGCCCTCGCGCCTGGCGCGAAAAACCCGGCCCTCGCGCCTAGCGCGAAAAACCCAGGACATCCTGCATGGAATAAAGGCCGGGCTTCCTGCCCCGCGCCCACAGGGCGGCGCGCACGGCGCCGCGCGCGAAAATCTCGCGCCCGCCCGCCTTGTGGGGGATCTCGACGCGTTCGGCCGCGCCGGCGAAGATCACGGTGTGATCGCCGACCACGTCGCCGCCGCGCAGGCTCGCGAAGCCGATGGCGCCCGTCTTGCGCGCGCCGGTGATGCCGTCACGCCCGCGTTCGGACATCTTTTCGAGATTGACGCCACGGCCCGCGGCGGCGGCGCGGCCGAGGCCCAGCGCCGTGCCCGACGGCGCATCGACCTTGTGGCGGTGGTGCATCTCGACGATTTCGATGTCGAAGGCGTCATCGAGCACGCGCGCCGTCTGTTCGACCAGCGCCATCGCCAGATTGACCCCGACCGAGAAATTGGGCGCCTGCACGATCACGGTCTTCTTCGAAGCCGCGACGATCTTCTTCTGGTCCGCCGGTTCCAGCCCCGTGGTGCCGGTGACGAGAATGACGCCATGCTTCGCCGCAAGACGGGTGTGTGCGATCGTCGCCGCCGGCGCGGTGAAATCGCGCACCGCATCGCAGGCGGCGAAAAGCGCCGGGGTATCGGCCGTCAGCCTGATGCCCGACGGATCGAGCCCGGCAAGCACGCCCGCGTCCTGGCCGAGCAGGGGATGGCCCGCCCGTTCGGCGGCCCCGCCGACGCGGCAGCCCCTGGCTTCGACCACCGCGCGCACGAGCGCCCTGCCCATGCGGCCGGCGGCGCCGACGATGCCGATCTTCATGTCCGCCATGACGAAATCCCCACCCGTTCGAAACGGGCGGGATTAAACCACAGGCGGGGACGGGATTGGAGGCCTTTCGGACCTTCGGCCCTCAGTCCTTCTTGCTGTCGGTGAGATCGCCCCAGGCTTCCTTGATCTTGGCGAAGAAGCCTTCGGTTTCCGGGCTGGTGCGCGAGGCCGGGCTTTCGCCTTCGAATTCGCGCAGGAGTTCCTTCTGGCGCTTGGTCAGCCGCATCGGCGTCTCGACCTGGGCGCGGATGTACATGTCGCCGCGCGCGGCCGAGCGCATCACGCTCATCCCCTTGCCCTTGAGACGGAACTGGTGGCCGGTCTGGGTGCCTTCGGGCACCGTGACGCGGGCGCGCCCGCCGTCCACCGTCGGCACCTCGATCGAGCCGCCGAGCGCCGCGGTCGTCATGGCTATGGGCACGCGCATGTAGATGTTGGCGCCGTCGCGCTGGAAGTAGGCGTGCGGCCTGATGGACAGGAAGATGTAGAGATCGCCGGGCGGCCCGCCGCGCAGGCCCGCCTCGC
>CAXRES010000246.1:0-3398 GCA_964229575.1 Alphaproteobacteria bacterium
CGGCGCGCGCCATCGGGCGCACCCGTGCCGCCGCCCGCCGCCACTTGCCCTGGAACAGATAGGCGAGAATGAGGCCGAGCGTGGCGCCCGGTTGCAGCGCCGCCTCCTGCAGGCGGCGCGCCGTCACGAGCCACAGCGGGCTGATCAGCAGCGACAGCGCCACCACCGCGACGACGAGCGCTCCCTGGCCTTCGGGCACGATCCCGGCCGCCCCGCCGTGGGCGGCGAGCAGGAAGGAGAATTCCCCGACCTGGCCGAGCAGCACGCCGGCCAGAAACGCGCGCGGCCAGGTCTGGCCTACGGCGCGCAGGAGCGCGATGTTGAGCGCCGTCTTGACGACGGTGACGACGACGAGCCACGACAGCACGCGGCCGATGTTGTTCCAGATGAAATTGAGATCGATCAGCAGGCCGACCGAAAGGAAGAACACCATGATCAGCAGCGCTTCGATGGGCTTCGCCGCATGGGTCAGGTCTTCGGCGCCCTTGACGTTGCCCAGCACGAGGCCGACGAGGAACGCGCCGTAAGCCGCCGACAGGCCGAACAGGCCGGCGACCGCGGCGGCGGCGAGGCAGCAGGCAATCGCCGCGACCGGGCGCAGTTCCGGGTGCGCCGCGATGCGTTCGGCGAAGGGCATCGTGACCGGCCCCTTGCGCGCGAAAAAGACGATGAGCGCGGTGAGCAGCACGCCCGAAACGATGATCTTGGCCACGCCCGCCGCGGTGATGCCGTCGCCGCCCAGGTTGCCGACGATCAGCATCATCGGCACCACGGCGAGGTCCTGGGCGATCAGCACGGCCACCGTCAGGCGGCCGGTGTCGGTTTCGCGCTCGCCGATGTCTTCGATCATCTTGATGGCGACGGCGGTCGACGACATGGCTGCGGCGAAGGCGAGCAGCACGGCGAAGGCGGGCGGCCAGCCCATCAGGTGCGCGATGCCCCAGGCGATCAGCAAAAAGCCCGCGATCTGGCCGAGCGCGATCATCAGCGCCGTGCGCCAGACTTTCATGAATTCGGCCACCGGCAGTTCAAGGCCGACCATGAACAGCAGCATGAGGACGCCGAGATCGGCGAGCAGGCGGATCTGGTCCTGGTTGCCGACGAGGCCCGCCGCCGTGGGGCCGAGCAGGATGCCGGCGAGGATGTAGCCGACCACCGCGGGCTGGCGCAGGCGCGTCATCGCCATCCCGCACAACAGCGCGGCGAGACCGACGACGGCGATGCCGGTGACTTCGGTATGTCCGTCCATGTTGGAATGATAGCACGGCCATCAGGGCGGGCTGAAGGCAACGGGGCGGCGTTCAACGCCGCGCGCATGACGCGGGGTGAAAGTCGCGGTCAGACGCGGTTAGAAAAATCGCAGTTGGTTAGAACAGGGCGAGCTGGCGCGCGGGCTTTTGCGGCGCGGAGAATCGCGAGCAGTCGAGCGCGCTCATGCCTTCGCGCCCCTTTTCGTGGCCGAGCCCGAGCTTGCGCGCGGCGACGGCGAAGCGCGCCTCGATCATCGCCGCATAAGGGCCCTGGCCCCTCATGCGACGGCCGAAGGCCGGATCGTTGAGCCGTCCGCCGCGCGTGTCGCGCACCAGCGACAGGACCTTGTCGGCGCGTTCGGGGTAATGGGCGGCAAGCCATTCGGCGAACAGGTCCTTCACTTCGTAAGGCAGGCGCAGAAGGATGTAGCCCGCTTCGAGCGCGCCCGCATCCCTGGCCGCGGCGAGAATGTCTTCCATTTCGTCATCGGTCAGCGCCGGGATCACCGGCGCCACCATCACGCCCGCGGGGATTGCGGCGGCGCGCAGGTCCCGCACCGCGGCGAGGCGGCGGGCGGGCGCGGCGGCGCGCGGCTCAAGCCTGCGGGCGAGTTCGGCATCGAGCGTGGTGACGGAGACATAGACCTTGGCCAGGCCCCGCGCGGCCATGTCGGAAAGCAGGTCGCGATCGGCCAGAACCGCGTCGGACTTGGTGACGATGCTGACCGGGTGGTTGAAGGCCGAGAGTACTTCGAGGATGCCGCGCGTGATGTGCAGGCGTCGTTCGATCGGCTGATAGGGATCGGTGTTGGTGCCCATGGCGATGGGCCGGCAGCGATAGCCCGGGCGCGAGAGTTCCTTCGCCAGGAGCTTCGGCGCGTCGGGCTTGGCGAGGATGCGCGTTTCGAAGTCGAGCCCCGGCGACAGGCCGAGCCAGGCGTGAGTGGGCCGGGCGAAGCAGTAGATGCAGCCGTGTTCGCAGCCGCGATAGGGATTGATCGACCGGTCGAAGGGAACGTCGGGGGAATTGTTGCGCGTCAGCGCCGTGCGCGTCGCATCGACGATGATCCGCGTGCGCGGGCGTGCCGGATCGGGCGCGCCGTCTTCGCCACCCTTCGCCGATGCCGCGCCCCAGCCGTCGCCCCAGCCATCATCGACGCGCTGGCGCACCTCGCCTTCGAAGCGCCCCGTCGGGTTGGAGACGGCGCCCCGGCCCTTGAGCGGCCGGCCGCCGGGAAGATCGGGCAGAACGTCCATGCCGGCAGCATGCGCCGTCGGAAAGAACAAAGCAAGAACATTTGACGCCGCGGATACAAATGCCGCGGTAAGGCTTTTTTCATGTCCCGCCCCCTAGCCTGTTGATAAGGCCCGCGCCCCGCTGATTTTTTTCGTTCGGGGCTTGGCGGGCCGAGTGCGCTCCCGATATAACGCATCAGCGTTTGCGGGAGTTGCCATGCGTAGCGAGGAGAAGTCCGTGTTGCTCAGTATCGTCGTGCCGACGCTCGATGCCGCGTCGCATCTTCCCGCCTGTTTCGCCGCCATCGCCGAAGGCCAGCGCCTTGCCCGCGATTGCGGCGTGATCGCCCCCGACATCGAATTGATCGTCGCCGACGGCGGCTCCGCCGACGACACGGTGGCGCTTGCCGGCCAGTGGGGTGCGCGCGTCATCGCCGCGCCCAGGGGCCGCGGCTCGCAGCTTGCCGCCGGGGCGGACGTCGCCAACGGCGACTGGCTCCTGTTCCTTCATGCCGACACGCGGCTTGCCGACAACTGGCTATGCGCGGTCAGCGGGCACATCAACAATCCGGCCAATCCCGGCATGGCGGCGGCGTTCCGCTTCGTGCTGGACGATCCATCGCGCGCCGCGCGTTTTCTCGAATCGGCCGTTGCCTGGCGCACGCGTGCGCTGGCGCTGCCCTACGGCGATCAGGGTCGGCTGGTCTCGCGCAACTGCTATCGGGCGCTCGGCGGCTTCGGCAAGGACCCGCTGATGGAAGACGTCGACATCGTCTGCCGCATCGGCGCGGCGCGCCTGCGCCGGCTCGATGCCGCGGCGATCACCTCGGCCGCGCGCTACCGTGAAGGCAAGGCCGGCTGGATCCTGCGTCCGCTGCGCAACCTCTCCTGTCTCAGCCTGTGGTTCCTGGG
>CAXRES010000247.1:0-11877 GCA_964229575.1 Alphaproteobacteria bacterium
GGGAAGGACAGACCGCGGAAATGACGGCCCCCGGCGCGCATCTGTTCGAGCACGTCGGAGGCGGCGATCTCGGTCAGCTTGCCCTTCGGCGCCTCACGCGCGAGCCAGGCGAGGAAGCGCGCCATGGCGACGCCGTCGCGCGCGTGCGCGGCGCGGATGCCGCGCAGCTCCGCCGGGTTTTTGCAGGCCTTGGGCATCTGGCAAGGGTCCGCGCCTTCGCGCAAGCTCGCGCCGGCGCGGGAAAGGCGACGGAACACCCAGGCGGGCGCCGTCGCGGGATCCGCCAGCACGGTGCGCTTCTTCGCGCCCAGCGCATCGAGCGCGGCGCCGAATTCGGCGAAAGGACGCACCACGACATGCGCGCCGAGATGTTTCGGCGTTTCCGGGGCGAGCTTGCGCGGATCGGTGAACATCTGCACGCGACCATCCTTGCCGAGCACGGCAAAGGAAAGCGGCAGGGGCGAGTTTTCGACGTCCGCCCCGCGCACGTTGAGCAGCCAGGCGATCGAATCGGGCTGGGTCAGCACGGCGGCATCGGTGTCGGCGGCGGCGAGCGCCGCGCCGAGCGCTGCACGCTTGTGCGCCGAACTTTCCCCGGCGAAACGCTGGGGCATCGGCAGGATCGGCGAGATCGGCGCCGCCGGGCGGGCGCGCCAGATCGCATCGAGCGGATTGCGCGCAAGCGCCTTGAGCCGCGCGCCGGCGTCCTTGCAGGCGGCCTCGAAGCGGGCGACGTCGCGCGGCGTGAGCAGCCACGGGTCATAGCCCAGCACCCTGCCCCGCCCGATGTTGGCGGCGATCCACCTGGCCGGCGGCAGGCGGACGACGTGCTGGATGGAAAACGACTTCGCATCGACCTCGCCCTTCGCCTGCAAGGTATAGCGGCCGTCGACGAAGAGGGCCGCCCGGTCGGCGAGCACCACCGCCCAGCCGGCCGACCCGGTGAAACCGGTAAGCCAGGCAAGCCGCTGGTCGGAGGCCGGCACGTATTCGCCCTGGTGGGCGTCGGCGCGCGGCACGATGAAGCCGTCGAGCTTCAGCGCGGTGAGCCTGGCTCGTAAAGCGCCCAGGCGTTCGGCGGGTGGAAGATCGCGTGGCGAACGGGCGGCCATGCACGCCTTGAGCGCGCGCAGTTGCGCCTTGAGTTCGGCCCTGGGGCGCAGGGCAACCAGCGCCATCCAGGCATCGGCGTCGACGCTTTCGGGGGCTGCCAGCACGCCGGCAAGCAGGTCGCGCACCGCGCGGGCGCGCACAAGACGGGCTTCGGCGCGGGCAAGCAGGGCTTCAAGGGCGCGGTCGCCGGCATAGGCGGGGCTTGCGGGCACGGATAAACCTTTCAACGGCGTCAACGGCTTGCAAGCTAGTGAGCACGGCGTCCGGAGACAAGGCACAATCGCGGGGTATAATCAGCCGGTGCGGTTTTCATACGAAATGAAGTCATCGCGCTGTCGCGGCCACACCGCAAGGAGAGAGAAATGGCGCAGATCCCGAAGCACTTCCCTTACGAAGAAGAAGCCCGCGTGCTGACCGACGTGCTCGATTTCTTCGTCCACAAGCTGCCCCACGCCATCGAGGAGACCGCCGAACACATCGACGAGGCGGAACTCGCCCGCGAGTTGTTCGATCAGCTCTCCGATCTGAGCGACGAGGAACTGGCCAAGCGCGGCCTGCACCGCGAGGACATCGCCAGGGCGGCGTCCGCCGCGGCCGGCCTGTTCCGGATCGCGCACAAGATCAATTCTTCAAAATAGAATTTTAGTTCAATTAGTTATGAGTATGCATAAAACGCATAGCCAGTATGCGCAATTGCCCCTGTACGGCGGAGAGCGACTGCCATAGTTTGCCCGCGAGTTGATCACGCGTAGCGCTTCGTCTAGGCGCCAGTTCGGATTTAGTAACGCTCTCTTAGTAAATTCTTCAGTTTCTGCCTGAAGGTCCCGATGACGGCCGGTTCCCCCACCGGCCGTCATTTTTTGTGGCCAGGGGTGGAAAAAACCGGACTTTGATGGATTTTGTCGATTTAAGCACCTGAAAGTTAAAGCTCTATTACAGTGTCATGCGATTTATGCATGGCTTAGTTTCGAAAACGGCGCGGGTAATATTCGTTCGTCTGCCTCATATTCCTCCCGTAAACGACGGGGCCCCGGATTTTCCGGCCCGTCGAAACCCAGAAGAAAGCGCAGCAAAACAGGTGGGCCGGGCGAAACAACGCCGGACCCGCGTGCGCTGCACTTCCCTGGACAACGTGACCAAACCAGAGGACTGAAAAATGACCGACCACTCCATCCTTCGCCCGGCGCTGCCGGAGCTTCCCTTTCAGGCGGAAGCCCGCCTGATCACCCGCGTTCTCAAGGCGATCTTCATCGGACTGCCGCGCTCGCTGGCCAATGCGGTGCGCGCCCAGCAGATGTACGAGAACCTCTACCTCCTCGACTCCCCGGGTCTTGCGGCTCTCGGCCTCAAGCGCGAAGAGATCGGCCGCTACGTGATCGAGCAGACCGGCCTCGTTACCCGCAAGTCGGAGTAACCGGAAGCATGTGTTCACACGCCACGGCCTAAGACCATCGTGCTCCAGTCGCCGAGCACGATGGTCCGGCCCGGCGTGAGTCCCGCCGCCCGGTAGGCGGCCAGTACCCGGGGCTCCTGCACCGTCAGCAGCCCCGACAGCACGAGATGACCGCCCGGGGCCAGTAGTCCCGCGATTTCCGGGGCGAGAGCGATCAACGGCTCCGCCAGGATATTGGCAACGACCAGGTCATAGGGCGCCCCGCGCCGCACCACCTCCCCGCCAACGCCTTCACCCGATACCGCCGTGACGCGGCCCGCAAGGCCGTTCGCCGCGGCGTTTTCCGCCGTCGTCTGCGCCGCCACCGGGTCTATGTCGGTGGCGGTGACGGGGAATCCGCCCGCCTTGGCGATGGCGAGTGCCAGAATGCCCGAGCCGCAGCCGACATCGAGCGCATTGCAGGGCCTGGACGCGGCGAGGATTTCGTCGATCGCCATCAGGCAGCCCTTGGTCGTCTCGTGGGTTCCCGAGCCGAACGCCGGCCCGGCGTCGATGCGGATGGCGACCGCCCCCCTGGGCGAACGCCCTTCGAAGTGGCTGCCGTGGATGAAGAAGCGCCCGGCGGCGACCGGGGGAAACTGCGCGCGGTTGAGCGCGAGCCAGTCGACCTCCGCCACCTTTTCGACGGCGATGCGGGGCAGTTCCGCGCGTTCCAGACCGGGGTATCGGGCGAGCGCGGCGGCGATCGCCGCCGCATCGGGACGTTCGGAGACGAGGATTTCAATTCGCCAGGTGGCGGGGCGCGAAAACGGATCGGCGGGATCGCTCAGCATCGCCTCGAACCGCGAGACGGCGACCGCCTCGTCACCCAGCAGGGCTTCGAGCGCGTTCACCGTCGCCTCCTCGGCGACCGCCGCGATCTTCCATAGCTGATTGCCGGTTTCGTTCTGCGTGGGCGCCATGCCCGCCATCCGATGCCTTCAGGCGGGTTCGACGAACCCGGCCATGACCTTCTTCGACCCCGCCTTGTCGAAGGCGATTTCGAGCTTGTCGCCGTCCACCGCCGTCACCTTGCCGTAGCCGACCTTCTGGTGAAAGACGCGGCTTCCCCGCCTGATGCCGTTCGACGTAGCCTTGTCCGATGCCGGGCCGCCTTGCGCCGCGGCGGAGGCCGCGCGCTTGGGGCGGAGCTGCTTCGGAATCTCGATGTCGGCCTCGCGCCGCGGGCGGAACTCGCGCTCGAAGGTGCGCGTGCGCCCGGCACCAAACAGGTCCTCATCCTGGCTGCGCGCCGATCCGTAAAGGCCCTGGGCCGCGGTCACTTCGACCTGCGCGGGCGGCAGTTCGTCGACGAAGCGCGACGGGACCGCCGTCATCCACTGGTTATAGATGCGCCGGTTGGCGGCAAAGGACACATAGGCGCGCTTCTTCGCCCGCGTGAGCCCCACATAGGCGAGCCGGCGTTCCTCCTCCAGCCCCGCCGCGCCGCTTTCGTCGAGCGCGCGCTGGTGCGGGAACAGGCCTTCTTCCCAGCCGGGCAGGAAGACGACATCGAATTCGAGTCCCTTGGCCGCGTGTAGCGTCATGACGCTGACCATGGCGCCGTTCGAGCGCGCTTCCTGTTCCATCACCAGCGAGACATGTTCGAGGAAGGCGCCCAGAGTCTCGAATTCCTCCAGCGCGGCGACCAGTTCCTTGAGGTTGTCGAGCCGGCCCGGCGCGTCGGCGCTCTTGTCCTTCTGCCACATCTCCGAATAGCCCGATTCGTCGATCACCGTTTCGGCCAGCTCGGCCGGCGGCTTGTCCGCCGCCATCGCCCGCCAGCGCGAGAAGCTCTCCAGCAGCGCCGCGAGCGAGGTCCGCACGGCCGGGCGCAGCTCGGCCCCATCGTTCATGGCGCCCGCGGCGCGGCCGATCAGCGCCCCGGCGGCGGCGCAGAGCGAGATGCCCTGCCTGCGGCCCAGCGCATGCAGCGCCTGCACGGTCGCCTCGCCGATGCCGCGTCGCGGCACGTTGACGATGCGCTCGAACGCCAGGTCGTCGTCGGGCTGGGCGATGACGCGCAGATAGGCGATGGCGTCGCGGATTTCGGCCCGCTCGTAGAAGCGCGGGCCGCCGATGACGCGGTAGGGAATGGCTTCGGCCATGAAGCGTTCTTCGAACTCGCGCGTCTGCGAACCGGCGCGCACCAGCACCGCGACATGGTCGAGCGCCGTGCCGGCGCGTTGCAGCGCCTCGATCTCCTCGGCCACGGCGCGCGCCTCGGCCTCGCCGTCCCACACGCCGGTGACGCGGATCTTTTCGCCGCTGCCCGCTTCCGTCCACAGCGTCTTGCCGAGCCGCCCGGCGTTGTGGGCGATCAGGTGCGAGGCCGCGGCGAGGATTTCCGGGGTCGAGCGGTAGTTCCGTTCCAGCCGGATGATCTTCGCGCCGGGAAAATCGTTCTCGAAGCGCAGGATGTTGCCCACCTCCGCCCCGCGCCAGCCGTAGATCGACTGGTCGTCGTCGCCGACGCAGCAGATGTTGCCGCCTCCCTTGCCTTCGTTGCCCTGGGCCAGCAGCCGGAGCCACAGGTACTGGGCGACGTTGGTATCCTGGTATTCGTCGACCAGCATGTATTTGAACTTCTGCTGGTATTCCGCCAGCACCTCGGCGTGCTTGCCGAACAGGGTCAGGGTGTGGAGCAAAAGATCGCCGAAGTCGCAGGCGTTCAGCGTGGCGAGCCGCGCCTGGTAGGCCTTGTAGATATCGACCAGCTTGCCGTGGGCGAAGTCGCCGGCTTCGGCCGCGGTGACGCGCTCGGGCGTGAGGCCGCGGTCCTTCCAGCGCTGGATGATGGCAATCGCCGCGCGCGCCGGCCATTTCTTGTCGTCGATATGCTCGGCTTCGAGGATCTGCTTGACCAGCCTGATCTGGTCGTCGGTGTTGAGAATCGTGAAATTGGGGCGCAAGCCCACCATTTCGGCGTGGCGGCGGAGGATGCGCGCGCAGATGGAATGGAAGGTGCCGAGCCACAGCCCGTCCGCCGCCCCGCCGCCGATGATCGCCGAGACGCGCTCGAGCATCTCGCGCGCCGCCTTGTTGGTGAAGGTGACGGCAAGGATCTGGCTCGGCCAGGCGCGGCGCGTGTTGAGGATATGGGCGAGCCTCGTCACCAGCACGCGGGTCTTGCCGGTGCCCGCGCCGGCCAGCACCAGGACCGGGCCGTCCAGCGCCTCGACCGCGGCGCGCTGCTCGGGATTGAGGGAATCGAGGTAAGGCGCCGCCACGGCCGCCATCGCCATGGCGGAGATGCGCCCCGGAGCCGGTGCCGCGGGCGCAGGCGTTTTCGTCCCGTCATACCCGGGCCTCACCGGGGCATCATGCGGGGCATCCATTTTGCTCCTCGTCATGCCCTCCCCCGACTTGATCGGGGAATCATGCGGGGCATCCGCGGGCGCATCGGGCCGCCCCCCGCCCCTGTTGTCATGCCCCGCTTTATGCGGGGCATCCGGGGGCGCGGCGGAAAGATCGTCGTCGGAAAGATCGAAGGGATCGGACATGGGGGTTTATAACACGGGAACGGCCCCGCGACACGCAAGCAGGCGACGGGGCGCGCAATTTTGCCGGCCCAAAATGGATCGCCCGGACAAGCCGGGCGATGACAGAAAAAAATGTGTCATGCCCCGCGCAGGCGGGGCATCCATCGCGAGACGCTATAGCTCCTTGCCGAGTTTCCGATCGAGCGACCACGGCCCGCCGCCGCGCAAGGCGACAGCAAACAGCACGGCACCCCACATCAACGTGTATTCGTAACCCTCGTTGCGCCAGCCGTATCCGTTGCCGAGATAGCCGAGGGTGATGACGCCGAGCTCGATCGCCCCCGCCGCCGCCCAGAAGCGGGTAAACAGGCCGGCCGCGATGCAGGCGCCGCCGACCAGCTCGGTGGCGAATACGAGATAACCCAGCGCTTCCGGCCCGTAGCCGCGCTCGGCGATCGAGGCCGCGAAGGCCGGAAGCCGTTTGATCTTGCCGGTCCCGTGGACGAACAGTTGCAGGCCGACGGCGCATCGGACGAGCACCCAGCTCAGCGGAACGACGATGTCATAGAAGGGCTTAAGGAACGGCAGCAGCAGTTTCGGCTCGTCCCCGCGAGCCGCCGACGAATCCGACATCTTGCACCCCCCTGTTATGCCCGCCCCCGGCGTTGGTGCCGCGCGGCCACAGCCGCGCCGGGACGGGTTCAGGAAGTATGGAAGGGGAAATTGCGGGGGGTCAAGCGGGGCATCCATAAGGGCAGCCCGGTCAGCAGATGCCCCGGACGATCCCCCGGATAAACCGGGGAGGCGCATGACAAGAAAAGAAAAAACGGCGTCCCTAGTCCTTCCGGCCCCCCGCCGATTCCGCCCGGGCCTGCTCGATCTCGCGCAGCAAAATCCACGACAGCACCACGCGGATGGCGACGATGGCGGCGAGCAGCCCGACCTTCTCCCACGTCGGCGCCAGCGCCGAATTGACGATGTCGGCGGCGATGAACACGTCGAGGCCGAGCGCCAGGTGTTCGCCCAGCCGTGCCCGCACCTGCGGGGCCTTTTCCGCGAAGGTGCCGTCGTCGGTGCGAAACAGGTGCAGGCCGACGTAGCGGATCAGCGCCTCGGCCACGCCGACGACGACGGCGGCGATGCCGACCAGCGACAGCGCGATGGAGATGTAATGCACGATCTGCTCGATGACGGTCATGGCGGCCCCTTCCTCGCGGTTGGCCCGATTATAGCCGATCGGGCGCCGGCACGCCCGCGCAGGCCCGATCAGGCCTCGCCGCGCTCCTCGGCGCGCGCCTGCATGAGCGCCGCGTTGTAGGCGGCCAGCACGTCGCGCTCGCGGACGTAGCCTTGCAGGCGCCGGCTGTCGTCGTCCGCGACCACGGCGAGCTGGTGTTCGGCCGAGGCCTCCATCGCCTTGCGCGCTTCCTCCAGGTCGGCGGAGGCCGGCAGCAACGGCGGGTTGCGCCGCATGACGTCGCGGGCCGTCAGTTCGGCGTCGCGCGCCGTGTCGAAGGCGGCGTTGCCGAGATCGGCGAGCGTGATGATGCCGATGAACCTGTCGCCGCCGTCGGGCTCGACCACGAACAGCTCGCCCAGCGGATCGGCCTGCAATCGGGCGCGCACGGCGGGCAGGCGCGCCTCGGCCGGGATTTTCTCGAAGTCATGGCGCATGATCTCCGCCACCCGGCGCGAACGCAGAAGGCCGGTCTCGCGCCCGCCTTCGAGCGAGATGCCGCGGCGGAAGAGCTGTTCGGTGAAGAACGAACGGCCGATCACCTGCCGGGTGATGACGGAGGCGATCACCACGCCGATCATCACGGCGATGGTCAGCGTGAAATTGCCGGTCAGTTCGAAGATGATCAGGATGGTCGAGATCGGCGCCCCCAGCACGGCGCCCGCCACGGCGCCCATCCCGACGATGGCGTAGGCGCCCTGTCCGGAGAAGAGATGCGGAAAGGCGCCGCCCGCGATCGCGCCGAAGGCCGCGCCGCCCAGCGCGCCGATCACGAGCGAGGGCGAGAACACGCCGCCCGCGAAGCCGGACCCGAGGCACAGCGCCGAGAGCGAGAGCTTGAGAACGAGGAGGGCGAGCAGCAGGCCCAACCCGTACTGTTCGGCGATCGCCGCGTCGTTGGTCTCGTAGCCCACGCCCAGGACCTGGGGAAACCAGATGGCGACGATGCCGACCGCGAGCCCGGCGATGCCGGGCTTCGTCCAGGGCGGCACCGGCAGGCGCTTCATGCCGTCCTCGACCGCGCCCGTTCCCTTGATGAAGGCGATGGCGATGAGCGCGCAGATGATGCCCAGAAGCGCAAAGGCCGGGAATTCGAGGAACGAGGCGATGGTGCGCGGCGGGATCGAGAAGGCCGGGAAGTTGCCGTAGTAGATCCGCGTGATGATCGTGCCGGTAACGGAGGCGATGACGATGGGCGCAAACGACGACAGCGCGTAGTGGCCGACGACGACCTCGAGCGCGAAGAAGGCGCCGGCGATCGGGGCGTTGAACGACGCGGCGATGGCCGACGCCACGCCGCAGCCGAGCAGGGTGAGGGTGAGCGCGCGCGACAGGTGCAGGCGCTGGGCGACCCAGGACGAGAGCGATGCGCCGAGATGCACCACGGGGCCCTCGCGTCCGACCGAGGCGCCGGTGCCGATGGCCGCGGCCGAGGCGAGCGCGGCGCCGATGCCCGCGCCAAGCCCCATGCGGCCGGAGCGCAGCGCGACGGCCTCCATCACGTGGGGCACGCCCTGGGGCCGGCGGCCGGGCATGACGTAGTGGATGAACAGGCCGACGACGAGGCCGCCGAGCGCGGGCGCCAGCATAATGCGCCACCACGGCTGGCCGGCGGCGAGGCCCGCCACCCGTTCGGAGGAAAAGCCGAGGGCCAGCGACTGGATCAGCCCGATCAGGTCGCGGAACACCACGGCAGCCCCCGCCCCGATCACGCCGGTGACGAGGCCCAGCACCAGCAGGATGAGCTGGCGGTGGCGCAGGATCGCCTTGAGCGCGGCGGCGGCGGCGGAGATTTTCTCGGTCAGGCGGGACATCGGAAGCGGCACGGCCCGGTTGCGGGGCTGACGCCCCCGGAAGTTGCGGAAACCTTTTCATTAAAGGCCAGAGCCCCGCGAGCCTCAAGGAAAAGCGGCCCCGTCCCCCTCCTCGTCACGCCCCGCGAAGGCGGGGAATCCATCGCAACATGGATCGCCCGGTCAAGCCGGGCGATGACAAAACAGTAGCGTCATGCCCCTCCCGCGCCCTCTTGCGTCATGCCCCGCCGCTTGGATGCCCCGCCTTCGCGGGGCATGACAGAAGAAGGAAAATGATGCCCCCTCCCCGATCAGGTCGTGGGAGGACATGACGAAAGAAGAAACAAGGCGGGAAGGGGCGTCCTGGCCGCGTGCGCCGTCACGCCGGAGACGTGCAAATGCCGTTAAGCCGGAGGCGTGCAAATGCCGTCACGCCGGAGGCGTGCAAATGAAAGTGCAGTGCGGGGCGAGACAGGCGGCTGGCCGCGTGCGCCGTCACTTAATCCCAGGCGCGTACGCCGACGCTTAATCCTAGGCGCGTACGCCGACGCGACGGACCTCGCCGGCCATCGGCTCGGCGCTCTCGACGCGGTTGCGGCCGCGCTTCTTCGCCTGGTAGAGGCCAGTATCGGCGCGGGTGATGAATTCGTCGAGGGCTTCGCCCGGCTTGTACTGGGCGACGCCGAAGCTGAGCGTCACCATGCCGAGGCTTTCGCCGGTCGACTTGCGGGCGACGCGCCTGGACGCAATGGTATTGCGGATGTTTTCCGCCACCGCGAAAGCGCCTTCGAGCCCGGTGCGCGGCAGCAGAACGGCGAATTCCTCGCCGCCGTAGCGGGCGACGAAGTCGCGCCCGCGCACGCTTTCGGCCATGTTGCGCGCCACCAGGCGCAACACCATGTCGCCGACCTGGTGGCCGAAATCGTCGTTGAACTTCTTGAAGTGATCGACGTCGGCCATGAGCAGCGACAGCGGCTCGCCGTTGCGCTTCGCGTCGTCGGCGTATTCCTTGAGCCGGACGTCGAAATGCTTGCGGTTGGCGATGCCGGTGAGGGCGTCGGTGGTGGCGGCAAGCCGCATCTCGTCGAGATTGCGCCGAAGTTCGACGATTTCGTCGGTGGTGTCGGCGAAGCGCTTTTCGAGATCGCTCGAACGCGCTTCCATCTTGCGCGTCTCGGCCAGGATGCTCTCCAGCGCGCCGCGCAGGTCCGTCTCGCCGCCGTTCATCCTGCCGGAGAAGCTCTGCAGCACCTGGCCGTAGTTGCGCGCGTCCTGGCCGGCCTCGCCGATCGTCTCCAGAACCTGGGAGAGGGTGCGCTCGATCATGCCGGAGGCATCGCGGATGGCGCGTGCCTCGGCGTCGAGGCCGAAGAATTCCTCGTAGAGACGGGCGCAGGAGCGGCGGTTGAAGGCGCCCGCCGCCATCATGTGGTTGATCTCTTTTTTCACCTGGGGATGGGTGCCGGCGTAATAGACATAGGCCAGCGTGAAGGCGCGCGGCTCGGCCGCGATGGCGTGTTCGTCGAGGAAGGACAGCGCCATGCGCGCCAGCTCGCGCGACTGGGCAATGGTATCGGATTGATCCAAGTGGCGTCCCCTCACCTGAAAACCGTCGGATTTGCCGGTCCCTCCCACTCGACGGACCGGCTATGTCTATTGATAAGGCCCTGTCCGTAAACAAAGAACTAACCGCGGGCAGCCCCCGCGGCGGCCGAAGCGGCGGTTTTGCACAGGTTTTTGCCGCCCGGACCCGCCCCGGCCTTGACCCCGGCCCGGCGTTAACCCACCATGGGCCGTTCCTGGGGGTGTCCCCGACCAGGTCGGGGACTGAGAGCCGCCGTTCGGGCATCCGGACGGGGGGCGACCCTTTGAACCTGATCCGGGTCATGCCGGCGTAGGGAAAGGAATCGCGCCTTCGGGCGCAAGCGGCCTGCCCATGAGACCGCCTCCTTCCCCGCTCCGCGCGATCCGGCGCGACAACACCGGCGTTTTGACCGGAACGGGAGGAGACACATGGCCGACGGCACCAAGGTTCAGGATTTCACGGTCACCACGGGGGCGCTGCCGTCCTCGTCCAAGGTCTACGTCGCCGGCAAGCGGTACCCGGACGTCGCCGTCGCCATGCGCGAGATCCGGCTCGACGATCCCGAACAGCCGAGCCTGCGCGTCTATGACGCCTCGGGTCCCTATACCGATCCGGCGCAGCCGATCGACATCCGCAAGGGCCTGACCCGCCTGCGCCAGGAGTGGATCATGGCGCGCGGCGACGTGGAGCACTACCAGGGCCGCCGTGTTCTGCCCGAGGACAACGGCTTCACCACCGCCAGGCAGGACCCGTTCGTCGAATTTCCGTCCAAGCCCGCGAAGCCCTTGCGCGCCAAGGGGGGCAAAGCGGTGACGCAACTGGCCTACGCGCGCGCCGGCATCGTCACGCCGGAAATGGAATACATCGCCGTGCGCGAGAACATGGGCCGCGAACAGGCGGGCACGGCGCCTTCGGGCGGCGAGAGCTTCGGCGCCAATATCCCGGCCATCGTCACGGGCGAATTCGTGCGCGACGAGATCGCCCGGGGCCGCGCCATCACCCCCACCAACAACACCCACCCGGAAACGGAGCCGATGATCATCGGCCGCAACTTCCTGGTGAAGATCAACGCCAATATCGGCAATTCGGCGATCACCTCCAGCGCGGCGGAGGAAGTCGACAAACTCGTCTGGGCGATCCGCTGGGGCGCCGACACGGTGATGGACCTGTCGACGGGCTCGAACATCCACAACATCCGCGAATGGATCATCCGCAATTCGCCGGTGCCGATCGGC
>CAXRES010000248.1:0-18565 GCA_964229575.1 Alphaproteobacteria bacterium
CCCTTCCTGCCCGACCTCAGCACGATCGATTCGATCCGGGTCAACCTGCCCAACAGGCACTACGATCCCAAGGTCGGCGCCGATCTCTATCAGCGCTATCTGGACGAGCACGTCATCGCCGACGAGCTTGGCCTCGACATCATGCTGAACGAGCATCACCAGACGGCGACCTGCACCAACGTGGCCGCGCCGCTGTCGGCCGCGATCCTCGCCCGGCAGACGAAGACCGCGCGCATCTGCATCCTCGGCAACCCGATGGCCAACCGCGCCGATCCCATCCGCGTCGCCGAGGAAATGGCGATGATCGACGTGATCTCGCGCGGGCGGCTCGACTGCGGCTTCGTGCGCGGCGTCCCCTACGAGGTCTATGCCGCCAACACCAACCCGACCCAGACGCTGGAGCGCCTGTGGGAAGGCATCGACCTCGCGGTCAAGGCCTGGACCGTCCACGACGGCCCGTTCAACTTCGAAGGCAAGTTCTGGCACAAGCGCCAGGTCAACATCTGGCCGCGGCCCTTCCAGCAGCCGCACCCGCCGGTATGGATCACCGGATCGTCGGACAAGGAGAACATCAAGGAAGTGGCCCGCCGCGGCTTCACCTTCGCCATGTTCCTGCAGCCGCACGAGAAGGTGAAGGAGATGTTCGACGCCTACCGCTCGTGCTCGATCTACTCCGATCCCGAGGAAGTGCGCCGGCACATCGCCTACATGCCGCTGGTCGCCACCGGCGAAACCGAAGAGGAAGCGGCGAAGCTCGCCGAAAAGCTGTCGTGGTACCTGCAGGCCAAGACGGCGGTGCAGTTCCGCAACCCGCCGGGCTACGTGCCGGTGTCCTTCAACGTCCAGGCGCTGAAGGGCAAGTACACGGGCCGCACCGACGCGGTGCGCGCCGGCGGTCTCGAATACCTCAAGGAACAGGGCGTGCTGATTTCCGGCACCCCTGATTCGGTGTTCGAGCAGATCAAGCGCTTCTATCACCGCGTCGGCGGTTTCGGCCAGTTGCTGATGATGCAGCAGGCGGGCTTCGTCACCCACGAGGAAACGGTGAAGAGCATGACGCTGTTCGCCAAGGAAGTGTATCCGCGGGTGAAGGAAGAATTCGCCTTCCGTCCCGCCACGGGCGCCGCGGCGGAGTAATCCGCGGCGCGCCACCTTGCAGCCCAGGCGCGAAAAAGGATACGGGCGCGGCCATGAAGGCGTACCACTTCACGGAAATGCCCTATCCCTGCCTGGACGCGGTCGCCGACCGCGACACCGACTACGTCAACATCCCCAACCGCGTCTACGACCCGGCGACCGGCGCCGGGTTGTATTCGCGCTATCTCGACGAATACGCGATCGCCGACGAACTGGGCCTGGAGCTGATGCTGAACGAGCATCACCAGACGCCGACGTGCCTGGACGCGGCGGTGCCCCTGATGGCCGCCGTGCTGGCGCGCATCACGAAACGGGCGCGCATCCTGGTGCTGGGCAATCCCGTCGCCAACCGCGAGGACCCCGTGCGCATCGCCGAGGAAATGGCGATGATCGACGTCATTTCGCGCGGCCGGCTCGATTGCGGCTTCGTGCGCGGCGTGCCTTACGAAATCTTCTGCTCCAACACCAACCCGGCGCTGACCAGCGAGCGCCTGTGGGAAGGCATCGAGCTGATCCACCGCGCCTGGACAACCCATGACGGCCCGTTCAACTTCGAGGGCAAACACTGGCACAAGCGCCAGGTCAACATCTGGCCGCGCCCCTTCCAGCGGCCCCATCCGCCGATCTGGACGACGGGCTCCACCATTTCGCCTGCGGTCGCCGGGATCGCGCGCAAGGGCTACCATTTCGCGTCCTTCCTGCAGCCCCACGACACGGTGCGCCGCCTGTTCGACGTCTACCGCTCGGGCTGCGCCGAAGGGCCCGCCGTCGCCAATTCGCGCCTTGCCTTCATGCCGCTCGTGTTCGTCGCCGATACGCGCGACGAGGCGCTGGCCGGCGCGGAAAAGCTCGCATGGTTCATCCGCACCCGCTCGCCCGCGCAGTTCCGCAACCCGCCGGGCTATGTTTCGATCGACCTCAACGTGCGCGCCCTCAAGGGCGAGTTTTCCGGGCGCACCGCCGCCATCCGTCAGCGCGACATGGATTACCTGATCGAATCGGGCGTCGTCGTGGCCGGCACGCCGGACGAGGTCGTCCGCCAGATCACCCTGTTCCACGACCGGGTCGGCGGCTTCGGCCACCTCCTGTGCATGTTGCAGGCGGGATTTCTCAGCCACGAGGAAACCGTGCGTTCGATGACCATGTTCGCGCGCGAGGTCTACCCGCGCATCAGCCACCTGGGCGCACCGCCGATCGCGGGCGCACCGACACAGAGGACCGCATGAGGACCAAGGGCAAGTTCATCTCCGTCGACGGCGTCCGGACCCACTATTTCGAAGCCGGCAGGCGCGGCGCGGGCCCCAGCGTGCTGCTTCTTCATTCGGCCGAATTCGGCGGCGCGGCCGAGATATCCTGGGAACACAACCTCGACGCGCTGGCCGAGCATTTCCACGTCGTGGCGCCCGACCATCTGGGGTTCGGGCGCACCGACAAGGTCTTCGATTTCTGCGGCCAGTTCGACAAGCGCATCTGGCACATCCGGCGCTTTATCGAGGTCATGGAAATCGGGGAGGTCTATGTCATCGGCTCGTCCATGTCGGGCGGCCTGTCGCTGACCGTGGCGGCGCGCGAAAAGCCCGACTGGCCGATCCGCAAGGTCGTGACCTGCTCGGGCGGCGGCTATGCCCCCGCCAACGAGGCGCGCGACGTTCTCAATTCCTACGACGGCACCGCCGAACACATGCGCCGCATCGTCGAGGTGATGTTCATCGACCAGAAATGGGCGAAGGACGAAGGCTATATCGCCCGCCGCCAGGAACTGGCCACCCTGCCCGGCGCCTGGGAAGCCACGGCGGCGGCGCGCTTCAAGGCGCCGTTCCGCGGCAAGGGCGGCCCGAGCGAGCGCGAGGCGCTCGATTACGCGCGCATCACCATGCCCTGCCTGGTGATGGCGGGCGCCAGGGACCCGCTGCGACTGCCCGGATACGCGCCGGAACTGGCGGCCCAGATTCCCGGCGCCCGACTTCATGTCTTCCAAAACGCGGCGCATATGCCCAATATCGAGTGCGCCGAAGAATTCAACCGCATCGTCATCAGTTTCCTGAAGGAGGCCCCGTGAGCACGACCCCGGATACCCTGAAGCCCGTCGAGGCGCTCGCCCTGCGCACCTTCGCGGGCCACTTCGCCACCGGCGTCACGGTGCTGACCACCCGCGACAATGCCGGCAAGCGCTATGGCCTCACCATGAACGCGGTGAGCTGCGTCTGCCTCGACCCGCCGCTCTTCCTTGCCTGCGTCGACAGGAAATCGGCGACCCTGCCGGCGATCCGCGAAAGCGGCGCCTTCGCGCTCAACATCCTGGCGCTCGACCAGGACAAGGTGTCCAACACCTTCGCCTCCAAGGGCGACGACAAGTTTGCCCAGATCGCGGCCGAAGACGGCGTGCTCGGCGTGCCGCTGATTACCGGCGCGCTCGCCGCCGCCGAATTCCGCGTCCGCCAGCAGGTCGAGGCGGGCGACCACATCATCGTCATCGGCGAAGCGGTCGCCACGCAGACCCGCGACACGGCGCCGCTACTCTATTTCCGGGGCAAGTACGGCGCGCTCAAATCCTGAGCCGCCCGCCCCGGCGGTCGCTGGACCGCGAGGAGGCGTAATGAGCATGAGCAACGGGCCCCTGCCCGATCCGCCCGCAGCGCAGTCGCCGGGCGACGAACTGCGTCCGCGCCGGCGCACCCCGCCCGGTGCGGCGCCCGGGACTCTGGTAGCCGACCCCCATGCGCCGCGCCCGCACATCCGGCTCTTTTCGTTCGGGCCGGACCGCTTCAGCGAGGACGAGATCGTGGGCGTCGAATCCCTGCCCGCGCGCATCGACAAGGACGGCGTCAACTGGATCGACATTGCCGGGCTCGGCGATGCCGAGGTGATCCGGCGGCTGGGCGAAATGTTCGGCCTGCATCGCCTGGCGCTGGAAGACGTGCTTCACGTCCATCAGCGCCCCAAGGTGGAGGAATACGGCGACCAGCTCTTCGTCGTCTTCCGCACCCTCGATCTCAAGGCGCGCGAGCCGTCCGAACAGGTCTCGCTGTTCCTGCTGCCCGGCCTCGTCATCACCTTCCAGGAGCGGCCGGGCGACTGTTTCGACCATGTACGCAACCGGATCCGCCACGGGCGGGGCGCCATACGGGCGCTGGGCGCGGACTACCTCACCTACGCCCTGCTCGACGCGGTGATCGACCATTACTTCCCGGTGCTTGAGGCCTATGACGACCGGCTCGACGACCTTACCGAGATGGCGCTGCGCTTCCCGCATGAGAGCATCGCGCGCGACCTGCACCGGGTGAAGCGCGAACTGTTCAACCTGCGGCGCATCATCTGGGCGAGCCGGGAGCTGGTCAACAACCTGATGCGGGCCGACGTGCCGGTTCTGCAGCCGGCGACGCTGCCCTACCTGCGCGACTGCTACGATCACTGCGTGCAGCTGATGGACATGCTGGAAATGCAGCACGAAGTGGCGTCGAACCTGTTCAACACCTACCTGTCCAGCCTGTCGCAACGGGCGAACGAGATCATGAAGGTGCTGACGGTGATCGCCACGATCTTCATCCCGCTCAGCTTCGTCGCCAGCCTCTACGGCATGAATTTCGACAGCAAGGCGTCGCCGTGGAACATGCCGGAACTGCACTGGGCCTTCGGCTATCCGGCGGTGCTGGCGCTGATGGCCGCCATCGCGGGCGGGCTCTTGCTGTGGTTCCGCCGGCGCGGCTGGATCGGCAGGGGGCGGGACCGCCGGCGTCCGGTCAGGCGGGGATCTCGCCGAGCACGGTGAGCCGGCGCATCAGGCGGTCTTCCTCGGGGTTGAAGTCGCGCCGCGCGTGCGCCGTGCAGCGGTTATCCCACATCAGAAGATCGCCGAGCCGCCAGTGGTGCTCGTAGACGAAGTCGGGGTTCTCCATGTGGTCGAACAGGCGGGCGAGCAGACGATCGCTCTCGGCCTTGTCCATGCCCACCACTTCGCGCGTCATCAGGCGGCAGACGTAAAGGCACTTGCGCCCCGTCACGGGATGGGTGCGCACCAGCGGATGAACGTGGCGCGGCGCGTCGTCGGCGACCGCGGCGGCCGTATGCGTGGCGCCGGCGTCGTAGTCGTAGACGTGCATCACCTTCAAATTCGCGATGGCCTTCTTCGTCGCCTCGTCCAGCGTATCGTAGGCGCGCTGCAGGTCGCAGAACAGCGTGTTGCCGCCCTTCGACGGAATCTTGATCGAATAGAGGATCGTCGCCTTGGCCGGACGTTGCTGATAGCACTGGTCCATGTGGAACATCATCTCGCCGATCGGCAGGGCGTGGACGTATTCGCCGTTCTTCTTGACGTTGGAGATGTACATGATCGCCGGGTCCTCGCCGGTGAACTCCGGCGTGTGGATCACCGACAGCTCGCCGATGCGACGGCCGAAGCGCAGCTGGTCCTCGGGCTTGAGATCCTGGTTGCGAAAGCAGATGACCAGTCCCTGGTGCCAGATGTCCATGATCGCCTGGAAGGTGCCGTCCGCGAGCGGCTGGGCGAGATCGACGTTGAGGATTTCAACCCCGCACGGATCGTGGCGCAGGATCTGCACGCCCTTGTAGGTTTCGGGCTTGCCCGGGCCGGTGGTGACTTCGGGAAAATCGGCGAGCTGGATGGTCATGTCCGTTGCGCGGCCTTGCGGCGCGTCCTTGCGAAAGGGCCTTGCGGCCGTAATTCATACGAATTCTAAGGAATGAATATAGAGTCCTGACATTCGCACGTCAAATTCGACAATAGTCGAAATTTTTCAATTGCTTGATGTCCCAACTATTGGCGGCATCGGCATGTTCGGGTTAACGACAGGCCAGCGAATCCACGTGCCTTCTCCCCCAGCAAAGGGAAGCACCAAGAAAACCATCCCGACTCCATAATGAAAACTGTACGCGATCAAAGTGCCATCTTCTGCCTTAAACAATTGAACGTATCCGCCCTCGACCCCAACCAATGGGTTGCCCTGCCCCCTCGTCCCTCCCAGGACACTTTGCAAGGTTGCTCCGTCCTTTTTGCACTCGATCTGGCCCTTTGCTTCGGAATATTCGGCAAGGGCCACGATTTTCTGCTCAGAGATAAGTTCAACCCGAAGGATTCGATCTGCTCCAAATTTCAAGCGCATGCGATCTGCAGCCTTCGGAATTTGCAAGTACCATTGGCGCTGTTGTGTCTCCGACTTCTGGCGGAAGGTATCATCAACAAAAAGCAACGCCATGAATTCGCGTTCCTCCTCTATCCCGAACGCCTGGCGGATGCTGGCTTTCATGAAATACGTTCCCGACAACGTCGGACAACCGTCATCAGCAACAACGCGTCTGGGGAAATCTTGCGGATACTCAGCAGGGAAAACACACCCCGCCAGCGTTAGAAGCATGAAGATTGCAGAGAGGAAAACCCGGTTCATAGGCATCTCCGGATATGGCAAATGCTGACTAGTGCATCGAGCGGCCGCCGTCGACGTTGATGCACTGGCCGGTGATGTAGTTCGAGGCATCCGACAGGAGGAAGATCAGCGCGCCGACGAGATCGTCGGGCACCTGGCCGCGCTGGAGGCACTTGTCGGCGTCGGCCTGCATCGACATGTGCGAATTGGACGAATTGGCGATCTGCGTTTCCGAAAGCGTGAAGCCCGGCGAGATCGAATTGACGCAGATGTTGTCCTCGCCCACTTCGCGGGCGAGCGCGCGGGTGAACACCAGCACCGCGCCCTTCGACGCCGAATAGTGCAGCCGCCACTTGCCGCCTTCCCAGACGCGCGAAGACGCGATGTTGACGATCTTGCCGCCGCCCTGGCGCTTCATGTAGGGATGCACCGCGAGCGCGCAGAGGAACGGCCCCTTCGTGTTGACCTGCATGACGCGGTCCCATTCGGCCGCCGGGATTTCCGTCCACGGCTTGCGGCCCAAAGCCGACATCAGCGAGGCGTTGTTCACCAGCCCGTCGATGCGGCCCCACTTGTCCACCGTGGCCTTGGCCAGCGCTTCGGTCATCTTCTGGTCGGCGACGTCGGTGGTCCGGGCCAGCGCCTGCAATCCGCGGCCGGTCAGTTCCGCCGCCAGCCTGTGGTTGGCCTCATCCACGATGTCGGCGATGACGACGCGCGCGCCTGCCTCGGCCAGCCGCGTCGAATAGATCTTGCCGATGCCGGTGGCGCCGCCGGTGACGATGACGACGCGGTCGGTGACGTCCATGCTCGGACGGGTGGGCGAAACTTCGGCCATGACGGTCTCCCTGAAAGAAAGCCGGTGGAGAAAAATGAAAAATCAGGCGGGCAGGACCGGTCCGCCCGCGATGGTGAAGCGGCGCAGGTGGCGTTCCTTGGCGGGATCGAAATCGGCGCGCGCATGCACCGTGCAGATATTGTCCCAGATCAGAAGATCGCCCTTGCGCCACTTGTGGCGATAGACGAAGCGCGCGTCCTCCTCGTGATCGAACAGGCGGGCGAGCGCCGCGTCGCTCGCGCCCTTGTCCATGCCTTCGATCGACCAGGTCATCAGGCGGTTGACGTAAAGCGCCTTGCGCCGGGTCTCGGGATGGCGAACCACCATCGGCTGGACGAATTCGCGCGTCGCCGCGGAACCGGCGACGCGGTCGCGGCTGGTCGAATCGTAGGAAAAGACGTTGCGCGCCCGGTGCCCGTCGGCCACCGCGCGCAAGTCGTCGGGCAGCGCGTCGTAGGCCGCGCACAGGTTGCCGAACAGCGTGTCGCCGCCAACGTCCGGCACGGCGATGGCGTAGAGGCAGGTGGCGCGCGCCGGCCTTTCCACATAGCACTGGTCGATGTGGAACATCATCTCGCCTTCCGGCAGGGAGCCGATGAAGCGGCCGTTTTCCCTGCGGTTGGAGACGAACATCACTTCGGGGGGCGCGTCGGCGCTTTTCGTCTCGGCGCGCGTCTCGGCCGGGCGCGAACGGCGGCCGAGCGGACCGAACAGCTCGCAGAAGCGCACCTGGGCTTGCGGCGCGAGATCGGACTGGTCGCGCACGACCAGCACCAGGTTTTCGGCGAAGGCCCGGCGCAGCGCATCGGCCGCGGCGGGCGCGATCGGCTGATTCAGGTCGATGCCGGCGACTTCCGCGCCGAGCGCGGCGGAGAGCTTGTCGATCTTCATGGGCAGGTTCGCGCTCAGGTGGCTTCGGCCTTGGGATCGACCGAGCCCCAGATCTCCTCGTTCCACTCGCCCGGCAGGGTGCCGTCCTCGAAGCCCATGCCGACGTAATGGCTCCACAGCTTGAAGCAGTGCTGCTCGCGGTTGTTGTTGACCTCGCCGATCAGCTTCAGCTCCTTTTTCGTCAGGGGCTTGACCTTGCCGACGGTGGCCGCCTGGTAGTGCGCCTTGGCGTTCTCCTCGAAATGCACGGCGTCGACCAGCAGCGCGGGCAGGCTCTCGGCCACCAGCACGCCGCCGTGGGCGCGCATCAGCGCGCCGTTGTGCCGGCCGAGCGTCCTGGCCAGCGCCTTGCCCTGCTTCGACGACTTGATGTGGGTCGGATCGGCGTGGGTGGGGATGCCCGAGGCCCAGCGCTGGGCGTGGCTCTTCATCAGCGACAGTTCGATGCCCTGCAGCATGGTGAACATGGCGGCCAGTTCCGAATGGGTATGCACCACGCAATCAATGTCGCGGCGGGCGCGCAGGACTTCGGAATGGATGAAGGATTCGAGCGGCGGCCGGTAGCCCGCGGGCCCTTCCAGCACCTTGCAATCGAAGTCGCAGATCACCAGCCCTTCGGGCGAAAGGCCGGCGCGGCTGTCGTTGATCGACTGGATCATGAAGGCGTCGCGGCCCGGAATACGCACGCTGGCGTGGCCGGAATAGGTGAGGATGCCTTCCTTGTGCAGAAGGCGCGTGAGCGCCGCGAGCTGGATGCGCAGGCTGGTGATCGAAGCGCCGGAATTGGACCCCGGACGGGCGGCGGGGCGGGCTTTTGTCGTGCTTTTCGCGTTCCGCGCGGATGCGGTCGCCATGGTGTGTCTCTCCTGGTTCGACGTTCGTGATCCGGCGCCTCAGGGCGCGAGATCGGCAAGATTGCGCTTCATGGCGTTGAGCGTGCGGCGCAGCGCTTCGACGTCTTCGGCGGCGACCCCGGCCACGGCGCGGATGTTCACGTCGATGGCGTGGGGCAGAAGGATGTTGCGCAGCGCCCGGCCGCGCTCGGTCAGATAGATGTTCACCTTGCGCTTGTCGTCGGGATTGCGCACGCGCCTGACGTAGCCGCGCTTCTCCATGCCGTTGAGCGCCGTCACCGTCGTCGGCTCCATCATGCCGACGCGCTGGCTCAACTCGCGCTGGGTCAGCCCGTCCTCGTCCCACAGCACGCGCAGGAAGTACCACTGGCCGATGGTCACGCCCTGGGTGGCGATGCGCGTCTGCAACACCTTGGTGAAGACCCGGTAGGTGTCGCGCAGCAGGTAGCCGACCGAGGTTTCCGAATGGAACTCGACGTCCTTGCCGCGCGCTGCCGCCTCGACGGCGGCGGCAGCCTCGGGAACCAGCTGGATGCGGTCGGTCATGCAGTCTGTCGCCTTCGTCCCGTGACCCCCGGCACAGGTGCCGGGGCTTTTTCTTAGCTTGCGAATAATTCTAATTGGGAATGATTAGAATTCCAAGGATCGCCGCCGGGCCGCCTTGCGCGGCGGCCGGGAGGGACTAAGGTACATATGACCTGAGCAAACCCAAACCACGCATCATGGGCCGCGCCATAGACAGCAAGGACGCGATCAAGGCCGCCATCCGCCAATGGGCCGGGGCCGAGGGCTTCGACGAGGTCGGCTTCGCCGCCGCCGCCGCGATCCCCGACGGGCGGGCGGCCCTGGCCGAATACCTGGGCGCCGGGCACCACGGCGGCATGGACTGGATGGCCCGGCGTGTCGATGAACGGGCGAGTCCCGGGGGCCTGTGGCCCGAAACCCGCTCGGTCATCGTGCTTGGCGTCAATTACGCACCTTCGGGCGACCCGCTCGGGCTGCTGGGCATGCCCGAACGCGGGTCTGTCGCGGCTTATGCGCGCGGCAAGGACTACCATGACGTCGTCAAGGGGCGTCTCAAGCGCATCGCGCGCCGGCTTGCCGGGGATTTCGGCGCCGATGTGAAGGTCTTCGTCGACACCGCGCCGGTCATGGAAAAGCCGGCGGCCGAGGCCGCGGGAGTGGGCTGGCAGGGCAAGCATACCAACCTTGTGTCGCGCCGGTACGGGTCCTGGCTGCTGCTCGGCGAAATCTTCACCACCCTCGATCTGCCGCCCGACGCGCCTGAAAGCGACCATTGCGGCACCTGCCGCGCCTGCCTCGACGCCTGCCCGACCGCGGCCTTCCCCGCGCCCGGCAAGCTCGATGCCCGGCGCTGCATCAGCTATCTCACCATCGAGCACAAGGGCCACATCGCGCCCGAATTCCGCGCCGCGATGGGCAACCGCATCTACGGCTGCGACGACTGCCTCGCCGCCTGTCCGTGGAACAAGTACGCGCAAGCGGCGCGCGAGGCCGCGTTCCTGCCGCACATCGAACTGACCGCGCCCAAGCTCGCCGATCTCGTGCAACTCGACGATGCCGCCTTCCGCCAGGTTTTTTCCGGCTCGCCGATCAAGCGCATCGGGCGCGACCGCTTCATCCGCAACGTGCTGATCGCTATAGGCAATTCGGGCGGCAATTCGGGCGGCGCGAGGCTGGCCGCCCGCGCCGAAGCGCTGCTCGGCGATCCATCGCCCCTGGTGCGCGCCATGGCGGTCTGGGCACTGGCCCGCCTGCTGCCCACACCCGCCTTCGCCGCATTGGCCGCGCGACATGCCGCTAACGAAAGCGATGCGGAAGTGGCCGCCGAATGGCGCGCCGGACTTGACGCCGGGCGAAAGGCCAGCGAGAACGCCCTGCCATGAAAGTTGCCGATTTCGACTTCGACCTGCCGCGCGAACTGATCGCCACCCGCCCGATGGAGCCGCGCGAGGCGGCGCGCCTTCTCGACGTGCGCCAGGAAGGCAATCCCGGCGACGGACTTTCCGACCGCACGGTCGCCGACCTGCCCGCCCTGCTCGCGCCGGGCGATATCGTCGTGGTCAACGACACCCGCGTCGTGCCGGCGCGCCTGAAAGGCAGGCGCGGCGAGGCCGGGGTCGAGATCACCCTGCACAAACCCATATCGGCCGCGCGCTGGCATGCCTTCGCCAAGGGCGCGCGCAAGCTCGCGGCGGGCGACATCATCACCTTCGCCCCGGGCTTCGCCGCCGAAGTGGAAAAGCGCCTCGATGGCGGCGAAATCATCCTCGACTTCGCCCTGCCCGAGGCCGAGGTGCTGGCGGCCCTCGAACGCCATGGCGCCGCCCCCCTGCCCCCCTACATCGCCCGCGAGGCGGGCCCCGACGCGCGCGACCGCGCCGACTACCAGACCATCTTCGCCGCCCGCCCCGGCGCCGTCGCGGCCCCCACGGCGGGCTTCCATTTCACCGACGGCCTCCTGCGCGCCCTCGTCGCGCGCGGCGTGGAGCGCGCCACGCTGACCCTTCACGTGGGCGCCGGAACGTTCCTGCCGGTCAAGGTCGAGGACGTCAAAGACCACAGGATGCATTCCGAATGGGGCGAGATCGACGCCTTCACCGCGGAATTCATCAACGCCGCCCGCGCCCGCGGCGGGCGCGTGGTGGCCATCGGCACCACGACGTTGCGCCTTCTTGAATCGGCGGCCGACGAGCACGGCCGGGTTCATCCCTTCAAGGGCGAGACCGGCATCTTCATCACGCCGGGCTACCGCTTCCGCGCCGTCGACCTGCTGCTGACCAATTTCCACCTGCCGCGCTCGACGCTGTTCATGCTGGTCTCGGCCTTCGCCGGGCTCGATCGCATGAAGGCCGCCTACGAGCACGCGAAGGCCGCGCGCTATCGCTTCTATTCCTACGGCGATTGCTGCCTGCTGCATCCGGCGCCCGGCGTGCGGGTCATCGAGCGATGACGGAACCCCGCTTCGGTTTCGAACTTCTGGCCACCGACGGCACGGCGCGCCGCGGGCGTCTTTCCACGGCGCACGGCACGGTGGAAACGCCCGCCTTCATGCCGGTCGGCACGCGCGCCACGGTCAAGGCGATGACGCCGGACGCGGTGCGCGCCACCGGCGCCGAAATGATCCTCGCCAACACCTACCATCTGATGCTGCGCCCGGGCGCCGAAGCGGTGGAAAAGCTCGGCGGCCTGCACCGCTTCATGGACTGGCCGGGGCCGATACTCACCGATTCGGGCGGCTTCCAGGTGATGAGCCTTGCGTCCTTGCGCAAGATCACGGAAACCGGCGTCACCTTCCGCTCGCACCTTGACGGCACCGCCTTCGAGCTGACCCCGGCGCGCGCGATGGAAATTCAATGCATGCTCGATGCCGACGTCACGATGGCGCTCGACGAATGCACGCCGTTTCCGGCGACGGAAGACGTCGCCGCCAGATCCATGCGCCTGTCCATGCGCTGGGCCGAAATGTCGCGCGACGCGTTCCGGGAACGTCCGGGTTATGGCCTGTTCGGCATCGTGCAGGGCAGCGTCTATGCAGACCTGCGCGAGGAATCGGCCAGGGCCCTCATCGCCATCGGCTTCGACGGCTACGCCGTTGGCGGGCTCGCCGTCGGCGAGGGCCAGGAGATGATGCTGAAGGTGCTGGACCAGACCCTGCCGCACCTGCCCACGGGCAAGCCCCGCTACCTGATGGGCGTGGGCACGCCGCTCGACCTCATTCGTTCGGTGGCCCGCGGCATCGACATGTTCGATTGCGTCATGCCGACGCGCTCGGGCCGCACCGCCAAGGGCTTCACCCGGCGGGGCGAGGTGAATTTACGCAACGCGCGCCATGCGCTCGATCCGCGCCCGCTCGACGCGGAATGCCGCTGCATGGCCTGCGCGCGCTTCTCGCGCGCCTACCTGCACCACCTGTTCAAGGCCGAGGAGATGCTGGCGGGCATGCTGCTCACCGCCCACAACGTCACCTTCTACCAGGACCTGATGGCCGCCCTGCGCGCCGCCGTCATTGCCGGAAATTTCGCGCAAACCGCGGCGCGCTGGGAAGCCGGGCTCGCGCGGGGAGACATAGAGCCGGTCTGAAAACAGAACGTAAGTATAACTTGACATTTCATTCATTTCATGGTTGCATTCCGGCCTTCCCCATTTTCCCGCCGAGGAGGCCGCCATAAAACGCCTCACCATCCGCAATGCCGATCCCCGGCTCGACGACCGTCCGCGCCGCATCGGCCGCGCCGGGCTCGCCGCGCTCATGGATGATCCGCGCTACTGGGATGGCGACCATCCGGAGCACGACGCCGCGGTCGATACCGTGCGCCGGGGCTTCGAGGTGGTCTTTGCCCCGCCGCGAAACCCCGTGTTCACGACGGTACCGATCAACGAAAACGCGCCGGTCACCGATCCCGACAGCCCCTTTGCGCGCCACTTCGCCCGCCTGGTCGGCGAGGACGAGGACCTCGACGTTCTTTCCGAGAGCCGGCGCCGCGCACTCGGGCGTGAAGTCGTCCTCGCCACCCTCGCCGAGGACGAGGACGACGAGGACCAGCCGGCCCGGCAAGCCGAGGGCGAGCGCTCGAAGGACAAAAACAACTTCGATTACGACCGGCCGTGGCTGCCGGTCGATGAACACGGCAAGGAAATCCCGCCGCACCCCGACGACCCACGCTTCGACGGGAACGGCAATCCGAAGGAAGAGTGGGTCAGGGACGGCGGCACCAAGGCCTGGGCGCTTCGCAATTCGCGCTGGAACCCCGAGACCGGCGAGTTCGAGTACTATGCCGACCTGTCCGACTACTCCCGCGATCCCGATACCGGAAGGTGGACGAAAAGGACGCCTGCGGACGAGAAAGATGATGACGGCACAGGAGAGAAAGGAGGAACAAGGCGCTATCCTGATACGCTGCCGCCAACTCCACCCGTTGGCGAAAGTCCGAGGACGCGCAGAGGCCGTCTCGCATTCGGTCAATGGCTGCTCGAACTCGGTATATGGGGCGACCAACAGAGGCAAAAGTAAAAGAAAGATGGCCGTCGATCTCCATCTTCAATCCTTGCCACGCCCGAGAAACCGGATATGACACAAGGCCTAAACTATCGGGACTTTCTGTGGGCCGCCGCGATGGTCGCGCTCGTGGCCGCTGGCGCGCTCGTCTGGTGGTGGCGCGACCGCCCCATGCCGCTCGACCATCTCGCCGACGTCGCGGCCATCGCAGAAAAATTTGAGGACGTCGTTTTCCAATCCGATCTGGGGAAAGATTTCAAGGGTCTCTACAAATGGGAAAACAAAATTGCTCTTCTCGTCAAAGATAAAATACCGCATAGCCTTCGGGTCACCCTTAAGACTACAAGTTTGAGCCTCGCTACATACAGCGGCCTGAAAATCGACCTCACGGATTCTCCGACTCAGGCGAATGTTTTTTTGTACTTTCTCGGACGAGACGATTTCCAGAATATTGCAACCGAGTTTATGAAAGACAAAGGAGGTTATGACCCCAAATGGACATCTGCGGCGATGTGCTATTTTCTCGGTGTGCCCAGCCATTGGATCTACCGTCGCGGACTTATCGTCGTGGGAAAGAGTTTGCCGGAGCGTGATGCCAGATCATGTCTTCTGGAGGAACTCTATCAGAGCCTCGGCCCCGGCAAGGACAGTCCGCGTTTGCGATATTCTATTTCTTACAGCCGCGACAACCTCACCGAACTTTCGCTGAACGACAAGCTGATCCTGCGCGCGCTCTACGACGACCGGCTCGCGCCCGGCATGCCGCGGGCGGAAGCCATGCGCGTGGCGCGCCGGGTCATCGCCGAACTGCACGCCGCCGTGCGGGCGCGAGGACCGGACGCGCTGATCCACCCGCGGCATGCGGCGCGATTGGCGGCGCCGGGCGCGGCGCCGGCCCGATAGGCCGTCCCGACAGGCCGCCGGACAGGCCCGCATGGACTTGGCCGCGCCGGCACCCTAAACTCGCGCCATGACCGATACGCCGGAAAAGCCCGCCCTGACCCAGCTCGGCCGCCCGTCCGCGCTGCCCGCCGGCCCCGATCAGGCCGTGCTCGAAACCTTCGCCAATCCCGATCCCGGCAGCGCCTACCTGGTGCGCTTTTCCTGCCCCGAGTTCACCTGCCTGTGTCCGATCACGGGCCAACCCGATTTCGCCCATTTCGTCATCGACTACGTGCCGGCCGAGCGTTGCGTCGAAAGCAAGTCGCTCAAGCTGTTCATGGCGTCCTGGCGCAACACGGGGTCGTTCCACGAATCGACGACGCTTGCCATCGCCAGGCGGCTGACCGAGGCGACGGCGCCGCGCTGGCTGCGCATTTCCGGCTTCTGGTATCCGCGCGGCGGCATCCCCATCGACGTGTTCTGGCAATCGGGCGAGCCGCCGAGCGGCGTGCATGTCCCCGATCCCGGCGTTCCCGCCTATCGCGGCCGCAACTGAGCATCGACAGGACGACAGGAACAGGAACAGGAGATCGGCGGCGATGATGTACGGAGACGGGTTTTTCGCCTTTCATGCCGCGGCGCTGATCCCCATTGTCCTGTTCAGCCTGCCGTTCGCCATCGGCTTCTATTTCGTCGCCGGGCGCATCGGCCGCCACCCGCTGCTGTGGGCGATCCTGACGCTGATCCCCTTCATCAATTTCTTTTTCTTCATCTATGCGATGTTCACCATCCTGATCCACATCCTCGACAAGGTCGAGGAAGCGGCCGGCCAGCACCGCAACAGCGAAAGTTAGAGCAACCCGCGATCGGACGGGAAGTCCGACCGCGGACAGGTTGTTCGCCGCCGACAAGACGGCGCGCCGTGCCGCGCCCGTCCGGGCGCAAATCGCGCCAGGCCCCAGTCTTAACGAATCCGCGGTCTTAACGAATCCGCGCCGTTTCCCGGAGATGGATCATCCACCACACCACCAGCGCGCCCAGCATCTTCGAAGCGGTCATGGCGGCGACGCCCGTCGCCGACAGATGCCCGATGCCCCACAGGAACACCACGGAATCGACCGGCGTTCCGATCAGGCTCGACCACAGGATGCGCGAGGACAGCGGCCGGCGCGTAACGGTATAGACCAGCCAGTCCGCCGATTCGGAAACCAAAAACGCCGCGGCCGAGGCGAGCGCCACGAAGGGCGAAGCCATGACATAGGACAGGCCTGCGCCGATCAGCATGGCGACGAGCACGCGATGGCCGATCTCGCGCTGGGCAAAATCGCGCAAGACGAAAATGAAGCCGACCGCGAGCGACATCGGCGGCCACATCTCTCCCCCCGGCATCTTGACCAGCGGCACCACGACGAAGCCCCAGTTCACCGCGACGATCAGCGCGACATAAACGAGGGTGGAACGGTAACGGGCGAGCAGCGGCATGGTCATGGGCTCTTCTGGTAGAGGGTGGGATCGGGGATTCCCGCCTCGGCGAAGCCGCGACGACGGAGGGTGCAGGAATCACATTCGCCGCAGGCGCGGCCCGAGGGATCGGGGTCATAGCAGCTTCGCGTCATCGCGTAGTCGACGCCGAGCGCCGTCCCCGCGCGGATGATCTCCGCCTTGTTCATGTCGATCAGCGGCGCATGGATGCGCACGCGGAGCTTTCCTTCGACGGCCGCCTTGGTCGCGAGGTTGGCCATCGCCTCGAAGGCGCGGATGTAGTCCGGCCGGCAATCCGGATAACCCGAATAATCGCGCGCATTGACGCCGATGAAGATGTCGCCGGTGCCCAGCACCTCGGCCCAGGCGAGCGCAAAGGACAGGAACACCGTGTTGCGCGCCGGAACGTAGGTGACGGGGATGCCCGAGGCGATCGCCGCCTCGTCGCGGCCCTTGGGCACGGGAATGTCGGCGGTCAGGGCCGAGCCGCCGAAGGCGCGCAGATCGATGGGCTGCACCACATGGCGCGCAGCGCCGAGCGCGCGGGCGACGGCGTCGGCTGCGTCCAGCTCGGTCGCGTGGCGCTGGCCGTAGGAGAAGGACAGGCAATAGGCCTCGAAGCCGTCACTGCGCGCCATCGCCAGAACGGTCGCGGAATCGAGACCGCCCGAGAGCAGCACCACGGCCCGGCGCGGCGCGGTCATCGCGGCGGGTTTCCGTCACCGTCGATGGCGGCGGCGACATCGGCATCGAGCGCCCGGCTCTTGCGGTAGCGGCGGAACAGCCACACGCCGAGCATCCCGGAAACGACGAACAGCACGACGCTGGCCCCGATACGCAAGGACGGCTCAAGGTGGATGCCCGATCCCAGCAATGCGAAGATCACGGTCTGCGGCACGTAGCCGATGACCGAGCCGGCGACGAAAGGCACCGCCCCGATGCCCGACACGCCCGCGGCCAGATTCGTCACGGCATTGGAGCCGACGGGCAGCAGGCGGATCAGCAGCGCCATCGAGAACGGGTAGTCGTGCAGGAAGGCATCGAGCCGCCTGACCCGCGCCCCGAACCTGTCGCGCACCAGCGAACGACCGAGGAGACGCGCATAGGCGAAGGCCATGACGCAGCCCGCCGCCGATGCGGCGAGCGCCAGCGCCGATCCGGTCACGAGGCCGAAGGCGTAGCCGCCCATGAAGCTCACCGCCTGACGCGGGAAACCGATGGCGGTCAGGACCGCGCCGAGAGCGACGAACAGGAGTTCGCCGCCGGGGCCGCGCCCGCGGATTTCGCGGTCGATCCAGCCCTGGTCGAGCACATGGTCGAGCCCCGTCGCCTTGACCAGGTAGCCGAGCGCCACGAACGTCGCGATCAATATCAGGCCGCGCAGATATGGCTTGAGCGCGGACATGCGGGCCGAGGCCATCCCGCTCAGTCCCGCTTCACGATGTCGGGTCGCCTGGTGCGGCGCAGCAGCCAGGCCACGCCGAACAGGTCGGTGATGCCGACCCACAGCCGGTCGAACAGGCCGTAGTTCGACGCCCCGCGCAGACGCGGGCGATGGTTGACCGGCACGCAGCGCACCTCGCCGCCGCCGCGGATGATCAACGCCGGGTAATAGCGGTGCATGTGGTCGAAATAGGGCATGCGCAGGAAGGCGTCGCGCCGCATGACCTTGAGGCCGCAGCCGGTATCGCTGACGCCGTCGCGCAGCAGAGCCTGGCGCACGGCGTTGGCGACGCGCGAGCTGAGCCGCCGGATAAACGTGTCGCGCCGCCTGGCGCGGATGCCGGTGACGAGGTGCACCTTGCCGGTCGCATCATCGAGCGCCACGGCGAGGAGCGCCGGAATGTCGGCGGGATCGTTCTGGCCGTCGCCGTCGAGCGTGATGATCCATGCCCCGCGCGCCGCTTCCGCCCCGGTGCGGATCGCCGTCGACTGGCCGCAGCTTTGCCGGTGGATCAGAACGCGCAGGCGCGGGAAACGGCGCGCCGCTTCCGCCAGGCGGCGGTCGGTGTCGTCGGTCGAGCCGTCGTCCACATAGATCACCTCGAAATCGTGGCGGCCTTCGAGGGTGGCGTGAATT
>CAXRES010000249.1:0-4169 GCA_964229575.1 Alphaproteobacteria bacterium
GCACCTGAAGCCGATGTTGTGATGGCCCGCGCGCGGGCCCCGCGACACCGTGCGCCCGCGCCAGGTCCCGCTCAGACTGTCGGCGCCGGTGTCGGCTGCGCCGCCGCGCGTCGTGCGCGGTTCGGCGCTTTCAACGTCCTCGCGCCCGTCGCCCGCGCGGTACGGATAGGGCCGGTAGAGGCTCGATGTCCATTCATGGACGTTTCCCGCGAGGTTCCGCACGCCTTCGGGCGTGGCGCCCGCGGGTAACCAACCCACCGGCAGGGTCTTCATCCAGCCCTGCCCGAAACGCGCCCGCGCCGCGTCGGGCGGCGCATTGCCCCACGGATAAGAGCGTCCTTCGGTCCCGCGCGCCGCCAGTTCCCACTCGGCTTCGGTCGGCAGGCGCTTGCCCTTCCACGCGCAGTAGTCGCGCGCGCCGAACCAGCTCACCTCGTTGGCGGGCTGGTCGGTATGCCCCGCGTCCGCCTGCCAGCGGCCGTCGCGCAGGCGAATGCGGGCATCGCCGTCGTCGGCGTCGAAAAGACGCCGCCCGTGACGGCCGACGAAGCCGCCCGCGGCGTCGAGGAATGCGGCGAATTCGCCGTTGCTCACCTCGCGCACGTCGATCAGGAAGGCCGCCACGCTGACGCGGTGCGCCGGGCGTTCGTCGTCGGGCCCGTCGTCGCGGCCCATGACGAAGCTCGCCCCGTCGATCCGCGCCATCCCGGCCTCCTGCCCCGCTGCCGGTGAAGACAATGCGGCAATCAGCAGGACGAGCGGCACGCTCATCCGCAGACGGCGAATCGAAGAAGCGCGCGCGGCCATATCACCTTCCCCGCTCGTGGCGGGCGATAAAGGTGGCGACAGCGCGGCTGAAATCTTCGGGCCGTTCGATGCTGGAGATATGCGCCGCACCGGCGATCTCGGCGTATTCGGCGCCCGGCACGAGCGCGCAATCGGCCCTGATGCCGGCAACGGGACAGGCGACGTCCTCGGTCCCGGCGATGAACAGCGTCGGCAGGCGGATCTCGGGCAGGCGGCGGCGGTAGTCGAGCGTCTTGAGCGCTTCGGCCGCGCCGATGAAGCCGTCGATGGAGGTGCGCCGGATCATGGCGCGCACCGCTTCGGCCGCCAACGGCTGCGTTTCGACGAAGGCGGGCGTCAGCCAGCGCGCAATCGTCGGCGCCACCACCGCGTCGATGCCCTGGCTGCGCGCGAGTTCGATGCGATCATTCCAGCTTTTGACGAAGAGCTCGCTCCTTTCCATCATCGAATTGGCGACGACGAGGCTCGTGATCCTTCCGGGATGGGCGAGAGCGGCGCCCACCGCCACCATGCCGCCGAGCGACAGGCCGACGAGGTGGCTTTTGCCCACGCCGAGCGCATCCCACAGCGCGATCAGGTCGCCGACCAGCTGGTCGAAGCTGTAGGGCGGCGCCGTCGCCTGGCTTTCGCCGTGGCCGCGCGCATCGAAGGTCAGAACCCGGTAGCGGTCGGCCAGCGCCGCCACCTGCGGGCGCCACATGCCACGGTCGGAGGCGATGGAATTGGCGAAGGTCAGCCAGGGCGCCCCCTCCGGCCCGACCACGTCATAGGCGACCGTGATGTCGCCCGCACGAACCCGCATGAACTTCCCCCTTTTATATGTACGCGTACATACGTACAGTTAGCCCCGAAGAACCTCCCGCAGGGCGATCAGCAGTTTTTCCAGCCTGCCGAGACGCACCGGCCGGGCGAGCGTCTGCGGCGCAAAGCCGCGCGCGAGCACGCGGTCGAGCAGGCGGCGATAGGTCTCAAGCATGATGCGCGCCGGGCGCGAGGGCCCGCGCGGCACGGTCTTGAGCACGCGGCGGGCGGCGCGGAAGCGGTCCTCCGCCATGCGCGCGAGTTCGGCTGCCGCCCTGGGCAGGTTGGCGTCGGCCAGCACGGCGGCGGGCTCGCGCGCTTCGATCCCGGCCCGGGCCAACACCTCGCGCGGCAGGTAGAGCCGGCCGCGGCCCGCGTCTTCGGCCAGGTCGCGCAGGAAGTTGACGTAGATCAGGGCCTGGCCGAGCGAGAGCGCCAGCGAGCGGCCTTCGGGCCGACGCACGCCGAAGATCGAGGTCGACAGAATGCCGACGGCGCCGGCCGCGCGGCGGCAATAAAGTTCGAGATCGAGAAGCGACGGCGCCACCATCTGGCCCGAGGCGTCCATCACCATGCCGTCGATGACGGCGAGGAAGTCCTGCTCGCGCAGGCCGTAGCGGGCCACGGGGCCGGCCAGCGCGCGCGTCACCATGTGCGCGGGCGCGCCCGCGAACAGGCGGCCGATTTCCGCGCGCCAGCGGTCAAGCTCGGCGAGCCTGGCCTCGACCGGCGCATCGCCGTCGGCGATGTCGTCGACGGTGCGGCAGAAGGCGTAAACGGCATAGATGGCGCGGCGCTTGTCGCCGGGCAGCAGACGCAACGCCCAGGAAAACGACGACCCGGCGCCGGTGACGATCGCCTGGACGCTGGCCGGCGGCGCGGAAGCGGTGGAAACGGCCGCGTCAGGCACTTGAGGAGCTGGCGCGCGAATCCCGGCCGAGCGCCGCAAGCGCGGTGGCGACGATATGCGCCGCATCGAGCCCGGCCTCGGCATATTGCGCGGATGGCGCGGCGTGGTCGATGAAGCGGTCGGGCAGGATCATCGGGCGGATGCGCAGGCCCGCGTCGAATTGCCCGTTCGTGGCAAGAAACTGCATGACCTGGCTGGCGAAGCCGCCGACCGAGCCTTCCTCGATGGTGATCAGCACCTCATGTTCGCGCGCGAGGCGGAGCAACAGATCGGTGTCGAGCGGCTTGGCGAAGCGCGCGTCGGCCACGGTCGTCGAAAGCCCTCGCGCGGCGTGATCTTCCGCCGCCTTCAGGCATTCCTGCAGGCGCGCGCCGAAGGACAGCAACGCGATCTTCGTCCCTTCGCGCACCACCCTGCCCTTGCCGATTTCAAGCGGCGTGCCGTGGGCGGGGAGTTCTATCCCCACGCCCTCGCCGCGCGGATAGCGCAGCGCCGAGGGCCGGTCGTCGATCGCCGCCTGGGTGGCCACCATGTGCACAAGCTCGGCCTCGTCGGCCGCCGCCATGACGACGAAGCCCGGCAGGCAGCCGAGATAGGCGACGTCGAAGGCGCCCGCGTGTGTCGCGCCGTCGGCCCCCACCAGCCCGGCGCGATCCATGGCGAAACGCACCGGCAGGCTCTGGATGGCGACGTCGTGGACGACCTGGTCGTAGGCGCGCTGCAGGAAGGTCGAATAGATGGCGCAGAACGGCTTGAAGCCTTCCGTCGCCAGACCGGCGGCGAAAGTGACGGCGTGCTGCTCGGCGATGCCGACGTCGAAGCAGCGTTCGGGGAAGCGCTTGGCGAAAAGGTCGAGCCCGGTGCCCGACGGCATCGCCGCGGTGATGGCGAGGATCCTGTCGTCGCGCTCGGCCGCGCCGATCAGCGCGTTGGCGAAGACCTTGGTGTAGCTGGGCGCGTTGCCGCCGGCCTTGACCAGCTCGCCGGTGACGACGTCGAAACGCCCGACGCCGTGGTACTTGTCCTCCGCCTGTTCGGCCGGCGCAAATCCGTGACCCTTCTGGGTCACCACATGCACCAGCACGGGACCGGGAATGCTGGAATCCCGGACGTTCTTCAGCACGGGCAGCAGATGATCGAGGTTGTGGCCGTCGATCGGGCCGACATAGAAGAAGCCCAGCTCCTCGAACAGCGTGCCGCCGGTGACCATGCCGCGCGCGTATTCCTCGGCGCGCTGGGCGGCCTTCTTGAGCGGACGGGGGAACTTGTCGGTCATCAGCTTGGCGAAGTGACGGACCGAACGATAGGCCTTCGACGAAATCAGCCGCGAGAGATACGCGCTCATGGCGCCGACGGGCGGCGCGATCGACATGTCGTTGTCGTTGAGCACGACGATCAGGCGCGCGTCCATGGAACCGGCGTTGTTCATCGCCTCGTAGGCCATGCCGGCGCTCATCGCGCCGTCGCCGATGACGCAGAGGCCGGTGGTCGACCTCCCGGTCAGCTCGCGCGCCACCGCCATGCCGAGCCCCGCGGAGATGGAGGTCGAACTGTGCGCCGCGCCGAAGGGATCGTATTCGCTTTCCGAGCGGCGGGGGAAGCCCGACAGGCCGCCTTCCTGGCGCAGCGTGCGGATGCGCGCCCGGCGTCC
>CAXRES010000250.1:0-4299 GCA_964229575.1 Alphaproteobacteria bacterium
CGCTCGAAGGCAGGGTTCACCCGCAGGCGCCGATCCTCGATGTAGCGGATGGAAACGCCCAGGCTGGATTCGTGAAACGCCATCAGGAGGACGTTTTCTTCGTCCCCGGGTGGCACCTGCTTCGTGTCGCGCATTTTTCAGGAGATGAGAAACTAGTTTCCGGTACAACTTTTGGTTAAGTCTAACACGAAACTAAAAATTATTCACAACAAATAGCTCTTTAGAATTATCTATTACTAATTATTTTCGACACTCCCCAAAATTGCTTAATGACATATTGCCTTGTGGATACAGTTGTCCCGCCGACCGCGCCTCCGCAAATGAAGAACGGCGCCCCGCTAAGGGCGCCGTTCTCCGTGTCGCAAACCGCGAAAGCGATCAGTGGAACTTCACGTACTCGAAGTCGACCGACTGGCGGTTAATGCCGCGCGCCGGGGCCGCGATGTAATTGGCGAACTTGCCCGGCTCGGTCACCGGCTTCATCAGAGACTGAATGTAGTCCTTGTCCTTCGCCGTCGGCAGCCAGGAGCCGTGGCTCTTGTCCCATTCGGCCTCGGTGATGATCTTGCCGGCGGGCGTCGCCTTGACCTGGGCGAAGGGCCCGATGTTGCGGTGGAACGCCTTGTGCGGCAGCACCAGCTGGAAGTCGATCCCGTGGTCGCGGATGATCTTGTTCCAGTTGTCGACGCCGCGCTGGCTGTCGTCGTAGTAATCGTCGCGCAGGCGCTGGTTGATGGCGTTGAGCGCCGGCTCGTCCACCTCGGTGATGACGCTGCCGCGCACTTCCGGCACCTTGTAGGTGGCGCCCGTCAGCACGTGGTCGTCGTTGATCTTCGTCTCGCCGTAGCGACCCTTGATCCCCATCGTGTAGTAGTTGGCCGCGTTGGTCGACAGTTCCTGGCCGAACAGGTCGAGGCAGATCGAGAAGTGGAAGTTGAGGTACTTCTGGATCGTCGGCAGGTCGATGCCGCCGTGCTTGCGCACGTCCGCGGGGTCGGACAGCTTGTGTTCCTTCATGATCTCGCAGGAACGCTGGATGATGCGCGAGATGCCCGATTCGCCGACGAACAGGTGATGCGCCTCTTCGGTCAGCATGAACCGGCAGGAGCGCGACAGCGGATCGAAGCCCGATTCCGCGAGCGCGGCGAGCTGGAACTTGCCGTCGCGGTCCTGGAAGTAGGTGAACATGTGGAACGACAGCCAGTCGGTCGTGTCCACGTTGAACGCCTGCAGGATGCGCGGCTTGTCGGGATCGCCGGCGTGGCGCTGAAGCATGGCTTCCGCTTCCTCGCGGCCGTCGCGGCCGAAATAGGCCTGGAGCAGATAGACCATCGCCCACAGGTGGCGGCCTTCCTCGACGTTGACCTGATAGAGGTTGCGCAGGTCGTAGAGCGACGGGCAGGTCTGGCCGAGGCGGCGCTGCTGCTCGACCGAGGCCGGCTCGGTATCGCCCTGGGTGACGATCAGGCGGCGCAGTTCGGAGCGGTATTCGCCCGGAACCTGCTGCCAGGCGGGCTGACCCTTGTGCTGGCCGAAGTTGATCTTGCGATCGGTTTCCGACGGCGCGAGGAAGATGCCCCAGCGGTACTCGGGCATCTTGACGTAGTCGAAGTGCGCCCAGCCCGAGGGTTCGACGCTGATCGCCGTACGCAGGTAGACGTCGTAGTTCTGCGATCCGACCGGCCCGAGTTCCTTCCACCAGTCGAGGAACTTGGGCTGCCATTCCTCGAGCGCGCGCTGAAGCCGCGGATCGTCAGCCAGGTTCACGTTGTTGGGAATCTTGGTGTTGTAGTCAATTCCGGCCATCTTCACTCTCCCACTTGTAGCTCAGTCGTACCGGCTGAGATCGGTGAAACAATCAAACGCGGTTTTCGTCGAACTTGGCCCGCTTGCCGCTGCCGAACAGCTTGAGCGCGCCGTCGGCGCCGACCGCGTTCGGCCGCTGGAAGATCCAGTTCTGCCAGGCGGACAGGCGGCCGAAGATCTTGGTCTCGAGCGTTTCGGGGCCGGCGAAGCGCAGGCTCGCTTCCATGCCGGTGAGCGCGTCGGGCGACATCGCCGCGCGTTCCTCGATGGCGATGCGGACCTCGTCCTCCCAGTCGATGTTGTCGGGCGCGAAGGTGACGAGGCCGAGCGCCTCCGCCCCCTGCGCGTCCAGATCCTTGCCCTTGGCCGCGGTCACGGCCTTGAGCCCGGCATCGTCGCCGAGATAACGGGTGGCGAGGCGCGTCAGCCCGTTGCCCATCGGGTAAGGCCCGAAATTGGCGTTGGTCAGCCTCACCCTGGCGGGCGCGTTCTTGCCCTCCAGCGTGCCGTCGAGCATGAAGCTGCGGTCGGCGACCAGCAGCAGTTCCGCCAGCATGCCGACGAAGCAGCTGCCCGGTTCGACCAGCGTCACCAGCGAGCGCGAGGTGACGTCGATGCGCTTGAAGGTCCGCTTCACGTAATGCGTGATTTCGCGCACCAGCCAGTCCCTGGCGTTCTTCTCCAGTGCCTCGTCCGCCTTGGCGACCAGTTCCGGATCGCCTTCGGTCTTGAAAATCCACAGGCCCATGGCGGGCTCGTTGGTGCGCAGGTGAAGGATCAGGTCGTCCAGTTCGCGCGCCATGGCGAGCGGCCAGAAGTTCGCGCCCTGGGCATGGATGCCCTTGGCGTCCTGGGGCACGGCTTCCTTCGGCGCGCGCACCGTTATGGTCACCGACTTGACATTGCGGTCGATCACCGCCGTCACGTTGCCGTAGGCGACCGTGTCGCCGGAAACGTCGCGCTTCAGCTCGGTCAGCTTGATGCCTTTGGCGTCCTTCGGACGATCGGTCCTGGCGGCGAACTCGGCCGCCCGCACCTTCACCGTTTCGGCCATCTTCGAGCGCGGCACGACCTCGTCCACCAGCTTCCAGTTGACGGCGCGCGACCCGCGGATGCCTTCGGTCAGCGTGCAGAAGAAATCGGCGTGGTCGCGGCGCACCATGCGCTTGTCCACCACGCGCGTCAGCCCGCCGGTGCCCGGCAGCACCGCGAGCAGCGGCACTTCCGGCAGCGACACGGCCGACGAATTGTCGTCGACCAGCATGATGTGTTCGCAGGCGAGCGCCAGTTCGTAGCCACCGCCCGCCGCCGTGCCGTTGACGGCGCAGATGTATGTCTGCTTCGAGAAGTTGCTGGCATCCTCGATGCCGTTGCGCGTCTCGTTGGTGAACTTGCAGAAGTTGACCTTCCACGCATGGGTGGAAAGGCCGAGCATCCTGATATTGGCGCCGGCGCAGAACACGTTGTCCTTGGCGCTGGTCAGCACCACCGCACCCACTTCCGGATGCTCGAAGCGCATGCGCTGGACCGCGTCGTAAAGCTCGATGTCGACGCCGAGGTCATAGGAATTGAGTTTGAGCTGGTAGCCCTCCACAAGGCCGCCGTCCTCCCTCACGTCCATGGCGATGGTCGCCACCGGGCCGTCGTAGGTGACCTTCCAGTGCTTGTATTTTTCCGGGCTCGTCCTGAAGTCGATCATCGGTCTCCACCTGCTTCGTCTGCGTCTCGGCGGCGGCGCCGCCCTGATTTTTACGCGCCCAGCCTAATCCAAAAGGCTTCGCGTGGCTAAAAAGAGTAATTCGGTACTGCATTACCTATTTACAAAATACAGAACCCCCGCCATGCTGTCAACATGCCTTCCAGGGCGTCGCGGGAAATTCGGGCGGAGACCGATGAACACGCAGATTACCACGGAAAATCAAGAGCCTGCCGGGCCGCCGCCGACCATCCGCGTGGCCCGCGCCGAAGACATGGACGAAGTCGCCGCCATCGACGCGGCGATCACCGCGAACCCCAAGGTCGACTACTGGCAGCGGGCCTTCCGCCGCTATGCGACCCGCCGGGGCCGCTACTTCCTGGTCGCCGAAGTGGACCGGACCGTGCGCGGCTTCATCCTCGGCGAGGACCGGGCCTGGGAATTCGGCTCGCCCCCCTGCGGCTGGATATTCGCCATCGGCGTCGATCCGCTCTACCGCGAGGGCGGCCTCGGCTCTCTCCTGTTCGAGGCGATCTGCAAGCACATGCGCGCCGCCGGCATGGGCACGGTCCGCACCATGCTGGCCCGCGACGACGGGCTCAACATGGCGTTCTTCCGCAGCCAGGGGATGCGCGGGGGCAGTTTCATCGAACTGGAAATGCCCCTCGCCCGGACCGACGGCGGGGAAACGCCGCGATGAAGCTACAAAAGGCCACCCAGTTCGCCATTCTCGCCGCGCTCGAACTGGCCCGCGACCCGTCGCGCCAGCTTTCCGTCGCCGACATCGCCGGCAAGTA
>CAXRES010000251.1:0-3457 GCA_964229575.1 Alphaproteobacteria bacterium
TAGGTGCGGATGCGCTCCGAGCGGTCGCCCGAGCCGACCTGCGAGCGCCGCGAGGCGGCGCGCGCCGCGTCCTGCTCCTCGCGCTTCTTTTCGTAAAGGCGGGCGCGCAGGATCTTCATGGCCTTGGCCTTGTTCTTGTGCTGGGATTTTTCGTCCTGCTGCGAAACGACGATGCCGGTCGGCAAATGGGTGATGCGCACCGCCGAATCGGTGGTGTTCACCGACTGGCCGCCGGGACCCGACGCGCGGAAAACATCGATCCGCAGGTCCTTGTCGTTGATTTCGATGTCGACGTCCTCGGCCTCGGGCAGCACGGCGACGGTGGCGGCGGACGTGTGAATGCGTCCCTGCGCCTCGGTTTCGGGGACGCGCTGCACGCGATGAACGCCCGATTCGAACTTGAGGCGGGCGAACACCCCGGCGCCCGCGATACTGGCCGTCGCTTCCTTGTAGCCGCCCTTGTCGGTGTGGGAGAGCTCCATCACCTCGAACTTCCAGCGGTGAAGTTCGGCATAGCGCTGGTACATGCGGAACAGGTCGGCGGCGAACAGCGAAGCCTCGTCGCCGCCGGTGCCGGCGCGCACTTCGAGGATGGCGTTCTTCTCGTCGGCCTCGTCCCTGGGCAGAAGGCCGATACGGATGGCGTTTTCCAGAACGGGCAGGCGCCCCCTGAGGGACGACAGCTCGTCCTCCGCCATCGCCTTGACCTCGGCGTCCTCGCCGGGACTGGCGAGCATCGCTTCGAGGGAGGCGATCTCCTCCCTGGTCTTCTTCCAGTCCTGGATCGCGGCAACGATGTCGGACAGGTCGGAATATTCCTTCGAGAGCTTTCGCCGCTCGTCGCTGGCAAGATCGGCGCCGGCCACCAGCCGGTCGCCCACCGTCGCATGCCGGGCGACGACCTGATCGAGCTTGTCGCGGATCGATTCGATCGACCCGACATTGCCACGCTGTTCACTACTCACGTCTTGCTCTCCGCATCTGGATCAGGATTTGCCCGATTTATCGCCGCGCCGGGCCAGTCCGAACAGCCGTTCGATCAGGCCCGCCAGCCCCTGGGGCGCGTCGGGGCCGGGCACGGCTCGATTGTCGCTCGCCATCTCCCGCAGCGCACGCGAGGGCGCATGCAGCAGGCGGTTGACCAGAAGGCGCGTCGCTTCGTCGGCGGAAATGCCCGGCTGCTCGCGCAGGAGCTGCTCGCGCACGTCCTCGAAATGGGCGCGCAGTTCAGTGACGACGGGCGCCGCCTGTCGGCCGCTGTCGGCGGCGAGAAAGCGGGCGACCTCGTCGGCCACGATGGCGCGCGCCTCGGCCGCCGCCTGGCTGCGGCGTTCCTGGCCGGTCAGCGCGATACGCTCAAGATCGTGCAGGTCGAACAGGTAGGCGTCGTCGAGATCGCGCACGGCGCGCTCCACGTCGGACGGCACCGCGGCGTCGAGCAGGAAGATGGGACGGAACCGGCGCGCCTTCAAGGCGGTCGCCACGTCGGCGGCGAGAACGGCCGGCCGGCTGCCGCCCAGCCCGGTCAGCACGATGTCGAAGCCGGCAAGCCCGGCCGCCACCTCGCCCATCGCCAGGCGGTGCGCGCCAAGCCGCGCGGCCAGGGCTTCGGCACGCGGAGCCAGCGGATCGGCGATGGTGATGTCGTCGAGTCCCTCGGCCTTCAGCCGTTCGATCACGGTGACGCCGAATTCCGCCCCGCCCACCATCAGGGCGCGCGCGGCATCGAAGCGGCCGAGAATCTCGCGGGCCACCTGGACGCCGGCGGAAACGATGGACACGGCGCTTTCGCCGATGGCCGTCTCGTTGCGCGCGCGCTTGGCGCAGGCGAAGGCGGCATCGAGAACGCGCCTGAGCGCCGGCCCGAGCGCGCCCAGTTCGCCCGCGCGCCGGTGCGCCTCGCGCACTTGGCCCAGCACTTCAGGCTCGCCCACCACCTGGCTTTCGAGCGAGGCGGCGATGGCGAAGAGATGCTCGAGCGCGTCCACGCCGTGCCAGGTGAGAAACGCGCCTTCGATGCGTTCGTCGCTGATGCCCGCCCCTTCGGCGAGCAGACGGCGTATGCGCCGAGCCGCCGCCTCGGGCTCATCGGCGACGGCGGCGACGATGACGCGATCGCAGGTGCTGAGCACCATCGCCTCCTCGACGCCCACGGCGCGCAGCCGTTCATAAAAACCGGGCAGGGCCCGGTCCTCGACGAACAGCGCGTCGCGCAGTTCCTGCGACGCGGTTCGATGGTTTGCCCCGGTGAGGAAAAAGCGCGCTTCGGCGGCAACGGCGCGTTCGGCGGGAGATTCGGCGGGCATGGGCCCTTTCCTCCCGGCCGCTAACGATAGCGGGCGAGACGGGCGGCGATCTCGCCGAGCGGTATGGTGGACTGGTCGCCCGAGGCCATGTCGCGCACGGTGGCCGCGCCCTTGGCGATCTCGTCGTCGCCGAGGATGACGGCGCAGACGGCATCGAGCCTGTTGGCGCGCTTCATGCGCCGCGAGAGGTTGCCGGAAAAGCCGAGGTCCACGGCGAAGCCGGCCCGCCGCAACTCGTGGGTGAGCGTCAGGGCGACGGCTTCCGCCGGGGCGCCGATCGGGATGACGGCGACCGGGCGCGACGCCGGGGCGGCGCCCTCGGCCAGCATGGCGAGGCGTTCGACGCCCGCCGCCCAGCCGACGCCGGGCGTCGCCGGTCCGCCCATGGTTTCGAGCAGGCCGTCGTAGCGCCCGCCCGCCAGCACCGTGCCCTGGGCGCCGAGCGCGTCGGTGGTGAACTCGAAGGCGGTGTGACAGTAGTAGTCCAGTCCGCGCACCAGGCGCGGATTGAGCGTGTAGGAAACGCCGATCGCTTCGAGGCCGTCGGTCACGCGCGCGAAGAAATCGCGCGCCGCCTCCGTCAGGTAGTCGCCGAAGGCAGGCGCGTCGGCGACGATGCGCCTGTCGCCCTCGTCCTTGGAATCGAGGATGCGCAGCGGGTTGCGCCCGAGACGATCGCGGCTTTCGGCCGAGAGATGATCGATATGCCCCGACAGGTACTTGACCAGCACGTCGCGGTAGGCCGCGCGGCTTTCGACGTCGCCCAGCGTGTTCAGCTCCAGCTTGCAGTGCCGCAGGATGCCGAGCGCATCGAGGATATGCGCGCCGAGCGCGATGACCTCGACGTCGCCGAGCGGCGCCGCAACGCCCAGCAGTTCCACGCCGATCTGGTGGAACTGGCGCAGCCGCCCCTTCTGCGGACGCTCGTGGCGGAACATCGGGCCGTAATAGAAAACCTTGAGCGGCAGGCTCTGGGTGAGGCCGCCCGAGATGACGGCGCGCGCGATGCCCGCCGTGCCTTCGGGACGCAGCGTGATCATGTCGCCCGAGCGGTCCTCGAACGTGTACATCTCCGTGGTCACGACGTCGGAGGTGTCGCCCAGCGTGCGCTTGAACTCCTCGGTGACGTCTAAGAGCGGCGTCGCCATTTC
>CAXRES010000252.1:0-15095 GCA_964229575.1 Alphaproteobacteria bacterium
GAGGCCGACGGCCGGATCGTCGGCCAGCGCGTCGAGGCAGGCCGTGTAGTTTTCCGTGCGGATGGTCAACTTGGTATCGACCGGATTGCCCGCCGGCGCGTCGGGGCCGAGCGCTTCGGTGAGCCGCGCCTGGGTTTCCGCGGAAAAGCCCGCGAGCTTTACCCCGGCGCGGGCCGAGGATTCGGACACCAGGCTTTTCATCGCGCCCGAATTGGTCATTACCGCGACGTCGCCCGAGCCGAGCCGTCCGGCGCGCACGGAGTATTCCAGCGCTTCGATCGCGTCCTCGATGCAGTCGACGCGCGCCACGCCGGCCGCTCCCGCCACCGCGTCGAAGGCCTCGACCGTTCCGGCGAGCGCGCCCGTGTGGGCGAGTGCTGCCTTGCGGCCTGCTTCCGAGCCGCCGATCTTGACGGCGATCACCGCCTTGCCCGCGGCCTGCATGGCGCGGGCGGCATCGAGGAAATCGTCGAGCCCGACCACCTGTTCCAGATAGAGAAGCGCGGCGCGCACCTGCGGTTCGCCCGCCATGTGGCGCAGATAGTCGCCCGCCGTCAGTCCCACCTGATTGCCGCAGGAAATCAGGTACGAGGGCATCAGGCCACGCTCGAAAAGAATGCGGTTGAGCGCGACGCAAAGGCCGCCGGACTGGGCGATCACGGCGACGGGGCCGGCCTCGATCTTCTCCAGCCCGTCGTCGGGCAGGGTGACGGCGCGCGCCGGCGCCGAGACGTTTCCGAGGCAGTTGGGGCCGCACAGCGCGATGCTGCGTTCGCGCACGATCGCGCCTAGACGCGCGGCGCGCTTGCGCCCTTCCGGGTCGCCGCCTTCGCCGAAGCCGCCGGCAAAGACCAGCGCGGAACGGGCGCCGGCGTCGGCCGCCTCTTCCATCAGGCCGAAGACCAGATCGGCGGGAAGGAAGGACACGACGTGATCGGGCCCCTCGGGCAGGTCGCGCACGGAAGGGAAGCACCTGGTCCCCCATATCTCATCGCGCTTGGGATTGACCGGGTAGATGCCGCCCGGAAAGCCGAACCGCCTGAGGTTTTCATGGACGCGCCCCGACCAGTGCCGCGGCCGGTCCGAGGCCCCCACGAGCACGATGTTGCGGGGACGGAGCAGGGCGCCGGCGTCGGATGTCGTCATGGCGGGAAAACTCTGGAAACGAGGGTTGGACCGATGGCCGAGTGTAGCGAATTGCGCTCAACGGCGCAGGACAAAGCAGCTCGCATTGCCGCCGGTCGCGCGGCTGATCAGTGGACGATCCTCCGAGAGGCTGGGCAGCAGGCGCTTCAGTCGTCGCGTATTCTGATGATCGGGAAAACGCGCCATGTAGGCTTCCGTCCAGGCCATGAAATGCCAGCGGCCGCGTTCCTCGGTGAAACGCAGGTCCTGCTCGCGCCAGTCGTGCCCCGGGCCCGGACGCACGTTGGCCTTCGCATAAGCCAGGACGATCTGCGGCTGGGCTGTCGCGGCGAGGAGGAACGCGACGCCCTTGTGCAGGTTCTTGCCGTCGATCTCCAGCGCGTAGAGATCGTGCCCCTGGTTGGCGGCGACCTCGGCGATGGCGATCAGCATGCCAAGCGCGTAGTTCTGGTGCCACAGCGCGCGCGATCCGCGCTGCGTTTCAAGGGGAAGCGAACCGTCGGGGCGCATCTGGCGCAGCGCCACCTTGACGCGCTCCATCGCCTTGGTCAGCCGCGCTTCATCGCCGGAGAGCGCTCCCCACATCGCATTCACGGTATCGCGCAGATAGCGATGGTAGTTGCAGTTGTTGCTGTCCTGGTTGGCCGGGCAGTTGACGGTCCGCATGGCGCGGTTGCGCCCGCCCGTATTCACGTCGGCGAGCGCGACAAGCTGCGTTATCCATTGGTCGACCAGCGCGCGGTCGGCCGCGTCGACCTGCGGGGCGGTCCTTGCCAGGGCCCAGTTGGGGATGAGGAGCGCGAGCGTTCGCCGCAGGCCGAAGACCACGGCGGTATTCGAATTGGCGACATCATCCAGCAATTTCGTCATGGCGCCGGCTTTGGCCCAGGATGTCAGCAGGGCAAGGAAACGTTCCTGGGCGGTCACGGAACCGGCGAAGGCATCGGCGCCGTTAACGGCGACGGCCCATTCGAACGGCAGCAGCAGCGCGTTGCTGGCGTCGACGCCGGCGCGTCCATCGAGGACCAGGACGGGCGGAATGGATGGTTCGATCTCGGGATTGCCGACATGGCACAGTCGCTGGGCGTCGGGACCCATGCGTTCGAGTTCGCCAAGACGCGCGGCGCGATCGACCAGCACCGTTCCCGGGCGGCTGACGACGGAGCGGTCCGCGGCCGCGGCGTCACCGGCAACGCCGCCCAGAAGGCAGGCGCACAAGACCGCCGCGAGCGGACGTGGTCCGGTCATTTTGTTTTTCCTCCCCCGGTCTTGCGCCGGGCCGCGCAACTGGGCGTTGCCCCCCGGCGAAGCCCGGCTTATTTTGCAGGGAAACGGTCGCCAAAGCCACATGGCCCGCACGGGCGCGGGTACAAGAATAAACGTGAGGCGGCGCCGCCCGGGGAGGGGCCAGATGACCCTGATCATCAGCAATTCCGATGTGGAACAGGTGCTTACCATGGCCGACACCATGGATGCCCTGGAACGGGCCTATGCCGATCTGCGCTCCCGCGAGGCGGTTTGCCGGCCGCGCATCGATATCCAGATTCCGGCCTCGGCGGACGGCAGGACCTACCAGTGGGGCACCATGGAGGGCGGATCCATGCGCGGTTATTTCGCCATCCGCATGAAATCCGACATCCTGGTTCAGGAAAACCGCGGTGGCATCCCGACCGAGGAAAAATACTGCATGAGGCCCGGCCGCTGGTGCGGGCTCATTCTTCTCACCTCGGTCGAGAACGCCGAGCCGCTCGCGCTGATGAACGATGGCATCGTCCAGCACATGCGCGTGGGCGCCGACGGCGGCATCGGTGTCAAGTATGCCGCCCGCGAAGACGCCGAGGTCGTCGGCATGCTGGGGTCGGGCGGCATGGCGCGCAGCCATATGGACGCCTTCATGCATGTGCGCAAGATCAGGAAGCTGCAGGTCTTTTCCCCGACACGCGCCAACCGCGAAGCCTTCGCGGCGGAAATGGCGGCGAAGTTCGGCATCGAGGCGGTGGCCTGCGACGCGCCGGAAAAGGTCTATCGCGGCGCCGACATCCTGGCCGCGGTGACCGATGCGACGGAGCCGGTGACCGACGGCAGCCTGCTGGAACCGGGCACGCACATCGTCGTCATCGGCGGGTCCGGCAAGCCCGATGCCAGATCGATCGAGCGTATCGACGTATCCTTGCGCTTCGGCGACGCGCCGCAGCCCTGGGGCCTGCCGGAATTCGGCAAGGCACGTTCGCGCCTTACCTATGCCGCGATGACGGAAGAGACGGCGAAGAAATACATGTCGCCCGATGCGCGCCGCGGCGGGCGCAAGGCGCTGGCGGAAGAACGCGTCGTCTGGCTCGGCGACATCATCGCCGGCGCGGCCCGGGGCCGCACGTCCGACGGCCAGATCACCTATTCCGAACGCGGCAACCTGCAGGGCAACCAGTTCCACGCCGTGGCGGGACGCGCCTTCGAGCTTGCGCGCAAGGCGGGCAAGGGCAGGGAGATTCCGACCGAGTGGTTCTTGCAGGATATCCGCGACTAGCGCGGGGGCAGGGTATCCGCGATTGAGCGGCGGACCCGGGCTTTGCGCATCCCGGGAATCCTGCCATCATTTTGCGCCGAGCCGCGGTCAACAGCGGCGCCGACAAGCCCTGTTTCACGGGGGCATCTTCCTGGGGAGGTCGACCATGCGATCCATTTTCGCGCTTCTGTTCGCCGCCGTTTCAGTCCTGCTGCTTGCCCGGCCCGCGGCAGCCGCCGACAGGATGGAACTGCGCAAGATCACGGACGACGTCTACATGATGGAAAACGTCCGCGGGTCGAGCAATTCGACCTTCGTCATCACGAAGGACGGCGTACTTGTCTTCGACTTCGACGTGCGCACCGCGCCGCAGACCCTGGCGGCGATCCGTTCGCTGACCGACAGGAAGGTGCGTTACCTCGTGTCGTCCCATTCGGCGGGCGACCATGCCACGGGCGCCTGGCACTTCCGCGAGGACAGGCCGATCTACATTGCAAGCCGGCCGCAGGTCCGCGACCTCTATCAGCAGGAGGCGCGCGAATTCAAGGAACGCAAGGAACGGGGCGACGAAGGCTACAAGGATGCCGAACTGGTGCGTCCGGATATCTCCTTCGACAACGAGATGACGCTCTATTTCGGCGGGCTCACGTTCCAGATGAAGTTCGAAGGCCACGGACATTCGACCGGCGATACGACGGTCTATATACCGCAAAAGCGCGTGTTCCTGACCGGCGACCTGCTCGACACGGAAATTCACCCCGGCCAGGGCGAATCGGGCGGTGTCAATTACTCGGTGATCGACGGCTGGGTGCGGATTCTCGACAACATCATGGCCCGCAAGCTCGCGGTCGATACCTACGTTCCGGGTCACGGTCCGGCGCATGTGAGCCGTGGCGTGGCCGACCTCGAAGAGCAGAAGCGCTACTTCGTCACCATCCGCAACGAGGTTGCCAGTCGCATGCAGCAAGGAAAGTCGCTTGCCGAGATTCGCAAGGAACTGCGCAAGCTGCCGGGCGAATTCGCCGAATACAAGCGCGGTTCGCGATTGCAGAACTTCATCATCCGTACCTATAACCAGCTGCAGGAAAAGGGCTGGTAGGCCCTCCTCAGACAGAAGGAGTTCCCCGTGACCCTGTTCATCAACAACGATGTCGTGTCGCGCGTCCTCACCATGAAGGACACGATCGAGGCGCTGGAGAAGTCCTACCGCCAGATGGCAACGCAGGAGGCCGTCTGCCGGCCGCGCATCGACATCCAGATCCCGACTTCCGACGACAAGAAGATATACCAGTGGGGAACGATGGAAGGCGGCTCGCAGTCGGGCTACTTCGCCATCCGCATGAAGTCCGACGTCATCTACGAACAGGAATACAACGGCGTGGTGACGCAGGAAAAATACTGCACGCGTCCCGGCATGTTCTGCGGCCTGATCCTGCTGACCTCGACGAAGACGGGCGAGCCGCTCGCCTTCATCAACGACGGCGTGCTGCAGCACATGCGCGTCGGCGCCGACGGCGGCATCGGCGTCAAGTACATGAGCCGGGAGGATTCGGAGGTTGTCGGCATGCTCGGATCGGGCGGCATGGCGCGCACCCACATGGAAGCCTTCATGTGCGTGCGCAAGCTGAAGAAGCTCCAGGTCTATTCGCCGACGCCGGCCAACCGCGAGGCCTTCGCCGCCGAAATGCGCGCCAGGTACGGCATCGAGGTGCAGGTCTGCGACAACCCGCGCGACGTTTACCGCGGCGCCGACATCATCGCCGGCGTCACCGATTCGGCGGTGCCCGTACTCAACGGCGAATGGGTGGAAAAGGGCTGCCATGTTGTCAACGTCGGCGGCGGCGGCGGGCGGCCCGACGACAGCACGCTCGACAAGGTCGACGTCTATTTGCGGTTCGGCAACGCTCCCGGTCCGTGGGGATTGCCCGACATGGCGATCGAGGACGAATACATCACCTACGCGGCGCAGCCGAAGTTCAATTCGAATTTCAGGATGAAGCGATCGGGCAAGCGCGGCCACGGCGCGGCGCTTCCCGACCGCATGATCACGCTCAGCGACATTTTCGCCGGCACCAACCGCGGGCGCACGTCGGCCGCGCAGATCACCTATTCGGAACGGGGCAACCTTCAGGGCGCGCAGTTCTGGGCGGTCGGTGCGGTCGCCTACGAAAAGGCGAAGGAGCAGGGTCTCGGCAACGAAATCCCGACCGAGTGGCTGCTGCAGGATATTCGGGACTGACCGGCAAGGTCCGGAAACGACGAAACGCCCGCCGGAAGCCGGCGGGCGTTTTGTTCCGGAAAGGGTCGTTTACTTGCAGTCGACGCCGCGCGCGGTCGAGCCCGGGCCCGGGTAGTAGATCTCGCAGTTCATGCCGGGCTTTATGGCGCTGCGCTTGGCTTCCTTGCCGCCCACCGTGACCTTGGTGCCGCTGCCGCTGATCGCGGCCTTGGCCTTCTTGCCGCCTGCGGTGAAGCGGATTTCGCGTCCGCCGTCATCGACGCGCGAAATCGTGGCCGAGACCTTTTCGTAGGGAATCACGGCCTTGCCGACGGCGGTGGAGCCGCGCTCCACGACCTTCTTGGCCAGTTCGACGACCTCCTGGGTGGAGGAATACATGCCTTCGACCAGCTTCTGGATCTCCGTGCCGCCGATCGGCGTGATGTCGAGCTTGGCCTTGTCGGCCGCGGCGAGGAAGGCCTTGTCCTTCACCGTGGCGTCGAAAGCCGCGCGCAGCGCCTGACCGCGGTCGGCGGGAATGCCCGGAGGGGCGGCAAGCGGGCGACCGAGCGCCAGCGGCGCGAAGACCAGCTCCATCGCCTTGCGTTCGGTCTCGTTCTTGGCGAAGTCGAGGATTAGCGGCACGTCGGGAAGATCCGGGTGCCTGGACGTGGAAAGCTGCATCAGGATGTTGAGCTTCTTCTTTTCGAGCCAGTCGCGGTGCTGGGCGAAAACGCTCGACAGAGACCAGCCGGCGTTGCCGTGGATTTCGCCGCGCTCCATCGCAAGCGTCATGTGCGAAGTGCCGGGGTAGCCGGTGATGACCTTGAACTTCGTGCCGATGATGTTGTTGGCGACGTAAGGATAGACCGCATTGCTCGAGGTGAGCCCGGTCGCGCCGACCAGCACTTCGCGGCTCTTCAGGTCCTCGACCGACTTGATCCCGGTGGAGGCGAGCACGGCGACGACGCTCACTTCGTTGTTGAAGCTGCCGACCCAGAAGAGCTTCTGCGGATCGTAAAGCGCCTTGTCCTTGCCGAGTTGCCCGAGCAGCGGCGCGATCGCAAGCGCGCGGCTGAAGGTGGCGACCACCGTGCCGTCGCGGTTGGCGCGATTGTAGAGATGATTGAGCGCTGTCAGGCTGTCGGCGCCCGGCATGTTCTGCACGATGAGCCCCGGGCCTCCCGCCACGCGGCGGGCATAGTGCGGCGCAGCCAGGCGGGCGTAGGTGTCGTAGCCGCCGCCCGCCGCGTAGCCGACGATCAGCGTGATGCGCTTGCCCTTGTAGAAATCGGCGGCCGACTGGGCCGACGCGGCCCCCGGCAGCAGGGCCAGGGTGGACAGGCTCGCGAGCAGAATCTTGCGGAAGGTCATTTCGGGCTCCCCGTCTGGCGATGAGACGCGCCGGTTCGTTCCGGCGCGGGCTGGCCGGCATTCTACCTTGGGCCGGAGGGCGGCGAAAGCGCCGCCGGCCGGGCTGGCTTCAGAAAATCAGGCTCGGATTGCGGAGATTCTGGTCGCATTCGAGCAGGTTCACCTGCTTGACGAGGATCTTCCAGCCATCGCCCTGGCGCGCGAGGCGATGGGCGCACCAGCCGGCAAGAGTACGCGAATCCCCGGCGCGGAATTCGCTCAGCATCAGGTTGGAGCGCACCATAAGGGGTGCGTCGGGGCCCGCGCGGAACACCTCGATGTTGGAGACAAAATGCACGGTGCGCGAGCGCGGAATCTGCGACCATGCGACGCCGGTCGACAGACGGTAAACGTGATCTTCGAGCCGGCGACGGTCGAAGAAGGCGACCGCCACTTCCCGGCGCGGATCGCCGCCGTCGGGCCGGCCGGGCAGCCAGTAAACGCATTCCGGCGCGAAAAGTCCGAGCCAGTCCCGATAGGCGTGGCGGTCGAGCAGGCGGGCCTCGCGTTCGAGGAGCGCGCGCGCCGCCGTGCAGACGCTTTCGTCGCGCACGATGTTTTCGTCGCGCTGCCAGTCGGCGAACGCGGCGACGAGGTCGGCGTAATACGCATCGGTGACGTAGTGCGACGTGCGGGAAGGATCGTGGGCGGTGGACATCTGGGGGGTCAAACCTCGCGGCGGATTTCGATGGCCGGCGGTTCCGCCATCAGGCGCTTCCATTCCTTGAAGGTCTCGCGCATGAAGACCTCGTCGGTCGCGGGCCCGGTGATCGAGCCGTCGGCTTCCGTCCTGAAGCGTCCCGGAATGCCGAGACCGCGGTGCATGTAAACCCATTCGTCCTCGGGCGCGGCGAGCCCACGCTGGATTTCCTCGAAGTTCGTAGCGTCGTCGACCTCGCCGAACACGGGAAAACCCTCCTGGGTCCGCATGCGGAAGGCGTTGACCAGATCGACCGTGCCGCCGAGCTCGTCGGCTTCGTCGACGACGGCGGTGGCGTACCAGGTGGTGTTGGTCTCGGTGACGGAGACCGGCTCGATGACCTGGATGTGATTGCCGAGAATGAGCAGGTTCGGAAACACGTTGATGTTGACCGGCTCCGACGCGGCCAAATCGAGCGCGCGCGAGGCATTGGCGCCGAGGCGCCTGCGGATTTCCTCTTCGAAGGGTTCCATGCCGGGCGCGGTGCCCTCGATCTCCCACAGCGCGCCCGGGCGCTTCTCGATATTGGGCCGCTTGTCCTTGAAATGGTGGCCGTTGCCGAAATAGCGGACGTACATCGGCGCTTCGTCGGGATGGTCCTTGTAGAACGACATGCCCTTTTCGTTGTCCGCCCTGAAACGGTTTTCCATTTCGAGCAGGGAGCGGTGCGAGAACTTGACGTGATAGCCGTCGGCGGAGTTGTCGTAGGCGAGCTTCCAGTTGCCGTGGAACTTGAGACGGTTGGCGTCGCGCACGACGACGCGGCTGCCGGGATGGCGGTCGAGCCATTCGTCGATCGGCCGGCGCACGGGGCCGAGGTAGTCGGCGAGCGCCGGCGCATCGGGATTGAGGGTGCCGAAGATGAAGCCGCGGTAGCTTTCGACGCGCGGCACCTGGGCGAGGTTGAACTGCGAATTGCGCAGGTCCGCCGCGTAGCCTTCCGGCCAGGGCACGCCGCGCAGTTCGCCCGAGTTCATGAACGTCCAGCCGTGATAGGCGCACTGGAAGACCTTGGCGGTGCCCGCCGCCTCGCGGCACAGCGTCGCGCCGCGATGGGTGCAGCGGTTGTAAAGCGCGCGGAACTTTCCCGTCGAATCGCGCAGCACGATGAGCGGCCGCAGGCCCATGCGCACCGCGACATAGTCGTCGTTGCGCGGAATCTGGCTTTCGTGCGCGAGATAGACCCAGACGCCGCCGAAGATGTTGGTCATCTCGGCATCAAAAATGTCGGGCGCGGTATAGACGAGCCGATGCACCCGGTCCTCGCGCACCAGGTGGTCCCAGTCGTAATCGGCGCGCGGGCGGCCGAGGAGAGAAGGCGGCCGGTTCGTCGGTTCCGAGGTCATCGCCTGTTCTCAGAAGAAGTCGAAATATTCATTCTGTTCCCATTCCGTCACATCGTCGCCGGGGGTGTCCATCCCGGTTTCGCGAAGGTAGGCGAGAAACCGCCCGTTCTCATTGCCTTTGATCTTGAGGAAATAGTCGAGGAAGGTCGACCCGAATTCTTCGCGGAAGAGCGCGCTTTCGGAAAGCGCCGCGAGCGCCGCCGTCAGGCTGGCGGGCAGCGGCTCGCGCTCCGCGGCGTAGGGTTCGTCGTCCGCCGGGCCGGGATCGAGGCGATTGCGGATGCCGTCGCGCCCGGCGGCGATCTGCGCGGCGATGTAGAGATAGGGGTTGGCCGCCGGCTCGCCGACGCGGTTCTCGATGCGCGTCGCCGGGTCGCCCATGCCGCCGAGCACGCGCAGCATGGCGCCGCGGTGATCGAAGCCCCAGCCGGCCCGGTCGGGGGCCAGCGAATTGGGCCGGAAGCGCCGGTATCCGTTGACCGTCGGCGTGGTGAAGGCGGCGCCGGCGACGGCATGGCGGACAAGACCGCCGAGAAAGGCCATGCCTGTGGCCGACAGTCGTTCGCCGTCCTTTCCGGGGATCAGCAGGTTCTGGCCGTTGTCGCGGCGCACCAGCGACTGGTGCAGGTGCCAGCCCGAGGAATAATAGCTCTTGAGGCCGGGACGGCACATGAAGCTCGCGAAGTAGCCGAGCCTGCGGCAGACCTGGCGCGTCGCGGTGCGAAACAGCACCAGGTCGTCGGCCGCCTTCATGGCGTCTTCGGCGGAAAACGTCGTTTCCACCTGGCCGGGGCCCCATTCGTTTTCGATGGATCGCAGCGGCAGGCCGATCTTTTCGTAAACCTCGGCAAGCTCGGACAGGAGCGGCTGCATCAGGTCCATGTTGCTTTCCGAATGGTAGGAATACCCGGGCTCCACCGGCCAGGTCAGAACCGGGCGGGGCCGCTTGCCCGGCATGCCGACGTGATCGGCCGTCAGGTGATCCTCGGCGACGCGCAGGAGATACCATTCGACCTCGAGCCCGACGACGCAGCGCATGTTGTCGGCCGCGAGCTTGCCGAGTTCCCGGCGCAGAAGCTGGCGCGGGGAAAAGGGATAGACGGCGCCGGTATTGAAATATTCGTCGCAGAGGATCCAGCCGACGCCCGGCGCCCACGGCAGGACGCGGAAGGTGGTCGGGTCGGGGACGATGGTGATGTTGGGCGAGCCCGTCATCTCGTCCATGCCGAAGCCGCCGCCGCGGGTGAAGGAGCTGAAGGTGCGCGCGTTCGACGAATCGAGCGTCGTCGTCGCGACATTGATGTTGTAGCCGTCTTCGAGCGACGACAGGAAAACGGACCGGGTCACGGTCTTGGCGCGCGATGCGCCGTGCGGATCCGCCCAGGCCAGCCGGACGAGCTTGATATCGTCCAGATCCGCGCGCCGGCGCAACTCCGCCGCCGCTCGTTCCTGGTCCTCGGTCCACAGGCCGTGCCGCCGGACGAAGGCGGTCGAAGTCGTCATTTTGTGGCTGTACTCCCGTGTCTTGACCGAGCGAACCGGCACTTTAGAAAGCGGCAGCCGGTCCGTCAATTTTCCTCGCCGCGCGGGCTTCAGCCGTCGTTGCCGGGCGGGATAACGATGCGGGTCTTGGGCAGCAGGACGGTGAAGGCGATCAGCACCAGGCAGGCCGCCAGCAGGTAGAAGAGCCATTGGGCCCGGCCGATGTCCATGATCCAGCCGAACACCACCGGCGCCACGGCGCCGCCGATGGCGGCACCCGTCGCCACCATGGAAATCGCCTTGCCGAAGGCTTCCTTGGGCAAAAGGTCGCGGATCAGCATGTCGCGGGCCGGTCGCACGGTGCCCTGGAAGATGCCGATGAGGCTCATGGTCGCGATGACGACGATGATCGGCAGCGACACGATGCCGAGCGCCGCCAGCAGCGCCGCCGATCCGCATAACGCCGTCACCGCGACCAGTTCGTGCTTCGGCGTCTTGTCGACGATGTAGCCGCCGATCAGCACGCCCGCGGCGCTTGCGATCAGGTAGGCGGTGAGCGCGCTCGAAGCGGCGGTCAGCGGCGTCTTGTGCAGTTCGGCGAGCGCCGCGACGATGAACGAATGCAGCCCGTTGGTGGCGAGCGCCTGCAGAAGGTAGAAGAAAAAGAACAGGAGCACGGTGTAGGAGGCGAGAAGCCTCATTTCGGCGACGAAGCCCGGCCCCTTCGCTTCGCGTTTGCCTGTCGCGTCGTCGCGCACCAGCCGCCACTGGCTGAGGATGCCGATGGTCACGAGCAGGCCGATGGCGGCGGCGATCAGGATCGCCGCGCGCCAGCCCCAGACGGCTGCGATCAGGATGATCATGGGCGGCGCCACCACGCGGCCGGTGTGGCCCGCGAACATGTTGATGCCGAAGGAGCGGCCGATGAAGGCGGGCGGCATCGAGGCGTTGAGGATGGTGTAGTTCGACGGCCGGATGGTGGCTACGCCGATGCCGAGAATGGCGGTGGCGCCGAGCGCCCACCAGTAGCCCGGCACCAGCGCGATCATGCCGAGCGACAGCGACATGGCGACGAGGCCGAAGGCGAGCACGCTCTTGCCGCCGAAGCGGTCGACGAGGAAGCCCATCGGCAACTGCAGCACGCCGGTGGCGATCGAGCGCACCGACAGCATGAGGCCGAGCGCCGCATAGGACACGCCGAATTCCTCGCGGAACAACGGGATCAGGGGCGGCAGGCACAGGATGTAGAAATTGGAGAGCGCGTGGCCGCCCGAGACCAGGGCGAGGATCATCATGCTCTGGCTGTAGGGCTGATCGGCGCCTTGACCTGGGAATGGGCTTCCTGGGGATGTGCTGGGCTGGTCCATCGATCGCGCGGCGGGTGGCGGCGCGCGGGCGCGCCCTCGCTTCCTTCTAGCAAGCGGGGTGCGCCCTGCCAATGGCGGGAAGCTATGGCGCGGGCCGGTCCTTGTCCGCACCGATGCGCGCCTTGGGCGCGAGCACGGTGGCGGAAACCAGCAGAAGCCCGAGGCCGATGATGTAGAACACCCAGCGCGGATCGCCGTGATCGAGGATCCAGCCGAAAACGACGGGAGCCAGGGTGCCGCCGATCGCGGCGCCGGTCGTCACCATTCCGACGGCCTTGCCGAAATTTTCGCGCGGCATGACGGCGCGCAGCAGCATGTCGCGGGCCGGTCGCAGCATGCCCTGGAAGATACCGGCGAGCGTCATCACCGCCATCAGGATCACGGCGGGCATCGACACCGTGCCGACGAAGGCGACGAGGGCGGCCGTGCCGATCAGCACGACGGCGGCGATCAGTTCGTGGCGCGGCGTCTTGTCGGCGAGGAATCCGCCGATCAGCACGCCCGCGGCGCTGGCGACCAGATAGCCGGTCAGCGCGCTCGACGCCACGGCAAGGGGCGTGCCGTGCAGTTCCGTCAGCGCCGCGACGAAGAAGGAATTGATGCCGGAATTGGACAGGGAATTGAGCGTGTAGAAAAGAAAGAACAGCAACGCCGTCTTCGAGGCGAGCATCCGGATTTCCTCGATCACGCCGGGCGCATCCTTTCCCGTTTCGCGCTTGCCGGTGGCGTCGTCTCGCACGATCCGCCACTGGCTGATGATGGCGAGCGAGATGACGATGCCCGTTCCCGCGGCGACCAGCACGGCGGTGCGCCAGCCCCAGAGCGCGGCAAGGCCGATGATGACGGGCGGCGCGATGGCGCGTCCGGCGTGGCCCGCGAACATGTTGATGCCGAAGGCGCGCCCGATCCATGTGGCCGGGATCGAGGCGTTGATCACCGTGTAGTTGGACGGCCGCACGGTGGAGAGCCCGAGGCCGAACACGACCATCAACCCCATGCACCACCAGATGTCGGGAGCCAGCGCCAGTCCGCCGAAGCCCACCGCCATCAGCACGAGGCCCGCGATCAGCACCTTCTTGCCGCCGATGCTGTCGGCGATGAAGCCCATCGGCATCTGCAGACCGCCCGAGACGATGGTGCGCAGGCTCAGCATCGCGCCGAGCAGGGTATAGGAGACGGAGAAGTCGTTCTTGAAGAAGGGCAGCAGTGGCGGCAGGCTGAGCACGTAGAAGTTGGACAGCGCATGGCCGACGCTGAGCAGGCCGAGAATACGCATGCTCTGTCCGTAGTGCGCGGCGTCGCCGGTTTCCGGTTCCCGGGCCATGTTTCCCTGTCGTTCTGGCGGCGTCGTTCTGGCGGCGTCGTTCTGGCAGCGCGTTCGCTTGCGCCGTCCCGACGCGATTTTAGCATTGGCGGGCGCAAAGCGTCATCCGCGCAAGGCGCGCGCCGCTTGCGAAGCGGCAATGGGGTGGCGTTATTGCGCGGGGACGACGACGCCGGGCGTGGGCGCAGGTGCGGCGGCCGGAGCGCCGGCTTGCGCCTGCGGCGACACGGTGAAATTCACTTCGGAGCCGCCGAAGGTCGTGCGCGAAATCTGGATCGTCGCGGCACGCGTGCCGCGCGTGTAGGTGAGGATGTTGATGCGCGCGCGCACGCGCGTCACTTCCTGCCAGCCGAACGCCGGCATTTCGCGGCCGAAGAATTCGAAACTCTGCTGGGGACCAAGCGACGTCGTGTAGACGAGCCGACCGATCCAGCCTTCGGCGGCGCCGAGAATCAGCGAGCGTTCGAGGTTCATCGAGGCGCCCTGGGGGATCGGAATGTCGTTGAACTGGGCGAGGCTCGGCCCCTGGGCCGTACCTTCGCCCGAGCGGCTGGCCTGCAGATCGGCCGTCGCCGTGCAGCCCAGAAGCGCCGCAAAAGCAAAGCAAACAGTTGAAATACAAGAGAGTTTATTCATTTTTTTTCCGAGCCTCTCCCGGACTTTGCGGACGCCGCTGGAATCCTATATTATTGCGGTTGCCGATGTCTTTAGGGACGTTTGGCAATCGCAGGAAATCCAGCCCTCGTTTTTTTCGCTTTCGCGGCTCGCGCCGCATCGCGGAAATTGGCTCCCGGCTTGGCTTTGGAAAAAAGTTCAAGGCGGCAGAAAAGGGGTTTGACAGGGGTAGGCGGTGCGCGTATAAAGCGCGCCTCCGCTGACCCCCCGACCCCGTTGGGACGGGGGTTTTCTACGGACCGCTCTTTGAAATTGTGAAGAAAGAAGGGATACGCAGGCGGCGGCGCGTCGACATAGACGTTCCGTACGCAAGCGTGTTCATTCAGTAATGATGAACGCATGCGTTTGTGTACGGGTTTCAAACCTCAACTTGAGAGTTTGATCCTGGCTCAGAACGAACGCTGGCGGCAGGCTTAACACATGCAAGTCGAACGAGACCTTCGGGTCTAGTGGCGGACGGGTGAGTAACGCGTGGGAATTTGCCTATCGGTACGGGACAACCAAGGGAAACTTTGGCTAATACCGTATACGCCCCAAGGGGGAAAGATTTATCGCCGATGGAGAAGCCCGCGTCAGATTAGCTAGTTGGTAGGGTAACGGCCTACCAAGGCGACGATCTGTAGCTGGTCTGAGAGGATGATCAGCCACACTGGGACTGAGACACGGCCCAGACTCCTACGGGAGGCAGCAGTGGGGAATCTTGGACAATGGGGGAAACCCTGATCCAGCCATGCCGCGTGAGTGATGAAGGCCTTAGGGTTGTAAAGCTCTTTCAGTAGGGAAGATAATGACGGTAACCGGAGAAGAAGCCCCGGCTAACTTCGTGCCAGCAGCCGCGGTAATACGAAGGGGGCTAGCGTTGTTCGGAATTACTGGGCGTAAAGCGCACGTAGGCGGACATTTAAGTCAGGGGTGAAATCC
>CAXRES010000253.1:0-11576 GCA_964229575.1 Alphaproteobacteria bacterium
CCCGGACGTCAGCCTGGACGAATGCGATCCGGTTTTCGGCCTCGCGCGGTTGCTCTATACCTTCCCCCACGACACCGCCGAACATACCTACTACATCATCAATTCCGACCTCCTGATGCCCAAGGGCAACACGCCGAGGCCCGAGTTCGAGATCGCCTTTACCTGGCCGGAATCGACGCTGGTAAACTATCGCTACCTGTATCGGGGCGTCCTGGACGGCGAAATGCCGCGCGTCTTCGATCTCGATCCACGGTTCGCCAACGATGCGCGCCTGTGGTACCGTCTGAACGTTTCGTTGCTGCTCTGCCTGCTGCGTGGCGTCAGCGTGAACTACAAGCCCAACTATCCGCTGCATTACGGCGATATGGTGCATTTCCAGAACGAAGCCCTGTTCATCCTGCTCAATGCCATCGAACTGGCCGACCTGATCGCGGCCGGTGACAACCGCTGACGTGGCGACCGGCATGACTCTCGGCCTTGAGGGGCAAAAGGTTCTCGTCACTGGCGGGAGCCGCGGCATCGGCCGCGCCTGCGTCGAGACATTTTCCGGCCTTGGCTGCGACGTGCGTTTCACATACCTGCGCGACGACAAGTCCGCTGACGCGGTCGTCGCCGCCGCGCGCGGGCGCGGCGAAAGCGTTGCCGCGATCCGGCTCGATGCGGCGGACCCGGCGGCCTATGCCGGCCTTGGCGACGCCGTGAAGAATGCTCTCGGGGGCCTCGATATTCTCGTCAACAACGTCGGTGACGCGGTGCGGCGCAGCAGTTTCGCCGATTCGGACGATAAACTCTGGACCGACAGCCTCGATCTCAACCTGCTTTCGGCGGTGCGGGCGGTGCGCGCGCTCCGTGGGCTTCTGCTCGAGAGCAAGGGTGGCGTTATTGTCAACATGTCCTCGATCGCCGCCTTTACGACCGGCGCGGGTGACTCGCTTCACTACGGCGTCGCCAAGGCAGCCCTCAACACCTTCACGACCGGGCTTGCCCGCGAATTCGCCGGCACCTCCCTGCGCGTGGTCGGCGTCGCGCCGAGCGCCATCGACACCGATTTCCAGACCCGTCACTCGTCGCCGGACCGGCTTGCGAAGGTCGTCGCCCAGACCCCGCTCGGCCGCGTCGGCACCGCGCAGGAAGTCGCCTGGACCGTAGCCATGCTGGCCTCGCCGCGCTCGGGCTACGTGAGTGGCGCCATTCTGCCCGTCACGGGCGGAAGGTAGCCGGACTCCATGGCGGATACCCATCGCAGCTTCGAAGAACCCCGCTTCTTCTTCCTGATGCCCGTCTGGGGCAAGCGGTACATCGACTATCTGCTGACCTTCGGCCTGCCGACGCTGATGGCACCAGGCAATATTCCGAGCCTGCCCAACCTTGCCCGCTCCGAGTTCATTTTCATCACTCGTTCAGAAGATGAGGCAGAGATTCGTGGCTCGAAACTTTTCGCGAGCCTCGCGGCGCTGGTGCCGATCAAGTTCATCTTCCTCGACTTCTACGAGAGCGATCGCGAGGAAAAATTCAACCAGCTCGGCATGGCGCTGAAACTCGGCGCCGGCGAGGCTCTCGGCCGCGGCTATTGCCTGTTCCTGCACCCCGACGGGCTCTATTCCGACGGCATGATGAAATATCTCTACGGCGTCGCGCGAAGCGGCAAAAAGGCCTGCGTCACCCACGGCCCCAATGCCTCGATGGAGAAGATCATTCCCTATCTGCGCGAGCGCGGCCTGCTGACCCATGATGCAGTCAACCCGCTAGGGTCGCGCCAACTCGCTCGCGCCCTGCTCGACAACCTGCATCCGGACACGTCGATCCATTGTATGGGAAATCCACATTACCCGCGCGTCCCCTACATGGGATTCTGGTTATCGCCGAAACTGGACGGCGCGTTGTTCCGTTTCATTTCTCTGCACCCCTGGATGGTCGATCTCCGACATCTAACGGAGATCATGGATTTCACGGCGATTGACCATAATTTTGTCAGAAACCACGGCTTCGTCTGGTCGGACGTCCATGTGGAAACCGATTCGGACAACATACTCGTCATCGGCATGAAACCCGAAAACGAGCGCAACGCGATTGCAAGCCCGAGTGTCAATGCGTCGCCGGAAAAACACCTGAGGAAGTCTCTTCGCCAGATGTCGAACTGCAATTACAGCCGGTTCTGTTTTTTCCATGGCCTCAAGGTTCATGTCGGCGATCTCGATAACGACTGGTACTGGTTCGAAGTAGATAATCTCAGGTGGCTGAACGGGGTCGCGCACACAAATCTGATAGCCAACGAGCACTTGCGTTTTTATATGTATCTGTTTTCCGCTGATGGCTTGAGATATTACGGCGCACGCTTCGCCTATTACTGGGAAAAATTTCATTCCTACGCATTCAAAGAACGGCGGCCGCGCGTCGCCTTCCGGTTCGCTTTGAACGTCGTTTGGAAGGGATTGCGGCGCATTTTCAGTCCTCTGGAAGCGATTTTCCGCGCGGTATTTCGACTTTTCACCACGCGCTTCGATCAGAAGCCCCGAATAGACCCCCATCTCTGTCCGGTCTGTACAATCGAAAACCGCCGCTGCGTCAGCGGAAAAATGGATTCAGACGCATAGGCGCGTCACCAGCCCGTTCCACATGGGCATTTCCGGAATGATTTCGACCGGCCAGCCCACGCAATGGGCGATCAGGCATTTTGTCACGTTGCCGTGGGAAACGACGAGGATATCGCCGTCGCCCGCATGGGGGCGTATGGCCTCATCGAAGTAGCCGGTCGCCCGCGCGAAGACGTCATGGATTGATTCGCCGCCTTCCATGCGGAAACCCACATCCGTATGCACCCGATGGAGCGTTTCGTCACCGTGATGCTCGGCGATCCATGCCTGGGCAACATCCTCGTAGATGCCGAAATCGCGCTCGTTGAGACGCCGGTCGCGGATGACGACAGGCCCGGCCCTGTCGCGCGCGGCATCCGCCGCCAGGATGATGTCGGCGGTTTCGACCGCGCGGCACAGGACGGAAGTGTAGACCCGGGCGAATCGCACGCCCGCAAGGCGCCGGCCCGCCTCGCGCGCCTGGGCACGGCCGGCCTCGGTCAGGGGATGGTCGAAGACGCCGCTCAGGACCAGGGCCCGGTTGGCGACGGATTCGCCGTGTCTCACGAAATAGACCGTCATGGGCCCGCCCCGGCCTCCGTCTAACGGGCCGCTGCCAGATTGAGGGACCTGGCCGTGGTGAAATAGTAGTCGCCCGAATAGCCGACGTAATCGAACAGTTCCCGCCATTCGTCGACGTGCAGCAGCGTCGTTCCGAGCAGGGTCCATTTCTCGAACAGGGCCTTGTCTTCGGCGCCGTGATAGGCGCCGCAGGTAATGAAGCTCCTGCCCTTGCCGACACGCTGGATTTCCCGGAGCGCGCGCATGACCCCGCCGATGTTCAGCATGTAGATCGACGAAAAGGCCATGACAAAGTCGAAACTGCCGTCTTCGAAAGGCAGTTCATCGTAATTGCCGAGTACGATATCTCCCCTGACGCTTTCCATCGCACATTCGACGGGATAGGGATGGTTCTCGATTCCACGCACGGAAATGCCGGGATACATCTGCTTGAGATCGTGCAGAAAGAAACCCTTCTTGCAACCAACGTCGAGAACGGCAGAGCGCGCGGAAATGCCATAGCGCGCCGCGATTCGCGGAATCAGCTTTTGCCAGCGTCCATCGTAGCGAAACCCGCCGTAGCCGGTCTCGCGCGCCCCGTCATAGAGATCCTTGCCCATTTCCCATGCGAGCAACCGGTGACGGAATACCCGCTCGCCCACCATGCGCTGCATCGTCGGGTCGAAATAACCGATATCGAATTCAGCCATTTCCGCCTCCGGCCAGCATCGTTATCGTCATGCCCCGTCACCGCACCGCATAGGCGTGGCTCTCTCCGGCGTCGATCGCGACACAGGTCCCGGCCATCATGGAAGCCCCGTTCCCCGTCAGCAGCAGAAGCAGGGGCACGATCTCCTCGCCTTCGGCGATGCGCCCGCGCGGCAGGCGGTCGGCGGCGAATTGCGCGGCCACTTCCGGCTTGGTCGCCTCCATGCGCCGCCAGGCATTGCCGGGCCCGTAGAACGCCCCCGGCAGGATGCCGGTCACGATGACATTGCCGCCGGCCAGTGCATTGCCGAGGCTGCGCGTATAGGCGGCGAGCGCCGCCTTGACCGTATTGTAGCCGACCGAGCCGATGGATTCGGTCGAGGCGGTCGATCCGACATGGACGACGTAACCACCACCCTTACCGGTCATGGCGGGAACCAGCAAGCGGTTGAGTTCGGCCCCGGCCCCAAGGTTGACCCGGTGCAGTTTTTCGAGCTGTTCCCAGCTCAGCAGCGGTTCGCGGAATCCGTATCCGCCGCCCATGCAGTGAATCACGATGTCGGGCGCGCCCCATTCACGCACGGCGAATTCGGCGAGCCTGGCCACCGTTTTTTCGTCGAGAAGGTCACCCGCAAAGACCAGATGGGCATCGGCGCCGGGCAGCGCTCCGGTCAGTTCGCGTAGCTTGTCCTCGGTCCGACCGACAGCCAATACACGGGCACCGCGTGCGGCAAATGCTTCCGCCGCGATCCAGCCAAGGCCCTTCGAAGCCCCGGTGATCAGAACCTTCTTGCCGGCATAGTCGTCCATGGCTGCTCCCGTCGCGGCTTGTCCGCCGGGCTGTCCCGGCCCGCCGAACCGGGCCCAAGGATAACCCGGCGCACAAAACGATCAATGGAAAGGGTCAGGCCCGAAGCACGAATTCGGTTTCCTCGGTCTTGATGACGTCGAGGTACTTCCTGCCCCAGGCGATCATGTCGCGGATCCCGGCGCGCAAGTCGATTTCCGGCTTCCAACCGAGGTCCTCGCGGATGCGCGTGCTGTCGAGCCAATAACGCTGGTCCTCGCCCAGCCGCGCCGGAACGATTTCACACATGGACTCGAACGGCACACCTGTTTCTGCCGCCACCAGTTCGATAAGGTGGCGAATGGTTACCGACTTTTCCGGGCCTACGTTGTAGGTCTTTCCAGGTTCGGCCATATCCGCGGCCATGACTATGGCACGGGCAAGGTCGCGCGAATGAAGATAGGATTTCTCCACCGTGCCGCCGCCCTGCAACGGCAGTTTCTGGCCCGTCAACGCGCAGAGTACCGCGCGGGGAATGACGCGCCAGACCTGCTGGCCCGGCCCATAAGCATTCGACGGACGCAGGATGTTCATCGGGAATTTCCTGGCCGCCCACATCGTACCGAGATGCAGGTCCGCCGCCATCTTGGAGACCGCGTAGGGGCTGGTCGGCCTGAGCGGCGCGTCCTCGGTTGCCGGCCGATCCACCGATCCGTAGAGTTCCGAGGTGCCGATCTGCACGAATTTCCGGAGGTAGTCGCGGCTGGCCAGGTGTTCGCACATACGCACAACCGCCATCAGGTTGGTGTCGTAGAAGCGGTAGGAGTTCGCCCATGACGTCGCGTAGGCGAGCGCCGCGTAATTGATCACGACCTCGGGCTTTTCCCGGTCGAACAGACCGGCCAGGCGATCCTGTTCAAAAACAATGTGGATCTGCTCGTAAGAGTAGCGCGGATCGCCGCGGCCGACGCCGAGGGTGTAATGGTCGCCCCGCGGAATGTTGCGTCCGACGCAAATGACCTTCTTCGTGGTGCTCTGTTCAAGCAAGTATCGCGCGGTATGAACGGCGAATACCCCCGCGCCACCAATCAGAACGTATGTGCTCAAGACCCCGGACCCCAGCTTTAGCTTTGTTATTTTGCCGGGATGGCAAGGCCCCCGGTCTGCGGCGGTGATCCTATCTCGATAGCCGGCCGCGCCGCAACCCTTGCAGGGATAGCGCCGACCGCGGCGCGAAAGGGTATCTAGGGCCCGCCAAGGCGCTCGCGAATGACGACAAAGGCTTCGGCCGCCGGATAGCCAACACTGTGCCCGTGACGGCGCAGCTGGGCACGGATACCTTCAATCGAGCGGGCATGGGGCGCCTCGCGCAGTTCGGCCCCGTAGCAGGCGAGGGCCTCGAATTTCCGCGCCTCGAAAGCGCCGATATCGACGAAGCGGCTGGGCAGAAAGGGGGCACCGATCTGCGGCGGAGCCCACTCGGTGCTGGAAACGACTTCATAGGCATAGATGCGATCGACCGGATGGCCGGGAACGGGGCGAGCCGCGGTCACCGCCGCCTGGAAGGCGATCCTGTGGTCGATATTGAGATTCCCGCCGTGGGAAACATACAGGGTATCGGGACGCTGGTCGGCGATGGCTTTTTCCACTGCAGCGATGACATCGACCAAGGCCACCGTATCGGCACGATTTTCGGGAAATCCGGCAAATACCGGGGCCTGCGATCCGAGGATTGCGGCCGCGGCAGGTGCCGCGGTACGCCGGCCTGCGTCGAGACCCTGCCCCTGCCCGAAGAGCACGAGCGTTTCGACGCGATCACCGGCGGCGGCATGGCGCGCTATCGTCCCGCCGCAGCCGAGGACCTCGTCCATCCCATGCGGCGCCACGACCAGAACGGTCGCCATGGCGCCCCTAGACTCCGTAGAAGCGGTTAACAAGATCGGCCGCGTAGGCGATCTGGTCCTCGCTCAGGTACTGCATGTGCGGCAACGCGAGCACGCGATCGCATTGGCGCTCGGCGACAGGAAAATCCCCGCGCTTGTAACCGAGTTGGGCCGACGCCTTGTGCAGGTGCAGCGCGGTGCCGTAATAGACCAGCGTCTGCACGCCCTTGTCGGCAAGGTAGGCCTGGAGCCGGTCACGGTCGTCGGCCTGAACGATGAACATGACGTAGGATACCTGTTCATGCGCCTGTTCCGGCGGAATGTAGACGTGGCCGGGCTTGAGCAGCCGGCGATAGAGGTCGGCATTACGCCGCCGCTTGTCGACCACGTCCTTGAGGCGGGTAAGACGGAATTTCAGCACCTCGGCATTCAGCACGTCGAGGCGCGAATTGACGCCGAAGATAACCGTATTGTCGCGCCCTTCCTGGCCGTGATTGCGATAGAGACGGGCGCTATGCGCGATCTCGTCGTCGTCGGTCAGCAGCATGCCGCCGTCGCCGAGCGCATTCAAATTCTTGAGCGGGTGGGCCGATATCGCACCGACATTGCCGAAGGTGCCGCCGTGCCGGCCTTTATAGTAGGCGCCCATCGTCTGCGCCGCGTCCTCGATGACCTTGAGATCGTGGCGCCGGGCGATGTCCATGATCGCATCCATATCGGCGACGCGGCCGATCCAGTGCACCGGCATGATCGCCTTGGTGCGCGGCGTGATCTTCTTTTCGATCTCGGAGGGGTCGATATTCTGGTCGTCGCGGACGTCGGCATAAATCGGCCTGGCGCCGACATGCACGATAGCTCCTGTCGACGCGACGAACGACACCGGGGTGGTGATGACCTCGTCGCCCTTGCGGATGCCCATTGCCCACAGGCCGATCATCAATGCGTCGGTGCCGGAATTGAGGCCGACGCAATGCCTGGCGCCGGTGTAGGCGGCAACCTGCGATTCGAACTCGCCGAGTTCCTCGGTCAGAACGACATGCCCCTTGGAAAGCACGCGGTCCACACAGGCAAGGATTTCCTCGCGTTCTTCCTGGTAACGCTGCGCAAGATCGATAAATGGGACTTTGAATTCGCTCATATGGGGCGTCTCTCGGGCTGGCAACGTGTTGATTTCCTGAATTTAACACCATTGATCGCGAATCGTCCATCGGCGCCTCGACGGCCACCGCCGCCTGAGGCGCCGCGACCCGCCCTGCGGTATTGCTTATGAAGGCGAGCGTGATAGAACCTCCCCCATTGCGTCGCTCGGGCGCGGCACACGGCAGGTGGCGGAACAATCAAGATGACGTTGAAGCTGTCGGTCATTATGGGCAACTACAACAAGGCGCCCTACATTCCCCTGATGCTGGACTCGGTCCTGAATCAGATTCGTCCGGCCGACGAAATCATCATCATCGACGATGCCTCGACGGATGACAGCGTGGAGGTCATCTCCGAATATCTCACGCGCCACCCCAACATCCGGCTGATCCGCAATGCCGAAAACCAGGGTCCGAACCGCAATGTCAGCCGGCTGATCCGCATGGTCGAGAGCGACATCGTGTTTTTCGCATCCTCCGACGACCTCCTGTACCCGGGGCTTTTCGAATGCGGGATGGCAATGCTCGAGGCCCATCCCGAAGCGGGGCTATTCTCGGCGCGCTGCGATTTCATGGATATTGACGACCGTGTGATCGGCCTGATGCCCTCCCCCATGCCGCTCGGCGAGCCGGGATACCTGCCGCCCCATCGGTGCGCCGAAGCCCTGATGCGCGACGGCGAATGGGCAATCGGCCTTGTCACGCTGTGGAACCGCCGGCGCCTGATCGAGGAGGGGGGATTTCGGACCGACCTCGGCTCCATCGCCGACGGCGTGGTTTCGCACAAGCTCCTGCTGAAATACGGGGCCTGCTTCAGCCCGCAGGCCCTGGCCGCATGGCGCCGGTCCGAAAGTGGCGCCGCGTGGGATAATTCGATCAATCTCGATGCGGCCAGGAGTATTTCCGACACGGGCAAGCGCGCGATGCTGGAAGCCGGCGACCTCTTTCCTCCGGGCTATCCCGAACGCTGGCGCCGGCGCTACATGTTCGGAGCAAAGCGCCTGCGTTTGTCGGAACGGCGCAAGAGTGCCGCACGCAGGGGACTTCTCCCGCATCTGGCCGCCCGCGTCCACGAGGCTGCAATGACCCTCTGGCTGCTGCTGACCTTGCGGCCACAGGATGTCGTGCCCATCATTGCGCGGCGGCTGCACCCCGCCAATTTCGGCAAGGCCGCGCGATAAGCGTCAAGCAGGAATGTCGTAGCCGGCCTTCTGGGCGTCATTGAAGAACATGCGGACGGTTTCGAGGGAATACTGATCCTGATCCTTGCCGACCAGTTCCAGTTTCTTCAGCACGTCGTTGGTCACCGTGATGATGCCGCAGCCGCTGGCGTCGGCATGAAAAATATTGAGCAGTTCGCGCGGGCTCGCCCACAGCAATTCAGCATTGGGCCGGCTACGCGCGAGGATCTGTGCAGCCTCGGTCATCACCGGAAGCGGATCGATCCCTGAGTCGGCGACGCGGCCGGCAAAGACCGAAACGATCGCCTGCGCATCGCGCGCAAGATCGCTGGCGATCCTGCGCACCTGGTCCAGGGTGAAGACCGCCGTGACGTTGAGTTTGACCCCTTCGTTCGAAAGTTCGCTGATGATCGGCCCGCAGTAGCGGCCCTCGGTATTCGTCACGGGAATCTTGACAAAGACATTCTTGCCCCAGGAATTGATCCTACGAGCCTGGCGCGCCATGTGGTCGAGGTCATCGGCAAAGACTTCGAACGAAACCGGACGGTCGGGAATCGCCTCCAGCACCTTGCGGGCAAAATCCTCATAGTCGGTAACGCCCGCTGCCCGCATAAGGGTGGGATTGGTCGTGAATCCCTTGATCAGGGGATTTCGGTACATCTCCTTCATGCCGTCGAGATTGGCGCCATCGGCGTAAATCTTGACTTTCAGGGACTTGATCCGCTCCATGAAGCATCCTTTCAAATCGGCCGGGACAATAACCCACATCGGTCCCGGTACATTATGGCATTTTCTATCGGAAAGCCGCGTCAGGCTACCACTTGGTCGCACGCACCTGCAGATCGGGGTGCGAAACGAGGCAATGCCATACCACCGCCTGGAAGGCCTCGGCATGCGGGGTGACGTTGGCCGCATCCACGGTCGGAACGATCACAGCGATATCGGCAACCTTGCCGGTATAGCCGCCGTCGCGACCGACGATGCCGAAAATCCTGGCGCCCTGGTCCTTCGCGAGCTTGAGGCCATGTACGAGGTTCATGCTGACGTTGTGTTCGGCATTGCCGCCGCCGACCGAAAAGACCAGTACCGCATCCTTGGGACCGATCCGGCTGGTTTTGAGCCACCCTGCAAAAACGGTTTCCCAGCCCTCGTCATTGGTGCGCGCCGTCAGCTCGGAAACGTTGTCCGTGGGCGCGTAGGTTTCGATATCGCACAGTTTGCGGAAATCGTTGACAGCATGGGCCGCATTAGCGGCGCTGCCGCCGACACCAAGGATGAACAACCGACCGCCGCCATCGCGCACGTCACGCAGGGAGGCCGCCATGCGGTCGACCGCGTCATGGTCGATACGGTTGCAGATTTCGACGGCGTTCCTGAAAAACTCGGTCGCGTGGCTCATGGGAGATCTTGCCGCTGTTGCAATTGTTTCATTAAGGAATAGATGGCGCGCATCGCACCGTCAATCCGCCAGTGCCGTTGATATGAAATCCGCCGCCTCGGCCAGGCTCTTTACCGTCAGGCAGGCGCCCTCGGGTGCCGGTTCGCCTGTATATCCGTGATCGATGAAGACCGTGGCGCAGCCCGCGGCCTTGCCCGCATCGACGTCGCGCCAACGATCCCCGACCATCACGGACCGGGCCAGGTCGATATTCCATTTTCTGGCCGCCTGAAGCAGCAGGCCGGGCCTGGGCTTGCGGCAGTCGCAGCCCTGATCCTCCGTATGGGGGCAGGTGAAAATGTCGTCGACGCCCAGTTCGTCGCGCAGGCGACGGTGCATCTCCTCGATCACCGCCGGCGAATTCTTGCCGGTCGTCAGGTCGGGCTGGTTGGTGACGACGATCACCAGGTGGCCTTCGGCGAGAAATCGCGCGATGGCCTCCGGCGCCCCCGGAAGCCATCGGTAATCCTCGAGCCGCGTCGGGGCATAGGGCTTGCCGCCGCGCACCTCGTTCCAGTTGATGGTGCCGTCCCGATCGAGAAAGACCGCCCGCCGCATACCGCTCCCCTGCCCTTGCCGCCGCGGTCTTAGCACGAAGAACGCCTCCCGGACCAACAGATCGTCCGCCGAAAGGTTGCTGAATTCGGCGGCCAGGCTCTCGCGGCGAATGGGCGATTCGGTCCAGCGCCCCTGATCGGAAACCACCGCATCGAATCCCGCGCCCGCCATCATCGCCGTCATTTCGCCCGCACGCAGGCGGTTGGTATAGAAGCCCGAGCGCCGGGCGAACCAGGGCTTCTCCCAAAGCGATTGGGAAAAGCGCAGGTTGTTGAGCCCGCCCGCGAGATGGTCGCGGAAGTCGACCTGGTGGGTGGACACCCCGCCCGGCTTGAGGATGCGCCGCATCTCGGTGAGCGTCTGTGCAAATTCGGCACGCGGTACGTGTTCGAGCACGGCCTGGGAAAAAATCAGGTCGCAGGACGCATCGGGAACGCGGCGAAGACCCGCGAGGCCATCTTCCAGGTAGACCGCGTTGCAGGCCACAAGCAGCGCCGCGACATCGCCCGCGCGGCGCACCGCGCCGAGGTCCGCTTCGGGCCGCGCTCTGGCGAGATGATCGGCGAGCCTGCGATAGACGTCCATGTCGCGGCTGGCGTAGGCGCCGGCATCGACCAGCCAGCAGCGCGAGGCGCCGTAAGCCTTGCCGATGACGGCGGAGGAGAGCGAATCGCCCGGCCCCAGTTCCAGAAAGGAAAAGCCCGGCGCCGGGCTGCCCGCGGCCCTGTAATGGCGGTCGAAAACGGCG
>CAXRES010000254.1:0-8215 GCA_964229575.1 Alphaproteobacteria bacterium
CCGCGACCCGCTGATCATCAAGGCGACGCGCGTCGACGCCATCTGGGGCCTGGTCAATCTGATGGACCGGGCGCTCGCCGCAAGCGCGCGGGTCGATACGCCGCTGCTGCTGCTTTACGGCACCCGCGACGAGGTCATTCCGCCCGCGCCCACCCGCGAGGCGGTCGCCCGGCTGGCGCGCTCGGGGCGAACGCGGGCGGCCTTTTACGATGCCGGCTACCACATGTTGTTGCGCGACCTGGGCGCCGGCCGGCCGACGGCGGACGCCGCGGCCTGGTTCCTCGACCCCGCGGCGCCCCTGCCATCGGGAGCCGAGCGCCGGCCGGGGGGCCGCCGGGAGGATTGGCGCGGGCCGATGCGCATCGGCTAACGTGTTCGCCATGCGACGGAGTGCACGGAGTCCCGTTACCGCCCCGGTGCGGCGGCCCGCTTCCCTGACGGGCGCGGGCGCGCTGGCCCTGGCGCTCGCTGTAATGGCTTCCGGGGCGCTGGCCCAGGACCGCGAGCCGGCGCCGGTGCGCGCGTCGCCGACCCCGCGCACCGTGGTCGGGTTCACGGAAACCGTGCGGTTGTTTCCCCACGACATGGAAATTCGCGCCAAGATCGACACCGGCGCGCAAACCTCGTCGCTGCACGCCGAGGACATCATGACGTTCGAGCAGAACGGCCGTCTCTGGGTCCGCTTTCACGTCACCAACCGCGACAACAGGACCTTGATGTACGAACGTCCGGTGGTGCGCAACGCGAAGATCAAGAGCCTGGCCGGCCCGGCGATGACGCGGCCGGTCATCATGATGGGCATCTGCATCGCCAATGTCTTCCGAATTACCGAAGTCAATCTCAGCAATCGTACCGGGTTCAATTTCCAGCTTCTGGTCGGCCGGCGTTTCATGCGCCAGGCGCTCGTCGTCGACCCGGGCCGGCAGTTCACGCGCGCGCCGAGTTGCAAGGTGACGGAGGCCGACCTCAGGGAGCTCGACCTCATCCCCGGCGTCCTTGCGCCCACGGGAGATGAATGAGCCGATGAACAACCGTCATCTCTACTGGCTCGCCGGCGTGCTGACGGCCGTCGGACTCGCCGTCTTCTTCTACAAGGTGCTCGTCCTGCGCTATCCGGTGACGCCCGACCGGCTGGCGACGAGCTGGCGCATCGAGGCGCGCATAGATTTCAGCGCCCGCGGCGGGCCCGTCCTCGGCGAATTGCTCGTGCCGCGGTCCACCACGTCCCGGCCGATCTTCAACGAATCCTACGTCGCCGGCGACTTCGGCATCGCCAGCCGCGATGCCGGGGACAACCGCGCCGCGGTCTTTTCGGTGGCCGATGCCGACGGGCCGCAGACCTTCTATTACCGCGCCACCGTCGAACTGGTCGACGACGGGGACGGTCCCATGCCGGCGCCGCCGCCGTCGCTCAACCGCGTTCCGATGAGCGAGGCGGAACTCGCCGCCGCGCGTTCGCTGCTGGCCCGCCTGCGGCCGCGGGCGGCCGGCACGCCGACGCTGGTCGGCCTGCTGATCACCGCGCTGCGCAATCCGCGACCGGGCGATGAGGCAACCTTGCTGCTCGGCACTTCGGGCTCGACCCGGCGGATCGTCGATACCGCGGTGAAAGTCCTGCGCCAGGGCGGGATCCCGGCGCGCCGCGTCAACGGTTTCGCGCTGGTCGAAGACCGCAGGATCGCGCCCGTCGCGCAATGGCTTGAAGTCTATGTCGACGACCGCTGGACGCCCTTCCAGGCGAGCGACGGCGCGCCCGGCGTGCCGCCGCGGCACGTCGCGTGGTGGCGTGGCGAACAGGGCCCCGTGACGGTTACCGGCGCGGACGTTCCGCGGGTCCAGTTCTCGATCTCGATGGCGCACCAGTTCGCGCTGCGCCGGGCGCTGGAACGCGGACGGGAGACCGGCGCGGAGTTCGCGGAATTTTCCCTGTTCAGGCTGCCGTTCCAGACCCAGCAGGTCTATCGCGTCCTGATGGTGGTGCCGGTCGGAATCCTGATCCTCGTGCTGCTGCGCAATGTCGTCGGCGTCAAGACCTTCGGCACCTTCATGCCGGTCCTCATCGCCATGGCGTTCCGGGAAACCAATCTGGTCTGGGGCATCGTGCTGTTTTCCACCGTGGTGTTCCTCGGCATTTCGGTGCGCTTCTACCTCGAACACCTGAAACTGCTGCTGGTGCCGCGGCTGGCGGCCATCGTCATCGTGGTGATCGGCGTGATGGCGCTGATGTCGATCGTGTCGTTCAAGCTGGGATTCATCGGCGGCCTATCGGTCGCGCTCTTTCCCATCGTCATCCTGACCATGACGATCGAGCGCATGACCGTGGTCTGGGACGAGCGCGGCGCCAGGGAAGCCCTGACCCAGGCGGCCGGCAGCCTGATCGTCGCCGTGATCTGCTACCTGGTGATGAACAACAAGGCCGTCGGGCACCTGGCCTTCGTCTTCCCCGAAACCCTGCTGCTGCTGCTCGCCTTCATCCTGCTGCTCGGCCGTTATTCGGGCTACCGCCTGACCGAGCTGGGCCGCTTCAGGGTTCTGGCCGGAAAGGACAAGCCGTGATCGGCATCGCCCGGCGGCTCAGGGAGGCGGGGGTTCTCGGCCTCAACTGGCGCAATGCCGAATACACCTTGATCTACAATAAACGCAGTCTCTATCCGCTGGTCGACGACAAGCTGGAGACCAAGCGGCTGGCGATGGCCGCGGGAATCGCGGTACCGGAACTTTACGGCGTCATCGAATACCAGCGCCAGGTGCGCGAGTTGCACCACATGATCGAAGGCCGCCAGTCCTTCGTCGTCAAGCCGGCACAGGGCTCGGGCGGCAAGGGCATCCTGGTGCTCGAACGCGGCCCCAAGGGGCTCTACCGGCGGCCCAACGGCAGCTTCATGACCGAGGCCGAACTCGCCTACCATGTCAGCAACATCCTCTCGGGCATCTATTCGCTGGGCGGCCAGCCCGACAAGGTGCTGATCGAATACCGGGTCAATTTCGATCCGGTGTTCGAACGCATCGCCTACCAGGGGGTTCCCGATATCCGCATCATCAGCTTCATCGGCGTGCCGGTCATGGCGATGGTGCGGCTGCCGACGCGCCAGTCGGGCGGCAAGGCCAACCTGCACCAGGGCGCCATCGGCACCGGCGTCGACCTGGCGACGGGGCGCACCCTGACCGCGGTGTGGGGCAACGACATCGTCGATACCCACCCCGACACCCTCGCCCCGGTCACCGGCGTGCAGATCCCGCTCTGGCCACAGCTTCTGGAACACGCGGCGCGGTCGTGGGAGCTGACCGGACTGGGCTATCAGGGGATAGACATCGTGCTCGACCGCGATCTCGGCCCGCTGGTGCTTGAACTCAACGCGCGGCCGGGGCTCAACATCCAGATCGCCAACCGCGCCGGCCTTGCGCCCAGGCTCGACCGGGTAAAGGCCGAGCGCGCACGGCTCAAAACGGTTGCCGAGCGCATCGCCTTCGCCAAGAAGAATTTCGCCGCCTGAAGGCGCCGGCCTACTTCTGGGATCTGGCTTTCTTCTGCATGTAGTCGCGCACGAAGAGCGGGATGTCCTTTTCCGAGAACCTGGCGCGCTCCGCCGGGTCGTAGACGAAGGCGATGATATCGGCCAGCTCGTCCGGAGACAGATCGATCGTCTCGCTGAACAGGCTATCTTGCAACGCCACCATCGAACGCGCGCCGCGCCACATGCGCGTGACGAAATCGAAAACGTCGATTTCCCGGGTGCCGTTGATATCGAGGGACGGCGCGAGAGACCCGCCGATGCCGTTGACCCTGTGGCAGATGACGCAGCCGCGCGTGGCGAAATAGATTCGCCCGCGGGAGGCGTCCATTTCCGGGATCAGGATATCGCTCTGTCCCGGCCGGGGCAGATGCATCAGCTTCGCCCCGTTGCGCGCCGGCTGGTCCTGGGCGGCTGACGGGGCGCTCGCGCAACCGGCGAGGGCGAGCGAGAGGACGAGCATCGCCATCGCGCGGCGGAACGGAAATGCGATCATGGCGGGCCCTCCCTTCCCGTGGCGGCGATCTCGCCCCACCACGGTCATTATGGGGACTTCGCCCGCGACCGCAACCGCAACCGCGGCCGGCCGGCAGAGGCCGGCGCGGGCCGCGCTTATTCGGCCGCGGCCTTGCGGCCCGCGCTTTTGGGCAGCCTGCCTTCCGCCACCCAGACGGTGCCCGAGAACAGCAGGCGGGCCGTGCGCAGGATGCCTGCCGCCTTGATTTCCGGCGCGAACCCGGAAAGGTCCATGGTCACGGCGACGTCGATGGTGCCGGCCGGATGCTCGATGGTGAACATCTTGAGCGCTTCCGGCGCGGGCTTGACCATCTGATGGCCGATGGTGCCCGGCGACAGCGTGGCGCAGGCGACGCAGACGGCGCCGGTCACGGCATGGGCTTCGTGCGTCGAGTGCGGCGTGAAGTAGCGCGACGAAATGGTCCCGCCGGCGCGCGGCCGGGCGAGCAGCACGGGCTTCGGGATCACCTTGTCGGTCACGTCGCCGAATCCCATCATCAGGCCGGCTTTCTTGCGGATCGGCTCCATGCGCGCGAACAGGTCCTTGTCGGCGTCGAGTTCCTTGACGGTTTCGTAGCCGGTCTTGCCCATCGCCTCGGCGCGCATCATCATCACCGGCATGGCGGCGTCGGCCAGCGTCACTTCGATGCCGTCGATGACGTCGACGACGTTTCCGGTCGGGAACAGCTTGCCCGTCTTCGACCCGAGACAATCCATGAAATTGAGCAGGATCGGCGCCGCCGTGCCCGGCACACCGTCGATCGCCGTGTCGCCTTCGTATTCGACGCGCCCGCCCGGGGTCTTGAACACGGCTTCGATCAGGTCGCCGGTGTTGACCGCGCGGATGCGCACCCGCGTCTCGCCGTCCCGGGCCTTGACAATGCCGCGTTCGACCGCGAAGGGGCCGACGCCCGCGAGGATGTTGCCGCAGGTCGGCGCCGTGTCCACGGCGTCGCGGTCGGGCGTCACCTGGCAGAAGAAGTAATCGACGTCGACGCCGTCTTCCTTCGACGGGCTGATGATGGCGTTCTTGCTGGTGAGGGACGTCGCCCCGCCGACGCCGTCGATCTGGCGCGGGTCGGGCGAGCCCATGGCGGCCAGCAGGATGGCATCGCGCAGCGCCGGATCCTCCGGCATGTCCTTGGCCTCGAAATAAAGGGCCCGCGACGTGCCGCCGCGCATCATGATGGCCGGAATTCCACGCTGCATTGGTTGGTCCTCCAGGTTCAGGGAATTCGCCGGACTTCTGCAGGCGGCCCGCTCAACGGAAAGGATAGGGCAGGTCGAAGGCTTCCCGCAACAGCCCGCCGGGGAAGTTCAGGGTCATGCCGTGTCCGATGTAAGGCGAGGAACGCCGGCGCGACGGGGCTGGCGCTTCTTGTCCGGCGCGAAAGCGCCGCGATGGGCATCCTGCCGGCCGTTCATCTCGGCATCGTCCCGGGCCTGTTCCCGACGCTGCCTTGCGGCAGGTTCGTACACGGCTTTTTGCGCCTTGCCGCGCTCGCGCGTTATGCCCTGGAAAAGAAAAAGGGCCGGGCGCTTTAGGCCCGACCCCCCTCGCGACGCGATGCGCGCCGGTTACTCGGCCTTCTTTTTCTTCTTGCGCTCGACCACCTTGAGCCCCTGGCGGGCGAGCATGTCCTTCATGTAGGTGAACGCCTCTGGCGGCAGTTCGGCAAGCGTCCTGACGGTGGCCGTCACGTCTTCGGGCATCATCGCGGAGACGTCTTCGCTGATCGACTTGCCGCGCTTGATGAAGTCCGGATCCTTCGCCGTCTTGCGGAAGGCGTCGTGGTAGGCGGCGGCGACCGGCTTCGGCGTATTGGGGGGCAGCGCCGCCCACTTGCTGACCGACGAAATCGCCCGCCAGTACTGGAACGCCTTCTGGGCGAGCGGATCCTTGATCTTGTCCGCCACCATCGGCGCGAACAGCGGCACCTTGCTGATTTCCGCCATGGCGGCCGGTTCCTTGCCGTCGTTCGAGCCGGACTGCACGTTGATCGTGTACTTCGTCGTGTCGAGCAGTTCCGGGCGGATTTCGGTATTGGCGAGCGACGTCATGCCGATTTCGCCCCGTTGCAGCGCGAGGATGATGTCCGGCGTGCCGCGATAGCCCGAAACCCATTTCGCGTTCCATCCGAGATAGTCGACACCCCAGGCGGTCATCTGCATGCCTGAACGCGGGATGCCGGCGACCGATCCCATCGCCACCGGCGGCTTCGACTTGTCGGTGAGCGCCGCCACCTGGTCGTTGCGGATGATCATGATGGTGCCGCCGATGCCGACGCCGCCGATCATCTCGAACCTGGCAGGGTCGTATTTCGCCTGCGGCACGCGGTAGTTGATCGGGTCGATCTGCGACGACGACCCCACGACGAACACCGTGCCGTCGGTCTTGGCCTGCTGGGCCATGAAATTCATCACCGTGAGGCCGTGCGCGCCCGGCTGGTTCTTGACCACCACGTCGGGCTTGCCCGGCAGGTACTTGGCGAAGAAGGGGCCGAGCAGACGCGCCGTCAGGTCGGTCGAGCCGCCCGCCGTGGTGCCGACCATGATGGTGATGTTCTTGCGCGCGAAGCTGACGTCTTGCGCCCCGGCGGGGGCGGCAAGAGCGGCGGCGACGGCGCAGGCCGCCACAGTTGAACCAAGGAAACGGATTTTAGGGGTCATTGGCGGGGCCTCTCCTGCCCGCCGTCATCGGCGGGCCCTGATTTGCAGTTGGAGGAATTATCGCAATCCGTTTCGATTCTTGCAAATATCCCGGCCGAAGACCGATTGCCGCCGGGTGGCGCCGATCTCCGGCGCCGGAAAATATTGTTTTTCCCCCCGCGCGGGCGCGATAATTCGGCCTAAGGCATTGATAACAACGACACCACCAGGGGGAGACGATCCATGTTCAAGTCGCTCACCGGCGCATTTGCGCTCGGCGCCGCATTCATCTCGGCCGGAACCGCCGCGGCCGCCGACGCCTATCCGAAGGGCAAGAACATCACGGTGACCATCGGCTATTCCTCGGGCGGTACCTACGACACCACGGCGCGGCTCTTGTCGCGTCACATGCCGCGCCACATTCCGGGCGCGCCCGGCATGGTGCCCACCAACATGCCGGGCTCGGGCAGCATCAAGGCGATCCTGTATCTCTACTCCGTGGCGGCGAAGGACGGCACGGCGATCGGCATGATCAGCCGCAGCTACCCGATCGAGCCGGTGTTCTCGCCGACCAAGGCGAAATACGATCCGGCCAGGTTCAATCCCATCGGCAGCACGTCAACCGAGGTTTCCGTCGGCGTGGTGTGGCACACCAAGCCGTTCAATCATGTCGACGATCTTCAGACGCGCGAAGTTATCGTCGGGGCCACCGGCATGACCGACGATACCGGGCGTTTCCCGACGCTGCTTTCCAACCTGACGGGGGCGAAGATCAAGATCGTCACCGGCTATCCCGGCGGCAACAACGTGACGCAGGCGATGGAAAAGGGCGAAGTGGACGGCCGCTTCGGCTGGTCCTGGGGCAGCGTCAAGAGCCGCTCCAGGCAGTGGCTCGATCAGGGCAATATCCGCATCCTGATCCAGATGGGCCTGGAGAAGGCCAAGGACATGCCCAACGTGCCCTTCATCATGGACTACGCGAGGACCGATCTGGACAGGAAGGCGCTGGAACTTATCTTCGCGCCGCAGGCGGTGGCCTGGCCGCTGATCGCGCCGCCGGGCCTGCCGCCCGAGCGCGTCGCCACCCTGCGCGCGGCCTTCGACAAGACCATGACCGACCCGGCCTTCGTCGCCGAAGCGCAGAAGCTGCGTATCGATGTCGAGCCGGTTTCGGGCGCCGCCATGCAGCGGATCGTCGAGCGTCTCGGCACGTTCGATCGCTCCGTGGTCGATCGCGCGCTGAAACTGACCGCAGGGAAATGAGCGGGGGGAAATGACCGGCGGGACGGAGCCGTTACACCGGCTCCGTCCGCTGCGCCGTCCTATCGGTTTGCGCCATGAAGATCACCCGCGTCGAACCCATCCTTGCCCGCCTGCCGTATGAGCATGGCGCGCCCAAGCCGGCGCTCGGCATGGGGCCCATGCGGGCCACCATGGACGCGCTGTTCGTCAGGGTCGAGACCGACGAGGGTATCACCGGCTGGGGCGAGGCCTTCGGCTTCGCCACCGTGCCGGTCACCGTCCCCGCCATCCGTGAC
>CAXRES010000255.1:0-7661 GCA_964229575.1 Alphaproteobacteria bacterium
CCGGCGGACGAGCGAATTGCGCCCGTCGGCGCCGACGACGAGGCGCGCGGCCAGCGCGCCGCCATCGGCCAGATCGATGCTTGCACGATCGCTCGCCACCGAAATTCCTTCGACGATGGCGGGCGCCGCGACGCGGATACGCGGTTCGGCCATCGTCGCGCCGACAAGGGCGGCTTGCAGGTCCGCCGCGGCGACGATATGGGCAAGCGGCCCGGCGCCCATTTCCGCGTGATCGAAATGCACCAGCGGCGGGCCGTCGCGGTCGGCGACCACGATGCCTTCGACCGGCTGGGCGCACGGGGCGAGCGCCGGCCACAGGCCCAAGCCTTCCAGCACCCGGCGCGATCCCGCCGAAATGGCGAAGGCGCGCCGGTCGGCCTCCCCGCCCGCGCGCGCAGCGACGGCGCGGCGGTCGAGCACGGCGACATCGACGCCGGCACGCGCCAGCGCCAGGGCCAGCAGCAGCCCGGCCGGGCCGGCGCCGATGATGGCGACGTCGCAGGATGGAGGGTGGTTCGAATTCATCGGACGCAGTGTCCCCGAGGCGGCGGAGCGGGTAAAGCGCGGCGCGCCGCGGCCAGAGAGCTTTCCAAAATGCATAATAAATAATCATATTGATATTTATGGCGTTATTTTAGGCATTATAAGTTCGGGAGAAGTGCCCCCGGTCTGCCCCGAGTCCGCTAAGCATCTGTAATTACATGGTTTAAATCGCGCCCCGATTCCGGCACGGCCCTTGAAATGTCCCTTTGGTCCCCCCCGGGGAAGGCAACCAATCAAGGGGTACCTGAAATGAAAATGATCGTGGCCATCATCAAGCCCTTCATGCTCGATCCGGTCCGCGATGCCCTTACCGAAGTCGGTATCCAGGGCATGACGGTCAGCGAGGTGAAAGGCTTCGGCCGACAGAAAGGCCACACGGAAATCTACCGTGGCGCCGAATACGCCATCGACTTCCTGCCCAAGGTGAAGATCGAGATCGCGGTCGCCGACGACGTCGCCGAACGCGTCGTCGAGGCGATCCAGAAGTCCGCCGCCACCGGCAAGATCGGCGACGGCAAGATTTTCGTCACCGAAGTGCTCAAGGCCGTCCGCATCCGGACCGGCGAATCCGATGCCGACGCTCTGTGAAACCGGCAGGAAAACGAAGGAGAAAGAAATGACCATCTTCAATCGTCTCGCCGGCGGCCTTTTCGCCGCGGTGATCGGAGCAGCGATCGGAGCGGCGATGTTCGCTTCCGATGTTTTCGCGCAGGCCGCGCCCGCGGCCCCGCCGCCCAAGCTCGATTCGGGCGACACGGCGTGGATGCTGACGGCGACCGCGCTCGTTCTTCTCATGACCATTCCGGGCGTGGCCCTGTTCTACGGCGGCATGGTGCGCAAGAAGAACGTGCTGGCCACCGTCATGCAGAGCTTCGCCATCACCTGCCTGATCACCGTCATCTGGATGGTGGTCGGCTACAGCCTGGCTTTCGCCGAAGGCACGCCTTACGTCGGCGGTCTCGGCAAGATGTTCCTCAGCGGCATGGGCACGGGCAGTTTGCAGGGCACTATCCCCGAAAGCGTGTTCATGACCTTCCAGATGACGTTCGCCATCATCACGCCGGCGCTGATCGTCGGTTCGCTGGTCGACCGCATCAAGTTCTCCGCCCTTTTGTGGTTCATCGGCCTGTGGTCGCTGCTCGTCTACTCGCCGGTCTGCCACTGGGTGTGGGGCGGCGGCTTCCTCGGCAAGGACGGCGTGCTCGATTACGCCGGCGGCACCGTGGTGCACATCAATGCCGGCGTCGCCGGCCTGGTGGGCGCGCTGGTGCTGGGCAAGCGCACGGGTTACGGCAGCGAAAACATGGCGCCGCACAACCTGACGCTGTCGGTGATCGGCGCCGCGCTGCTGTGGGTCGGCTGGTTCGGCTTCAACGCCGGTTCCGCGGTCGCGGCCAACGGTTCGGCCGGCATGGCGATGGCCGTGACGCAGATCGCGGCGGCGGCGGCGGCGCTTGCGTGGATGTTCATCGAATGGGCGCTGCGCGGCAAGCCGTCCGTCCTCGGCATCGTGTCGGGCGCGGTGGCGGGTCTCGTCGCCATCACGCCGGCTTCGGGTTTCGTCGATCCGAAGGGCGCGCTGATCATCGGCATCGTCGCCGGCATCGTCTGCTTCTTCGCCGCGACCACGGTGAAGCGGGCGCTCGGCTACGACGACTCGCTCGACGCCTTCGGCGTGCATGCGGTCGGCGGCATCGTCGGCGCGCTGCTGACGGGCGTGCTGGCGGTCAAGGCGATCGGCGGCACCGACGGCTCCATCGCCCAGCTCGTCATCCAGGCCAAGGGCATCGTCTGGACCATCGTCTACGGCGGCGTGGTGTCGTTCATCCTGTTCAAGGTGATCGACCTCGTGATCGGCCTGCGTCCGGCCGCCGACGAGGAGCGCGAAGGCCTCGACCAGACGCAGCACGGCGAAAGCGTGCAGTAGGCGTCCGAAGTTCCGGTCCCGTCCCGTCTCTGCCGAGGCGGCGGGACCGGCTCCCCGGGGGATTTCCCTCCCCCTTCTTCGCAAGACTGGCCCGGGAGGCTTCCCCTCCCGGGCTTTTTTGCTGCCTGAAATATGGGCACAAGACCGTTGCCGGGCCGGGCGCCGGGCCCCGCGAATTTTTCTAACTGATTGAAAAACATATCTTACCCGGCTTCGGCACAGGGTTTGAAATGAACCCGGCACGAACGCTCGAAAACGGGCGAAGGCGGGGGGAAAACGACCCGGGGGCGGACGGACGACACCGGACGCCGCGGGCGCACGGGCATCCCCCCGGTTCAAGCGAAGAGTTCACGGAACAGGGGAGTATCGGCTCATGAAATACATCATCGCCATCATCAAGCCGTTCATGCTCGACCCGGTGCGCGAGGCGCTCACCGAGCTTGGCGTGCAGGGCATGACCGTCAGCGAAGTCAAGGGATTCGGCCGCCAGAAGGGCCACACCGAGATCTATCGCGGCGCGGAATACACCATCGACTTCCTGCCCAAGACCAAGATCGAACTGGCCGTCGCCGACGAGATCGCGGAGCGGGTCGTCGAAACCCTGCGCAAGACCGCCTGCACCGACAAGATCGGCGACGGCAAGATTTTCGTCCTCGACCTCAGGGAGGCGACGCGCATCCGCACCGGCGAGACCGGACCGCAGGCCCTCTAACTTGCCTAATAATTCATCGGGCTTTTCGCGAAGCCCAAATTCCATGCGCTTTGCGCTGCCCTTCTCACGGGCAAATCGAAAGGACGCTAAACCATGTCGTTGCACACTCTAAAGCGGGTCTGGCCGGCCGCGATCGCGGCCTTGCTCTGCCTGATCGCGCCCGAAGACCCCGCCCAGGCGGTCCAGGCCAAGCTCGATCCCGCCAATACCGCGTGGATTCTCACCTCGACCGCGCTGGTTCTGTTCATGACACTGCCCGGTCTCGCGCTGTTTTACGGCGGGCTGGTGCGCGCCCAGAACGTGCTCAGCGTGCTGATGCACTGCTTTGCCATCGCCTGCATCGTGTCGGTGCTGTGGCTGGTGGTCGGCTACAGCCTCGCCTTCGGCGACGGCGGCGCCATGAACAAGTGGATCGGCGGCCTGGGCAAGGCGTTCCTCGGCGGCACCGGAACGGCCACGCTGAACGGCACGCTGCCCGAGACCGTCTTCTTCATGTTCCAGATGACCTTCGCCATCATCACGCCGGCGCTGATCGTCGGCGCCTATGTCGAGCGCATCAGGTTCGGCGCGGTGGTGCTGTTCACCATCCTGTGGCTGCTTGCCGTCTATGCGCCGGTGGCGCATTGGGTCTGGGGCGGCGGCTGGCTGGCCGCGATGGGCGTGCAGGATTTCGCCGGCGGCCTCGTCGTGCATGTGACCTGCGGCACCGCCGCGTTTGTCGTTGCGCGCGAGCTGGGGCCACGTCGCGGCTTCCCGCGCGAAGTGCAACCGCCGCACGCGCCCGGGCTGGTGATGACGGGCGCGGCGATGCTGTGGGTCGGCTGGTACGGCTTCAACGGCGGCTCCGCCCTTGCCGCCGACGGCGCCGCCGGCATGGCGATCACCGTGACGCACATTTCGGCGGCCACGGCGGCGGTCACCTGGATGACCATCGAATGGACGAAGCACGGCAAGCCGACGCTGGTCGGCATCACCACCGGCGCGATCGCGGGCCTCGCCACGATCACGCCGGCGTCGGGTTTTGTCGGGCCGATCGGCGCCATCGTCATCGGACTGGTCGCCGGCTGCCTGTGCTACGCCATGGTCGGACTGGTGAAGGGCCGGATGAAGGTCGACGATTCGCTCGACGTTCTGGCCGTGCATGGCATCGGCGGCGCGACCGGCACGCTGCTGACGGCTGTCTTCGGCGCCACGGCGTTTCACGGGCTCGGCCTGTCGAAGCTCAGCATCCTCGGCCAGTTGCAGGTGCAGGCCATCGGCGTCGCGGCGACGTTCGTGTTCACCGCCGTCGCCACCTGGGTCATCTGCAAGGTGGTGAAGGCGGTCTGCGGTCTGCGCGTGGACAACGATGTGGAGATCGAAGGCCTCGACATCCGGTCGCACGGCGAACGCGGTTATCTGATTCGCTAGCTGCGCCGCGCAACGACAAGCGAAGGGCGGCGCCGCGTGGCACCGCCCTTTTTCTTTTCGTTTCCGCCGCCTCAGGCCGCGCGGTTGAACAGCACGGCCGCGTTGCCGCCGAGGATGCGGTCCTGGTCGTCCTTCGACAGGCCAGGAATGGCGCGGAGATCCGTGACCGTATGCGGCCAGGTGGCGATGGGATCGCCGTGGTCGAAATCGGAACCGATGATGATGCGATGATTCTTCCACTGGCGCGCCGTGTCGGCGAGGTACGGCTCGTACGAAATCGCCGAAACGAACAGGCGGTCGAAATATTCCGACGGCTTGCGCGCGAGCTTCACGCCGGACTTCTTCTGCCACTCGGCATAGGAGCGATGCTTCACCTCGTTGTCGAGCTGCGTCATCAGGAACGGGACCCAGCCGCAGCCGCCCTCGAAGAACCCGAAATTGACGTTGGGGAAGCGGTCCATCACGCCGGAGAAGATCAGGCGTGTCGCCGTGTGCATGTAGGTCATCGGGAAGCCGATGGCGGTCGACAGAAAGCGCATCGGTTCGAACCGGTCGCCGCCGATCAGCCACGGGTGGGCGACCTGGGATTCGAAGGCGCGCGCCGCGGGATGGACGAGGATCGGCACGCGGTAATGATCGGCGACTTCCAGCAAGGGCCACATCGCCGGATCATCGAGGTCGCGGTCGCCGTAACCGCCCGTGAGCTTGAGCGCGCGGATGCCGAGCTCCTCGATCGAGCGCGTCAGTTCCTTCACCGCGCCCGGCATGTCGGGCAGATAGACCCACGAGACGGGAATGAAACGGTTCTCGCCCTTGATGTCGTCGGCCGCGTAGTCGTTGTAGGCGCGCGCCATCGCGCGGCCGAGATCGGCATCGAGTTCGTAAAGGAACGGGCGGTTGTCGGGGATGAGGACCTGAATGTCGAAGCCTTCCTGATCCATCATCTTCTTGCGTTCATCGAGCCGCCAGCGCGTCGTCTTGAAGCGGTGGATCAACTCGCCGTCGCGATAGAAGGCGACCGTGCGATCGTCGACCGTTTCGATGCGGCCCTTGGCGGCGTGGGCGACTTCCTTGAGAAAATCGACCGGCCAGTAATGAGTGTCGCAGTCGATGCTCTGCACGATGGTTCTCCCTGACGATTTTGTGAGCTTGTCGCCAATTTAGGACGGGGGCGGCAGGTGGTCAAATTCGGGTCAAAAGGCTTTTCCACGCAGGAAGCCGATAGTATTGTGCGGTTTACGATTTGTACCCACAAGATGTGGGTCTTTACCTTTTGGGGCCTGGCGGTCGCGATGCTCAACCCGCGCCTTGGCGATCTCATGACCTATCCGTTCGAACGGCTGGCGCGGCTGCTCGACGGGTTCGATCCGCCCCGGACCGTCGCGCCGATTTCGATGTCGCTCGGCGAGCCGCGCCTTGCGCCGCCGTCTTTCGTCGGCAGCCAACTTGCGGCCGCTTCCGCCGACTGGGGCCGCTATCCGCCCAACCGCGGCACGCCCGCCTTCCGTCAGGCGGTTGCCGACTGGCTGGTGCGGCGCTATCGCCTGCCCGATGGGTTCATCACCGCCGAAGGCCACGTTCTGCCCTGTTCGGGCACGCGCGAGGCGATCTTCATGTTCGCCCTGGTCGGCGTGCCGCAGTCGAAGTCGCGCGGCAGCGAAACACCGGCGCGCCCCGCGGTGCTGGTGCCCAATCCGCTCTATCACGTCTATGCCGGAGCGGCGGTGATGGCGGGGGCCGAACCGGTCTTCATGCCGGCCACGGCGGAGACCCGCTTCCTGCCCGATTTCCGCAGCCTGGGCGCCGATCTGCTTGACCGCACGGCGGTCGCTTATCTCTGCTCGCCGTCCAATCCGCAGGGAACCTCGGCCAGCCTGGATTACCTTCGTTCCGCTATCGAAATGGCTATGGTCCACGACTTCATCCTTGCCGTCGACGAGTGCTATTCGGAGATTTACGACCGCGAAGCCCCGCCGGGGGCGCTGGAAGCGGCCGCCTCCTTCGGGGCGCGGCGGGACCAGGCGCTCGAACACCTGGTGATATTCAATTCGTTATCGAAACGATCTAGCGCGCCCGGCCTGCGCTCGGGCTTTGTCGCCGGTGGGGCAACGGCCATCGCCGACTTCGCCAGGTTGCGAAATTTCGCCAGTTGCCAGACGCCCCTGCCTATCGTTACGGTTGCGGAACGTCTGTGGCGGGACGAAGACCACGTCGCCGCCACCCGCGCCGCCTATCGGCTTCGCTTCGATGTGGCGGAAAAGCTGCTGGCCGGCCGCTACGGCTTTTACCGGCCTGACGGCGGTTTCTTCCTGTGGCTCGACGTCGGCGACGGCGAACTGGCGGCGCGCCGCCTGTGGGCGGAAGCCGGTCTGCGCGTCCTGCCCGGTGCCTGCCTGTGCCCCGACGCGCCCGAGTTGCAGAAGCCCGGCGCACGCTATATCAGGCTGGCGCTGGTCCATGAACCCGACACCATCGGCGAGGCGCTTTCGCGCCTGTGCCGGGTGTTGAACTGAATACCGGAGGGAAAAGCCAATGGCCCGTTCGTCGGCCGATGCAGGCAAGTCGCCGTTCCTGCCGGCAAGCGTGACGCAGTTCCTGCGCCGCCGGCTGGTGGAGCTGAGCGGCCTCGCGCTGCTTGCCGCCGGCGGCGCGGGGATCGCCGCGCTGGCGAGCTTTTCTCCCGCCGATCCGTCCGGCAACAAGGCGGTCGACGGGCCCGTCGCCAACCTGCTCGGTCCGATCGGCGCCACCGTCGCCGACGCGAGCCTCCAGTCGATGGGGATTGCCGCCGTTCTGCCCGCCCTGATGCTGCTTCTCTGGGGGTATCGTGTCCTGGTCGGCAAGGGCGTGGCGCGGGTCTGGCTGCGACTCACCTTGCTGCCCGTCGCGCTGATCCTGCTCGCGGCGGGCGCCGCCGGCTTCGCGCCGCCTGCCGGATGGTCGCTGCGTGCCGGACTCGGCGGTTTCCTCGGCCAGCTCGTGCTCGGCGAAGGGGCCAGGCTGATCGGCGGCTTCGGCTTCACCCTTCCTATTCTCATCCTGTCGCTGCCGCTGTTCGTCATCGGCTTC
>CAXRES010000256.1:0-17117 GCA_964229575.1 Alphaproteobacteria bacterium
GCTGACCAACGAGGTCTCGATCGACCGCAAGATCAAGGAGGCGATCCTCGCCTTCCGCATCGAGCAGGCCTACAGCAAGGACCGCATCCTCGAGCTGTACCTCAACGAGATCTATCTCGGCTTCGGCTCCTACGGCGTCGCGGCGGCGGCGCTCAACTACTTCAACAAGTCGCTCGACCAGCTCACGGTAGCGGAGGCGGCCTACCTTGCGGCGCTGCCCAAGGCGCCGAGCAATTACCATCCGGTACGCAACCACGGGGCCGCCAAGGGCCGCCGCGACTGGGTGATCGACCGCATGCTGGAGGAGGGCTTCATTTCGGCGGAGCAGGCGAAGGCGGCGAGGGATGCGCCGTTGATGACGCGCGAGCGCGAGGCGACGCTGCTGACGCGCGCCGAATACTTCGCCGAAGAAGTGCGCCGCGAACTGTCGGAACGCTATGGCCAGAACCAGCTTTATCGCGGCGGGCTGTCGGTGCGCACCACGCTCGATCCGCATCTGCAGGCCATCGCCGACCGCGTGCTGCATGAAGGGCTGATCGCCTACGACCGGCGCCACGGCTGGCGCGGTCCGGTGGCGCGTCTCGAAGGCATGGCGGGTTCCTCGGCGTCGGAGATTCCGGCGCCGGGCGCCGATTGGGCGCGCCGGCTCGCCCAGGTGCCGCCGCCCAAGGGCATCGGCGAGTGGCGGCTGGCGGTCGTGCTGAACTCGGGCGACCGGGAGGCGGTGATCGGCTTTACCGATGCTTCTCGGGGGCGCATCCCGCTTGCCGATCTCGGCTGGGCGCGCACGGCACTGGATGAGGCGCGGCGCGGCGGTCCCGTCAAGTCGGCGAGCCAGGTGCTGAAGCCGGGCGATGTCGTCATGGTCGACAAGAGGCAGGACGGGGCGTGGAGCCTGCGCCAGATTCCGGCCGTCGAAGGCGCCATCGTCGCGCTCGATCCGCACACGGGACGCGTGCTTGCCATGAGCGGCGGATATTCCTTCGCCGCTTCGCAGTTCAACCGCGCGACCCAGGCCGAACGCCAGCCGGGCTCCGCCTTCAAGCCGTTCGTCTATCTCTCCGCCCTCGATTCCGGCTTCACGCCGTCTTCGCGCATTCTCGATGCGCCGTTCGTCATCGATCAGGGTCCCGGCCTCGGCCTGTGGAAGCCGCAGAACTATGCCCAGCATTTCTACGGCCCATCGACCATGCGCCTTGGCATCGAGAAGTCGCGCAACCTGATGACCGTGCGCCTCGCGCAGACTATCGGCATGGAAAAGGTGGTGGAAAACGCCAGGAAGTTCGGCATCGGCGACAAGATGAAGCCGACGCTGTCGATGGCGCTGGGCGCCGGCGAGATCACGCCGCTCAGGCTGACCACGGCTTATGCGATGCTGGTCAACGGCGGCAAGCGCATAGGACCGACGCTGATCGACCGCATCCAGGACCGCCACGGCCGCACCGTGTTCCGCCACGACGAGCGCACCTGCCAGGGCTGCCGCGCGGGCGAGGGCGAAGCGGCCGAAGTGCCCGTGGTGCCCGACAATCGTCCGCAGGTCGCCGATTCGCGTTCGGCCTATCAGATCGTATCCATGCTGCAGGGCGTCGTGCAGCGCGGCACCGGCCAGCGCATCAACGCCATCGGCAAGCCGCTCGCCGGCAAGACCGGCACCACCAACGACAGCCTTGACGCCTGGTTCATCGGCTTCTCGCCCGACCTCGCGGTCGGCGTGTTCGTCGGCTTCGACAAGCCGGTGACGCTCGGCAAGACCGAAACCGGCTCGTCGGTCGCAGCGCCCGTCTTCAAGGATTTCATGGAAGCGGCGCTCAAGGATCGCCCGGCGATCCCGTTCCGCATTCCGCCCGGCATCCGGCTGGTGCGCGTCAATCCCGAGACCGGCCTGCTGGCCCGGTCCGGCGAGCGGCGCGCGATCCTGGAGGCGTTCAAGCCGGGCACCGAGCCGACCGGCGACGAAGGCGTTCTCGACGGCTCCGGCCCGCTCGCCTCGGGCGGCAAGAGCAAGGCCGACACGCGCGGCCTCTACTAGGGCCGCGTCAGCGAACATCCAAACTTGTCAGCGCACCCCGCATCTGTTTTGATGCGCGCAAATTTCACGCCGCATCCGTCTCGATGCGCGCGACTTTTCCACCGGAGATCGCCATGCGTGCGGAAATCGCCACCCTTGTCGAAGAATCCAGGCAGTCGCTTGCGCTGCTGAGGAGGTATCTTTGACTACGACAAGGCGATCAAGGATCTAGCCGACCTCAACGTCCGCGCCGAAGATCCGGCTCTGTGGGCGAAGCCGGCCGAAGCGCAGAAGGTGATGCGCGCGCGCACCCGGCTGGAAACCAGCCTGCGCGGCTTCGACGCGCTGGAGCGCGAACTCAAGGACAGCATCGAGCTTCTGGAAATGGCGGAGGCCGAGAACGACGCCGCCATGGTCGCCGACGCCGAAAAAGCGATTACCGGCGTGCGTGAGCGCGCCGCCAAGCTAGAGATCGAGAGCCTGCTCTCGGGCGAGGCCGACGCCAACAACTGCTTCCTCGAAGTCCACGCCGGCGCGGGCGGCACGGAATCCCAGGACTGGGCCGAAATGCTGCTGCGCATGTACACGCGATGGGCCGAAAGCCACGGCTACAAGGTCGAATATATCGAAGAAAGCGCCGGCGAAGAGGCGGGCATCAAGTCGGGCACCATCAAGGTCGCCGGAATGAACGCCTACGGCTGGCTCAAGACCGAAAGCGGCGTGCATCGCCTGGTGCGCATCTCGCCCTACGATTCGGCGGCCCGCCGGCACACCAGCTTCGCCAGCGTCTGGGTCTACCCGGAAGTTGACGATTCGATCGAGATCGAGATTCTCGACAAGGACCTGAGGATCGACACCTATCGCGCCTCGGGCGCTGGTGGCCAGCATGTGAACAAGACCGACTCGGCGATCCGCATCACGCATATTCCGACCAACATCGTCGTGTCGTGCCAGACCGATCGTTCCCAGCACCGCAACCGGGCGGCGGCCTTCTCCATGCTGCGCGCGCGCCTCTACGAGCTGGAACTGAAGAAACGGGAAGAGGCGGCCGCCGCCTTTCGCGGCCAGAAGGCGGAGATCGGTTGGGGCAGCCAGATCCGCTCCTACGTGCTTCAGCCTTACCAGATGGTCAAGGACCTGCGCACCGGCGTGGAAAAGGGCAACGCCCAGGGCGTTCTCGATGGCGATCTCGACGACTTCATGTCGGCCTCGCTCAGCCAGCGCGTCACCGGCGCTGCCAAGAAAGTGGCCGATCTCGACTAGTCAGGCGGTCGTCGCCTGGTACCAGTCGGCGGGCAGGCCGGCAGCGGCGCGGGCGGCATCGTTGAACGGCGGCTTGAGTTCGCCCTTGAAGCGTTCGTTCACCAGGTCCAGCCACGCCGCGCGTGGTTCCAGCCCGCGTCTCGTTGCGACGCGCTCGAACCATTTGCACCCCGTCGCCACATGCCCGATTTCCTCCCGGTAAATCACGCCGAGCAGACGCGCGGTCTCGCCGTCGCCGAAGCGCTCCATCCGTTCGATCATCATGGGCGTCACGTCGAGCCCGCGAGCTTCAAGCACCAGCGGCACGATGGCGAGGCGCGCGAGCAGGTCGTCGGCGGTTTTTTCCGCGGCTTCCCACAATCCGTCATGGGCCGGCAGGTCGCCGTAGGCGGCGCCGAAATCGGCAAGCCGCGCGGCGAGCATGTCGTAATGCGTCGCTTCTTCGGCGGCGACGTCAAGCCAGTCGCGCACGAAATCGGGATCGCCGAGCGCGGGCGCGAACCGGGCGACCATGTCGACGGCGAGGTCGACGGCATTGAGCTCGATGTGGGCCAGCGCATGCAGCAGCGCCACGCGCCCCGCTTCGGAGCGGCCTGCGCGGCGCCTGGGCATGTCGCGCGGCGCCAGCAATTGCGGCCGGTGGGGCCGTGCCGGCCGGCCGGGCGCCCCCGCCGTGCCGAGCGCAGCCATGCGACCGGCAGCGAAATCGACGCGCAGGCGGCGGGCGCGGACGGCCTTCGCCGCCGGGTCGGCGGCGGCAAGGACTGCGCGGGCGCGGCCGGCGATGGTAGTCTCTTCGCTCAAGCAGGGCGTGGTCATGGCGCGCGCCATTCTATAGGATTTCGTCATCACGCAAGAGGGAGACACTCATGCACCGCAAACTGATGCCGCAGGATCTGCGCGCCAATCCGAACTACAGCCACGGGATCGAGGCGGCGCCCGGCTGCCGCCTCGTCGCCGTTGCAGGGCAGACCGGCCAGCACGGCGACGGCAGCATTGCCGAAGGGATCGCCGCCCAGGCGGCGGTGGCCTGGGCCAATGTGCTCTCGGTGCTGGCCGAGGCCGGCATGGGGGCCGAGCACATCATCCACTACACGTCCTATCTCGTCGCGGGCGTCGATCAGGCGGCCTACGACGTGGCGCGCATGCGCGCGCTCGGGCCGCACAGGCCGGCCTCGACGAAGATATTCGTCGCCGGACTGGCGCGGCCCGAAATGCTGTGCGAGGTGCAGGCCTTCGCCGCCGGGCCTGCCGAAAAGTAGGTTTCGTCGGAAAAAAGAAAAGCGCGGCACTCCACACCGGGAATGCCGCGCCGATGACGTGCGGTCAGATGTCCTTCGCCGCTTTCAGCACCTCGTCGGCGTGGCCGCCGCCGCGCTCGCGCGCGGCAAAGCAAGGATGGAAGGCCGCGCCGATGACGTGCGGTCAGATGTCCTTCGCCGCTTTCAGCACCTCGTCGGCGTGGCCTTCCACGCTGACCTTGCGCCAGGCCTTGGCGACGTTGCCTTTTTCGTCGATCAGGAAGGTGGAGCGTTCGACGCCCATCGTCTTGTTGCCGTACATGTTCTTTTCCTTCCATACGTCATAGGCCTTGATCGCCTTGAGGTCGGGATCGGAAGCGAGGGTGAAGTTGAGGTCGTACTTCGACTTGAACTTGTCGTGGCTTTCGGCGCTGTCCTTGGAAATGCCGATGATTTCCACGCCTTCCTTCTCGAACTTCGGATGGCCGTCGCGGAAATCGCAGCTTTCCCTGGTGCAGCCCGGGGTGTCGTCCTTGGGGTAGAAATAAACGACGACCTTCTTGCCCTTGAGCTTCGACAACTGGACCTTGCCGCCGCCGTCGGTTTCGAGGTTGAAATCGGGGGCCTTGTCGCCTTCCTTCACTGTCATGGTGGGTCTCCTTCGTTGATGTGGGCCTTGTTCCGGCGCCGTCACTGCGACGTCGCCGTGTCCGGGTCGCCGATCAGCGACACGAAAATCTCGCGCACCTTTCGCGTGGTGTCGTTCATCGCGGCCTTGAGGGCGTCGAAACCGGGCACGCCTGCGGCGCGCGCCAGCGCCTGCTTGAGGCCGGCGGGCGCCGCTTCCTCGTTGAAGGCGCCTTCATAGGTGAAGCGCAGCATGCCCTGGATTGTACGCCAAAGCCGGTTGGCGCGGATCAGGCATTCGGCAGCGTCCGGCGCCAGCCGCCCGGCCTCTGCCAGCTTGCCCAGCGCCGCGCAGGTATTGGTGTCCAGCACCTCGGGCCGCTCATGGGCATGGCGCAATTGCAGGTACTGGGTGATGAACTCGACGTCGATCAGGCCGCCGGCCACATATTTGACATCCCACGGCGAGGACGGCGGGTGGCCGCGGGCCAGTCGCGCGCGCATGTCGAGTACATCGGCCCTGAGCTTCGCCGGGTCGCGCGTGCCGACGAGGACGGCGTGGATGGCGGCGGCCGTCCGGCCGGCCAGATCGTCGGGCCCGGCGACGACGCGTGCGCGGGTCAGCGCCATGTGTTCCCAGTTCCAGGCCGAGGTCGCCTGATACTGCTCGAAGGCCGACAGGCTGGTGGCGATGGGCCCGGCGTTGCCCGACGGGCGCAGGCGCATGTCGACGTCGTAGAGCTTGCCCTCGGCGGTCGGCGCCGAGACGGAGGTGATGAGCTGCTGCGACAGGCGGGCGAAATACTGGCTGGCCGCCAGCGGCCGCTTGCCGTCCGAGCGCGAAGCGCTTTCGTCCTCGGCTCCGGCGGGCGGATCGTCGTAGAGAAACAGGAGATCGAGGTCGGACGCTTCGGTGATTTCGCGCCCGCCGAGCTTGCCGAGCGCCACGATGCACATGCCGCGCTCACCGATTCGGCCGTGCCTCGCCTCGATATCGGCGCGCACGACGGCGAACATCCGGGACAGGACCACGTCGGCGAGGTTGGTCAACGCCGCGCCGGCCGCGTCGCAATCGAGCTGGCCCTTCAGGATCTGCATGCCGACCTTGAACTTGTGGTCGTTGGCGAAGCGCCGCGACAGATCGAGGGTCTCTTCGAAGAAGCCGGCGCTCCTGAGTACGGCGGCGAGCGTCTTGTGCAGCTGTTCGCGGCTTTCGATCGGACCGTAGAAGTCCCCGGTCAGCACGCCGTCGAGCAGCGACGGATTGGCGGCAAGATGAATCGCCAGCCTGGGCGCCGAACCCATGATCTCGGCCACCAGCGTCATCAGCCCCGGGTTTGACAGAAAGAGCGAGAAAATCTGCACGCCGGCAGGCAGACCGGCGAGAAACTGGTCGAAATGGCGGAAGGCGGCATCCGGATTGGCCGTCCTGCCGAGCGCCGACAGCAGGCCCGGCATGAGTTCCGTCAGCAGTTCGCGGGCGCGCGCGCTGCGCGTTGCGCGAAAACGCCCCCGATGCCAGTTGCGTACCCGGTCGGCGATCATGGAAACGTCGGTGAAGCCCATGCCGGCGAGCGTCTTGAGGGTTTCGGGATCGTCCTCGCCGCCGGTGAAGACCAGATTGCCGGCGGCGGAGAGGGTCGGGGCTTCCTCGAACAGGCGCGCGTAATGGCCCTCGACGCGCGAAAGATGCGCCGTCAGTTCCGCGGCGAAGGCTTCGGTGTCGGGGTAGCCGAGGAAGGTGGCGAAGCGCGCGACTTCCGCGGGGGCTTCCGGCACGCTGTGGGTCTGCCGGTCGTCGATCATCTGCAGGCGATGTTCGGCGCGGCGGAGATAGACGTAGGATTCGGTCAATTCGCGGGCCGTTTCCTCGCTGATGCGCCCTTCGCGGGCGAGCGCCGCCAGCGTGTCGCGTGTCGCCGCGGTGCGCAATTCGGGCACGCGCCCGCCCCAGATCAGTTGCTGGGTCTGGCCGAAGAATTCGATTTCGCGGATGCCGCCGCGACCGAGCTTGAGGTTATGCCCGGCGACCGCGATCCTGCCGCCGCCGCGGTGCGCGTTGATCTGGCGCTTGATCGAATGAATATCCTCGATGGCGGCGAAGTCGAGATTTCTGCGCCACAGGAAGGGCCTGAGCGCGCCGAGGAAAGCGCCGCCCGCGATCGTGTCGCCGGCAGCCACGCGCGCCTTGATCATCGCCGCGCGTTCCCAGTTCTGGCCGGTGCTTTCGTAATAGGTTTCGGCGGCGCGAACGGAGATCGCAACGGGTGTCGATCCGGGATCGGGACGCAGGCGCAGGTCGGTGCGGAAGACGTAGCCGTCGCGGGTGCGGCTTTCCAGCATCTTGACGAGGCCCTGCACCGTGCGGATGTAGAACTGCGCCGGCGACTGGCGGCCGATGTAGTCGAGGCGCTCGGCGTCGTAGAAGGCGATAAGATCGATGTCGCTCGAATAGTTGAGTTCGAATGCACCGAGCTTGCCGAGCGCAAGGATGAACAGTCCCGCCTGCGCGGCGGGATTCGCTTCGTCGGCGAGGCGTATTTCGTTCTGCGCCGCGGCCCGCCAGAGCAGCGTGGCGAGCGCGCCGGCCAGCGCCGTGTCGGCAAATCGAGACAGCGCGCCCGTGACCCTGAACACGTCCCAGGCGCCGGTGATATCGGCGAGCGCCACGGCAAGCGCCACCTTGCGCCGCGCGCGGCGGAGCGCCGCCATGGTTTCCGCCTCGTCGCGCTCGCGCGCCGGCGCCGCCTCGGCGATGGCGCGTTCGAAGACGGCCTCGGGCCCCTCGGCGGCAATGGCGCAGAGCGTCGCCGGGTCCTGCAGGATGCAGTCGGAGAGGAACGGGCTGTTGCCGAACACGGCGGCGAGCAGCGCGCGACCGGCGGGCCCGTTCGGAAGATCGGCGGGCGCGAAGGGCAGGGCTTGCGGCGGCACGCGGGCGGCCGCCTCGGCCCAGCGCGCCAAGCCGTTTTCGGCGGCGGCCTCGTCCGCGGGGCGTGGCAAAGCGTCGGGATCGTATAAAAAGCTCACCAGTCGCCTTTCCAGTGACACAGTTTTGCCGCACACTGCGCGAACTCACGGGAGGGGTCAAGAGCGCGGGAGACGGGGCGCGGCGTGGTCAAGCGTAGCCTGAAAATCACCCTGGAATTCGTCGGTGTCGTCATCGCCGGATTCACCGTATTGCTGGTGCTGGCCGGTGCGCGGCTGAGCTACGGCCCGATCGCGCTCGACTTCCTCACCCCCTATGTCGAGAGGGGACTTTCCGCCGACGACGGTTCGATCAGGGTTTCGGTCGGCAAGACGGTGATGAACTGGGCGGGCTGGGACCGCACCATCGACATCCAGCTCGCCGATGTTTCCGTCAAGGCCGCCGACGGCGCCGAACAGGCGTTCATTCCCGATCTTTCGGTGAGCTTCTCCCTGCGGGCGCTGTTCGATGGCAGGATCGCGCCGACGCGCCTGTCGCTGGTGGGCCCCAGGCTCACCGTCGTGCGCAAGCCCGACGGCGCCTTCGCCTTCGGCGATTCGAAGGATGTTCCTGCGCGCGCCGGTGCCGCACCCGCTCCCGCTCCGGGCGCGCCGGGGCAGGTGGACGAGCAATCGCGGCTGGCCGGCGCGCTCACGGCCGAGGTGATCTCGCACCTGATCGGGCCGCCCGACCGCAAGGGCCCGCTCGGCTATCTCACCACGGTCAGCCTGCTGAATGCCGAGTTCGTGTTCGACGATCAGCATTCGAAGGTGCTGCTGATGGCGCCGGGCAGCGACATCGTACTCACCCGCGATCGCGGCGGCATCGGCGGCAACGCGCGTCTCAACCTCGTCGCCGGGGACAAGAGCGCCGCCATCAACATGGCGGGCGGCTTCAACCCGGTGGAAAAATCGATCGACGTCGTCGCCCGCTTCGACGAATTGACCCCGGCCGAATTCGCCGGCCTTGCCCCGGCGCTGGAGCCGCTCGGCGCCGCGCAGTTCCCGCTCGAAGGCAGCGTGCAGGCACGCTTCACGCTGGACGGCCGCCTGCGCGCATTTTCCGTGGACGTCGCAGCGGGTGCGGGAACGATCAAATCGGCCGGACACTTCGATGCGCCGGTCAACCTGTTGCGCGCCGCGATCAAGGCGCACGCCAACGACGGCCTCAACCGTTTCGTGCTGGAAGCCTTCACCGCCGACTTCAACGGCCCGCGCATCGCCCTGTCGGGAACGGCGGACCGCAAGGATGGCCGCCTCGCCCTGAAGCTGGAAGCCGGCGCCCGCGACGTTGCGACCGACGATCTCCGCCGCCTGTGGCCTAGGGACGTGGCGCCGGGCGGGCGCGAATGGGTGCTTGCCAATATCGAGAAGGGCGGCGTGCGCGAACTGCGCCTGACGGCGGAGATCGAGGCGCGTGAGGACGCCGCCGGCAACCTTGCCGACGTCAAGGTGGCGAAGCTCGACGGCGGTTTCGACTTCTCCGGCCTCGACATTCATTACCTGCGCCCGCTGCCGCCGGTGACCGGCGTGTCGGGCCGCGCCGTCCTCAGCCCCGCGGCGATCGAGTTCGTCACGGCCGACGGGCGCCTGGCGGGCCTGCGGGTGACCGAAGGCAGGTTCCGCACCTTCGATCTCGACACGGGGATCGAACTCATGGATATGGAGTTCGTCGCGGCCGGGCCCGTCGGCGACGTCGTGCGCATCCTCGAACATCCGCGCCTCGACCTCGTGAAGAACCTCGGCATCAAGGCCGCCGACATCAAGGGGACGGGTGCCACGCGCCTGGTGCTCAAGTTCCCGCTGCGCAAGGACCTCAAGTTCGACCACATGCAGATCGTCGCCGCTTCAAACTTGCGCGGCGTGGCGCTGCCTGGGGTGGCTCTCGGCAACGACCTTACCGTCGGCGACCTGACGCTCAGGCTGGACAAACGCGGCATGGATGTCGGCGGCACGGCCAGGCTCGGCGGCGTGCCCGCGAGCCTCAAGTGGACGGAGAATTTCTATTCGGGCGCGAGCTTCATCTCGCGCTACGACGTAAAAGGCGTGGTGGACGACGCGGCGCGGGCCAGGTTCGGTCTCGATTTTCTCGACCCCTATGTGAAGGGGCCGGCCGGCGCCGATCTGATCATCACCAGGCACGACAAGCGCCGCATGTCGATCGCGGGATCCGTCGACGTCAAGGACGCGGCGCTCGCCTTCGCCGACCTCGGCTGGACGAAGGCGGCGGGCACTTCGGGTTTCGCCCGCTTGCGCCTGTCCATCGAGGACGAAAAGGTGCGCAGGATCGACGACCTGACGATCCGCGCGGGCGATCTCGACACGGCGGGTTCGATCACGCTCGCCGCGGACGGCAAATCCATCGCCGCCTTCGACTTCGGACGTCTGGTGTTCACCGGCAACGATTACCGCGCGCGCGGCGTCTTCCGTCCCGACGATACGCTCGCGCTCGATGTGTCGGGCAAGCAGGCCGACATCCGCTTCTTCCTCGCGCAGAAGGACGACGGCAAGCCGAAGCGGCCGCTCGACATCCGCTTCCGGCTGGATACGGTGCGCGCCGCGCCCAATGCCGTGATCTCCGGCATCTCGGGCAGCCTGCGGCGCGATACCGTTGACTGGCAGGCGATGGACATCAACGGGACGGTCGGCGCCAGGGCGACGCCGCTCACCATGACCATCGCGCGCGCCGGGGGCGCGCGGCGGCTCAAGATCGCCTCGGCCGACGCCGGCGCCGCGCTCAAGGCCTTCGACATCACCGACAACAGGGTCGGCGGCACGCTCAACATCGAAGGAACCTACGACGACGGCAAGCCGGGCCGGCCGCTCGCCGGGCACTTCGCGGTGCGCAGCTACAACATGGAAAAGGCGCCGTTCCTCGCCAAGCTGCTGGCGGTGGCGTCGCTCACCGGCATGCTCGACACGCTGTCGGGCAAGGGCATCAGCTTCGACCGCGCCGACGTGCCCTTCATCAAGACCGGCGACGATCTCGAGATCAAGGACGGCCGGGCGCACGGCTCGGCCGTCGGTTTCACGGCGGCCGGACGCATCGACCTCGACAAGGATACGATGAATCTGACGGGGACTCTGGTGCCCGCCTATACGCTGAACTCCGTGTTCGGCGACCTGCCGCTGATCGGCAAGATTCTGGTGCCCGAAAAAGGCTCCGGTCTTTTCGCCGCCACCTATTCGATGCGGGGGCCGATCGACAACCCCGACGTCGCCATCAATCCGCTGGCGACGCTGACGCCGGGCTTCCTGCGCGGCCTGTTCAACATCTTCGATGAACCGAAGAAGGCGCCGGTCAGGAAGGCGGCGCCCGGGGGTTCCGGGGCAAAGGATGCCGAAGCGCCCGCGCGGCTGGCGGCGCCCCCATCGGGAACGCCCGCGCCCGCGGCGGCGGAACCGGCCCCCTGACTATTTGCTGATGATCCGGGCGACGCGCGTCTTGCCGACGACGAGCCGACCTTCGCCCGCGCGCGGCATGATGACGAAAGTGGGATCGGCGATGTTTGCGCCGTCGAGCGGCACGGCGCCCTGCTGGACCAGCCGGCGCGCCTCGCTGTTCGACTTGGCGAAGCCCGCGGCGGCCACCGCCGCGATCACCGACTTGCCCGCGGGATCGTCGAGGACGACGACCGGAAGATCGTCGCCGACGGCGCCTTCCTCGAAGGTTCTGCGCGCGGTTTCGGCCGCGGCCTCGGCCGCCGTCCTGCCGTGGACGAGGGTCGTCGCTTCCAGCGCCAGGACCTTCTTGGCCTCGTTGATCTCCGCGCCCGCCAGCTTTTCGAGCCTGGCGATTTCATCGAGCGGCAGTTCGGTGAACAGGCGCAGGAAGCGGCCGACGTCGGCATCCTGGGTGTTGCGCCAGAACTGCCAGTAGTCGTAGGGCGCGAGCCGGTCGTCCGACAGCCACACCGCGCCGCGCGCGGTCTTGCCCATCTTCTCGCCGGCCGCCGTGGTGATCAGCGGGCTGGTGAGGCCGAACACCTCGCGCTCGATCACGCGGCGGGTCAGCTCGACGCCGTTGACGATGTTGCCCCACTGGTCCGAGCCGCCCATCTGAAGGCAGCAGTCGTGGCGCCGGGCCAGTTCCAGGAAATCGTAGGCCTGGAGGATCATGTAGTTGAATTCGAGAAAGCTGAGCGGCTGCTCGCGTTCGAGCCGGAGCTTGACCGATTCGAATCCGAGCATGCGGTTGACCGAGAAGTGCCGGCCATAATCGCGCAGGAAGGAGATGTAATTGAGTTCGTCGAGCCATGCCGCGTTGTCCAGCATGATGGCGTCGGCGGCGCCTGTTCCGAACGACAGGAAGCGGTCGAAGATCTTCTGGATGCCGGCCTTGTTGGCGGCGATCGTCTCTTCGGACAGAAGCTGGCGGCTTTCGTCCTTGCCCGACGGATCGCCCACCTTGGTGGTGCCGCCGCCCATCAGGACGATGGGCTTGTGGCCGCTTTTCTGCAGGTGGCGCAGCAGCATGATCGGCACCAGCGAGCCGACGTGCAGGCTCGATGCCGTGCAGTCGAAGCCGATGTAGCCGACGGCGACTCCCTTGCCCAGCCGGGCGTCGAGCGCTTCCATGTCCGTGCACTGGTGCACGAAGCCGCGTTCGACGAGGGTGTTGAGGAATTGGCTCTTGACCGTGGGCATGGCGTGGAGTCTGCTTGTTTCGCGCGGGATTTTCCGCGTTGAGGCGCTGTTTAGCAAGATCGGCTCTTTAGCACGATCGGAAGGACTGGACAAATTGAACGGCGAGGCCGAGGTGCGCGACGTCAGGCCCGGGCGGGCGGTGTGGGCCGTCGGCACCATGAGCGGCACCTCGATGGATGGCGTCGACGTCGCCCTCCTGCGTACCGACGGCGATGTGGTGGCCGAGGTCGGCCCGGCGCTGACGCTGGCCTACGACGAAATCTTCCGCCGCCGCCTGTCGGCCGCCATCGCCGATCCCGGCGACGATGCGCTGGTCGCCGCAGTCGCGCAGCAGCTGACCGAGCGGCACTGGACGGCGATCGGTTCGCTGGTGCGCCGCTGGAGCGGCGATCCCCGCTCGATCCGCGTCATCGGTTTCCACGGTCATACGCTCTGGCATCGGCCGCAGGACGGCCGCACGCGTCAGATCGGCGACGGCGCGTTGCTTTCTCGCCTGTCGGCGGCGCCGGTGGTCAGCGATTTCCGCAGCGCCGATATGGCGGCCGGCGGCGAAGGCGCGCCGCTGGTTCCGCTTTACCACCTGGCGCGCGCGCGGGCGGCGCAGCTCGACCTGCCGGTCGCGGTGCTCAATCTGGGCGGCGTCGCCAACGTCACCTGGATCGGCCCGTCCGCCGCCAATGGTGCGCCGCGCCTGCTCGCCTTCGATACGGGGCCGGGCAATGCGCTGATCGACGACTGGGCGCTCGCCCATACCGGCAAGCCGTGCGACGTCGATGGACGGCTGGCCGCGGCAGGGCGGGTGGATGCGATGCGCCTCGCGCAGTTTCTCGCCGGTCCCTATTTCGCCCGCCGGCCGCCCAAGTCGCTCGACCGCAACGAATTTACCGTCGATCTTTCCGGCCTGAGCCCGGCCGACGGCGCGGCGACGCTGACCGCCTTCACGGCGGAAGCCGTCGCCCTCGGGACAAGGCACTTTCCGCAACCGGCACGGCGATTTCTCGCAACCGGCGGCGGGCGGCACAATCCGGTGCTTCTCGCCGGTCTCTCGCGCGCGCTCGGCGTGCCCGTATCGCCGGTCGAAGATGTGGGCTGGAACGGCGATGCGCTGGAGGCCGAAGCCTTCGCCTATCTCGCGGTGCGCAGCCGGCGCGGCTTGGCCCTCAGCCTGCCCGAAACGACCGGCGCCCGCGCGGCGGTAACCGGCGGGCGCCTCGATCTGCCGCCGACGGCGGCGGCGGGCAAGGTCTAGCTCGCCTTGCGAACCGCGTCGGTGCTGCGCCGCGCCTCGTCGACATAGGCGCCGACGACGCGGTTGAGCTCCTCGAGCTTTTCCTGAAAGAAGTGGTTGGCCCCGGGAATGTTGGTGTGCTTCACCGTGATGTCGCGCTGGGCCGACAACTTGGTCGCCAGTGCCTTGACGGCATCGATCGGCACCAGGTCGTCGCCGTCGCCGTGGACGATCAGGCCGTCGGCCGGGCAGGGGGCGAGGAAGGAGAAATCGTAGAGGTTGGCCGGCGGGGCGACGGAAATGAAGCCCTCGATCTCGGGCCGGCGCATCAGGAGTTGCATGCCGATCCACGCGCCGAAGGAAAAGCCGGCGATCCAGCAGCCAGCCGCGTCGGGATTGTGCGCCTGTACCCAGTCGAGCGCGGCAGCGGCGTCCGCCAGTTCTCCCTGGCCGTTGTCGAAGCGGCCCTGGGAGCGGCCGACGCCGCGGAAGTTGAACCTGAGCGCCGAAAATCCGCGCTGGGTGAACGTATTGAAAAGGTTATAGACAACCTTGTTGTTCATCGTTCCGCCGCCCTGGGGGTGGGGATGAAGCAGCAAGACGACCGGCGCGTTTTCGATTTTGCTTTGGAAATACCGGCCTTCGAGGCGCCCCTCTGGGCCGGTGAAAATCACTTCTGGCATCTACTCACCTGCAATCGCGCTGGTTTACCGGGTTTTTGCGTCCCCTGGACCCGATTTTCGCGGGGTAAGGACAAAAAAAATACGGGTTTAATGCGAGGCTGACCTTTAAGTTCGCCCCAATACCTGATAGAACCTGTGGGTTTTCAGAGCCCTGCCGACATGCTCGGGCGGGCGGCAACATAGCACAAAGACCATCATGGTTTTCAAGCATCTGATCGAGGACATCGATTCGGTCCTGGCGCGCGACCCCGCCGCCAAGACGCGCTTTGATGTGGTGTTCAGCTACCCCGGTTTCCATGCCCTGGTCTTTTACCGCCTGTCGCACCGCCTGTGGGGCTGGGGCTGGCGCGGGCTGGCGCGCTGGGTTTCGCATCTGGCGCGCTTTCTGACGGGAATCGAGATTCATCCCGGCGCCGCTATCGGCCGGCGCTTTTTCATCGACCACGGCATGGGCGTGGTGATCGGCGAGACCGCCGAAATCGGCGATGATGTCACCCTGTACCAGGGCGTGACGCTGGGCGGCACGGCGCTGCACGACGGCAAGCGCCATCCGACGCTGGGCAACGGCGTGGTGGTGGGCGCGGGCGCCCAGGTGCTGGGCCCGATCATCGTCGGCCCCGGCGCGCGCATCGGCGCCAATGCCGTCGTCATCAAGGACGTGCCCGACGGCGTCACCATGGTCGGAATCCCGGCGCGACCCGTCCAGCCGCGCCCCAAGGTGGTGACCGAGAAGGTTCCGGTCGAATTCAGCGCCTATGGCACGCAGAACGGCGAAATGCCCGATCCGCTTGCCAAGGCGATCGACAGCCTGTGCGAACAGGCTTCGGTGTTGCAGCGCCGGGTCGACGACCTCGAGCAGCGGCTCGCCGCCACCGAGGCCGGGCGGGACGCGGCGCCGGGCGCCGCTCGGACAGGCAAGACGGGTGCCTGATGTCGGGTGCTGCCGCCGCGACGGTCGCGGCGGCGAACTGCTGCTTCGATCGCGGAGAGAGCCATGAAGCTGACCACGAAGGGACGATACGCCGTGATGGCGATGGCAGACCTCGCGCGCAACGGCGGCGAGAAGCCGCTGTCGCTCGCTGAAATCGCCGAGCGACAGGAAATCTCGCTGTCCTATCTCGAACAGCTTTTCGCCAAGCTGCGCAAGGGCGGCCTGGTGCGTTCGGTGCGCGGCCCGGGCGGCGGCTACCTGCTGTCCCGTTCGGCCGACACGGTGCGTATTTCCGATATCATCGTCGCCGTGGACGAGCCGATCCGCGCCACGCGCTGCACGCCGGGCTCGCCGCTCAGCTGTCAGGGCAACAAGGGCCGCTGCATGACCCACGACCTGTGGGAGGAACTGTCCAATCACATCCATCTGTTCCTGAGCGCCGTGACGCTCGCCGACGTCGCTACCCAGAAGGTGCTCGGCATGTCGGGTGTCATCTACCGCAACGCGGCGCCGGCTGCCGAATAGCGTCGACCGTTCCAACCGCCGCCGGCAAGGATTTATCGCGTGGCCGCTTCGACGCGCCATTACCTCGATTTCAACGCCACGTCGCCCGTACGCAACGAAGCGCGCGCCGCGATGCTCGACGCTTTGGCGCTGCCCGGAAATCCGTCTTCGGTTCATGCCGAGGGCCGGGCGGCGCGCGCCGTGGTGGAAGCGGCGCGCGAGGATATCGCCCGGCTGACAGGCGCCGCGCCCGAGCGCCTCACCTTCACCGGTTCCGGTTCGGAGGCGAACAACCTGGCGCTGGCGGGCCTGCGGCCCGGGCGCGTCGTCGTTTCGGCGATCGAGCATGCCTCGGTGCTGCGCCCGGCCGCCGAACGGCGCGGCGGCTTCGCCTTCGTGCCGGTGTCGCGCGAGGGTGTCGTCGATCTCGATGCGCTGGAAGAGGCGCTGGACGAGCCCGCCGAAGGCGGCCCGACCCTCGTCTCGGTCATGTATGCCAACAACGAGACCGGCGTCATCCAGCCGGTGCGCGAGGTGGTGGCGCTGGCCCGGCGGGCGGGCGCGCTCGTCCATGTCGACGCGGTTCAGGCGGCAGGGCGCATCGCCATCGACTTCGACGCCCTCGGTTGCGACCTGATGAGCTTTTCCGCCCACAAGATCGGCGGCCCCAAGGGTGTCGGCGCGCTGGCGCGCCGCGAGGGGCTCTCCCTTGCCCCGCTGGTTGCGGGCGGCGGGCAGGAGCGCGGCCTGCGGGCCGGTACCGAAAACGTCGCGGGCATCGCCGGCTTCGGTGCCGCCGCCGCCGCCGCGCGTAAGGAACTCGCCGATGGCCGCGAAGCCTCGCGCCTCGCCACGCTTCGCGACAGGATCGAGTCGGCCGTGCGCGGCGCCAGCCGGCGCGCCGCGATCATCGGCGCGGGCGCGCCGCGTCTTTGCAATACCTCCTGCATCGCCATGCCGGGCATGAAGTCCGAAACCCAGGTGATGGCCTTCGATCTGGCCGGGATCGCGGTCAGCG